>DASRRU010000201.1:0-3237 GCA_035656795.1 Phenylobacterium sp. | reverse complement strand
TCGGCGCGGTCTACAAGGGGCTCGCGATCGCTTCGGACGGAGCGGGAAATCACCTCTACGCCTCCGATTTCCACACCGGCGACGTCCAGATGTTCACCAACGGCTTCAGCGCCGCGCCGACGACCTTCACCGATCCCAACGTGGCCGCCGGATATGCGCCCTTCAACGTCCAGACGCTGAACGGGGAACTCTACGTCACCTTCGCGCTGCAGGACGCCGCCAGGCACGACGACGTGGCCGGCGCCGGCCACGGCTATGTCGACGTCTTCAATCTCGACGGGACTTTCAACCGGCGGCTCGTGTCCCTTGGCGGCGAAATCAACTCGCCCTGGGGGCTCGCGATCGCGCCGAGCACCTTTGGCGACTTCGCCGGCGACCTGCTGGTCGGCAACTTCGGCGACGGAACGATCAGCGCATTCAATGACACCACCGGGACCTTCGAGGGCAGGTTGCTCGGCCGGGACGGCAACCCGCTGCAGTTCGGAGACCTGTGGGCGCTGACGCCCGGCAACGGGGTCACCGGTAGCCAACAGGACATCTATTTCACCGCCGGGCTCTCCGACGAGGCCCATGGCCTGTTCGGCAGATTGAGCGTTGCGCCGGAACCCGAGACCTGGTGGCTGGCGATCCTCGGGTTCGGTCTGACGGGGACTGCGCTTCGCGGCCAGGCAAATTGGCGCCGTGGATTTCGGGCGGCCCCAAATCCTTAGACCGCGTTCACCACGCCTGGTTGCAATTGCTCAACTGGTGGGCCGCTAGGGTGGCGCTTCGTATCTCTCGGAGTCGCGTATGTCGGCCCAGAAGTCCTCGGGGCCCGCTGCCCGCCCGGAACGCTTCCCGTGGGAGCCGGAGTCGGCCAACCGCGCCAACTTGGTGACGGCGGCGTTGCGCCAGGTCCTCCTGCAGAAGATCCCCGCCACCGACGTGCGGGCCCAGAGCCTGATGGTGGCGGCCGGCGCGCTCGTCGGTTTCGCGGCGCAGAATTCCGCGCTCGAACAGGGGGAGCTGCTTGCCGCCCGGCGCGACCTGGTGGCGCCGGAAAGTCTGGTGCTGCGCATGGGCAAGGACGGTCAGCGCCATCTGGGGGGACGCTGGATCAATGCGGCGCTGCTGCTCGGCTACGGCCACGGCTTTCCGCTGCAGCGGTTCGTGGTCCAGGCGGCTTGCCGGGCCGGGGCCGAACGCACCGATTTTGCGGACTACTGGGAGCTGGAACGAAACATCGCCAAGGCCGCGGCCGAGGGCGAGTTCGACCGATTGGCGGTCAGCGAGGACCGCGCGGCGCTGGCCCGGCCGCAGGATCTGTTGCGGGTGCTGTGGCCGACCGCGCGCCGCATCCTCAGCGCACCGATGCCCATGGAGTTCAAGGACGAGCCGCCGCTGCACGAGGCGCACTGGCCGGCGATCCTGGGGGTCGTCACCGCGCGGCTGATCACCCACGCCGCGACGGTCGTGCCCCCGGCGCTTGCCGCGGGCCTGGTCATGGAGGGCGCGATCATCGCTTCCAAGCTCGACCCCGACCTGGTGGACCGAGGGCGCTGGAGCCTCGCGCCCGGTCCGCGCGGCCTACAAATCACTCGTGACGATCGGCGCCGGCAGGGCGTGGCCTAGATCCTCCACCCGTCATCCCCGCCTGCGCGGTGATGACGCGATCTAGGGGATGGGCCGAGCGTCCCGCCCTACCGTCGCCGCCTCGGCCAACTGCACCGCCGTCTGGCCCAGCACCGGATGCACCCACCCTGGCGCGATCTCGGCCAGGGGCCCCATGACGAACAGGCGCTCGTGGGCTCTTGGGTGGGGCAGGATCAGGTCTGGCCCCTCGCTCACCTCGCGCCCATACGCGATCAGATCCAGGTCAAGCGTCCTGGGCGCATTGGGCTCGCCACGTTCCCGGCCAAACTGCCGCTCGATGGCAAAAAGCGCCTCCAGAACCGCCTGCGGAGGGCCGTTCATCTCGACAATCGCGATCCCATTGCGATATTCCTTGCCCTTCGGGTCGGGCCAGGCGGCAGAGCGCCACCAGCCCGACCGGGCCAGCACGGGCAATCCGGCCCGAGGAAACTGCGATAGGGCCGCTGCAAGCAAGGCTTCGGACGACGGCTGATCGCCGGGCATATTCGAGCCCAGAGCCACGATCACCGCGCTGTCCAGGCCCAAGCCAGCGACCCCTGAATATTTCGCCATTGGGAATTTCGCGACGATGACCTTTTACCCCACCGACCGACTGGCGCTCTTCATCGACGGGTCGAACCTGTATTCCGCGGCCAAGGGCCTGGGCTTCGACATCGACTACCGCAAGCTCCTGGAAGAATTTCGCAAGCGGGGCGTCCTGGTGCGCGCCTACTACTACACCGCCCTGGTAGAGGACGAGGAGTACTCCCCGATCCGCCCGCTGGTCGATTGGCTCGATTACAACGGCTACTCCCTGGTGACCAAGGCTGCGCGGCAATACACCGACAGCCAGGGTCGCAAACGCTGGCGCGGCGACATGGATGTCGAGGTCGCCGTCGACATGATGGAGATGGCTGCCGGCGGCGCCGACCATATGGTGTTGTTTTCCGGCGACGGGGACTTCCGGGCGCTGGTGGCCGCGGTGCAGCGCCGGGGCGCGCGGGTGACGGTGGTCTCCACCGTGAAGTCGCAGCCGCCGATGGCCTCCGACGACCTGCGCCGGCAGGCGGACAACTTCGTCGACCTGGCGGACCTCTCGGACATCATCGGGCGGCCCTCGCGCCTGCCCCGGTTCATCCAGGAAAGCCGCAACGAGCGGCGGCACGAGGAAGAACCGGACGCCGATGCTGAGGCCTGAAGGCGGCGTTGAGGCGGAGCCTGCGCGCGACTGCCCCCTGTGCCCACGGCTGGTGGCTTACCGAGCGACGAACGCGGCGGCCCATCCCGACTGGTTCAACGGCCCGGCGCCGTCGTTCGGCGATCCGGACGCGCGGCTCTTGGTGACGGGGCTGGCGCCCGGGCGGACCGGGGCGAACCGCACGGGGCGGCCGTTCACCGGCGACCATGCGGGCATCCTGCTCTACGGCACCCTGATGGCCGCGGGTTTCGCGACCGGAAGCTACGACCCGAACGGCCAGGACGACCTGAAGCTGGTCGACTGCATGATCTCCAACGCCGTGCGCTGCGCCCCGCCGGGGAACAAGCCGGAGACGTCGGAGGAGCACAACTGCCGCCCGTTCGTGACCGCCCGCATCGCCGCCCTTCCCCGGCTGAAAGTGATCGTGA
>DASRRU010000200.1:0-4609 GCA_035656795.1 Phenylobacterium sp. | reverse complement strand
ACCGCGTCGGCCGCCTCCAGGATCGCCAGACCCTGTTCCATGTTGTTGATGTTGAAGGCCGGCACGCCGTAGCCGTGCTCGGCGGCGTGATCCAGAAGTTGTCTCAGCGTGATCCGCGCCATCGTCGTTGTCCCAAGCTTTTTTTGCGCCACCCTTAGCGGGGCAGTCTCTTATCGAGAAGCGCCGCCACCCCCGGCAGCGTCTTGCCTTCCATCCATTCAAGAAACGCGCCGCCAGCCGTGGAGACAAAGGTGAAGTCGTCCACGACCCCCGCCGCGTTCAGGGCCGCCACCGTATCACCGCCGCCGGCCACGGCCACCAGCTTCCCCTCTCTCGCGAGCTTGGCGGCGCACCTGGCCGCCTCCACCGTGCCCTTGTCGAAGGGCGGTATCTCGAAAACGCCCAGAGGGCCGTTCCAGATCAACGTCTTGGAATTCGCCATGGCCCGGCAGAGGCGCTCGACCGTCTCGGGGCCGGCGTCGAGGATGCGTTCGTCCTCGTCGATGGAGCCCACGTCGCGCACCCGGGCCGGCGCGCCGGGCGCCAGCTTCTCGGCCACCACGATGTCCAGCGGCAGGAAGAGCTTGCAGTTGTTCTGGCCGGCCAGACGGATCACCTCGCGGGCGGTGTCCGCCAGCTCCTTCTCGCAATAGGAGGCCCCGACATCGTGGCCTTGCGCGTAGAGGAAGGTGTTGGCCATGCCCCCGCCGATCGCCAGCTTGTCGAGCTTGGTGACCAGGTGGCGCAGCAGGTCGAGCTTGGTGGAGACCTTCGAGCCCCCGACGATGCCCATGACCGGCCGCTCGGGGTGGCCCAATGCGCGGTCCAGCGCCTCCAGCTCCAGGCGCATCTGCTCGCCCGCATAGGCCGGCAGGCGGCGTGCGATCGCCTCGGTGGAGGCGTGCGCCCGGTGGGCGGCGGAAAAGGCGTCGTTGACATAGAGGTCGCCGTTGGCCGCCAGGGCGTCGGCGAAGGTGCGGTCGTTGGCCTCCTCGCCCGGATGAAAGCGGACATTCTCCAGCAACAGGACGTCGCCCGGCTGCAGGGCGTTCACCGCCGCGCGCGCCTTGGGCCCGATGCAGTCCTCCGCGAAGGCCACCGGCGCGCCCAGCACCTTCGACAGGGGCTCGACAATGGGCCGCAGGCTCATGGAGGGGACCACCTTGCCCTTGGGCCGGTCGAAGTGCGCCAGCAGGATCACCTTGGCGCCCCCGGCACGCAGCTTGTCGATCGTCGGCTTGGCGGCCCGCAGGCGGGTGTCGTCGGTGACCTGGCCGTCCTCCATGGGGACGTTGAAGTCCACGCGGACCAGGGCGCGCCTGCCCTGGAGGTCGGCGTCGTCGAGCGTGTGAAAACTCATGCCATCCCTCCACCGACCATCCCGGCGAAAGCCGGGATCCATGCGACCTCTCGGCGATTGGCCTCGGCTTGGGTCCCGGCTTTCGCCGGGACGATCGGAGCGAAAACCATGCGCATCAGGATCAGATAAGTTTGGCCAAGGCGACGGCGGTGTCGCTCATCCGCGTCGAGAAGCCCCACTCGTTGTCGTACCAGGAGAGCACTCGACCGAGGCCGCCATCGACAATCTGGGTCTGTGGCAGGGCCACGGTCGAGGAGGCCGGGGCGTGGTTGAAGTCGATCGAGACCAGAGGGTCCTTGGTCACGGCCAGGATGCCCTTCAGCGACCCCGACGCAGCGGCGGCCTCCATGGCCGCGTTGATCTCCTCGACGGTGACTTTCCTGCCCGGCACGAAGGTCAGGTCGACCACCGAGACGTTGGGGGTCGGCACGCGGATCGAGGAGCCGTCCAGCTTGCCGGCCAGGGCCGGGATCACCAGACCCAGCGCCTTGGCCGCGCCGGTCGAGGTCGGGATCATCGACATGGCCGCGGCGCGGCCGCGGTAGAGGTCCTTGTGCAGCGTATCCAGCGTCGGCTGGTCGCCGGTGTAGGAGTGGATCGTGGTCATGTAGCCACGCTCGATGCCGCAGAGGCCCTGCAGCACGTGGGCGACCGGCGCGAGGCAGTTGGTGGTGCAGGACGCGTTGGAGATCACCAGGTCGGAGGCGGTGAGCGCACCCTCGTTCACGCCGAAGACGATGGTCTTGTCCGCACCGTCGCAGGGCGCGGACACGATCACCCGCTTGGCGCCGGCGCTGAGGTGGGCGCTGGCCTTTTCCTTGGTGGTGAAGAGGCCGGTGCACTCGAGCGCGATATCGACGTTCAGGTCCTTGTGCGGCAGGTCCTTGGGATCGCGGATCGCCGTGACCTTGATCTTGCCGCGGCCGGCGTCGATCCAGTCCTCGCCGGTCGTCACCACGCCGGGGAAGCGGCCGTGCACGCTGTCGTAGCGCAGCAGGTGGGCGTTGGTCTCCACCGGGCCCAGGTCGTTGATCGCCACAACCTCGATGTCGGTGCGCCCATGTTCGACGATCGAACGCAGGACCAGCCTGCCGATGCGGCCGAAACCATTGATGGCGACGCGGACGGTCATGAGATCAGCTCTCCCAATTGAAGTTCGGGCGTTTTTGGGGCCGAGGGGGCTCAAGTCAAGCCCCGGAGCGGTCAAGTTCGGCGTCAGCCTGTAACCGGGTTCACCCGGCTGGCCGTCTCCATCGCCCTCGCACGCGCCTCATCGACGGCTGCGCCACGGGCGAGCGCGACACCCATGCGGCGACGTTGGAAGCTCTCCGGCTTGCCGAACAGGCGCAGGTCGGCGCCCGGGACGGCAAGGGCCTCGGCGACGCCTTCGAAGGCGATGCCCTTGGCCTCCAGGCCGCCGTAGATCACCGCGCTGGCGCCAGGTTCGCGCAGGGACACGTCCACCGGCAGACCCAGGATGGCGCGGGCGTGGATGGCGAACTCGCTCTGATACTGAGTGGCCAGGGTCACCAGGCCAGTGTCATGCGGCCGGGGGCTGACCTCTGAGAACCAGACCTGGTCGCCCTTCACGAACAGCTCGACGCCGAACAGGCCCTGGCCGCCCAGCGCGTCGGTGACCTTGGCGGCGATTTCGCGCGAGGCCGTCAGCGCAGCCGGGCTCATCGCCTGCGGCTGCCAGCTCTCCACGTAGTCGCCCTTCACCTGGCGGTGGCCGATCGGTTCGCAGAAGCCAGTCACCACCGCGCCGTCCTTCAGGCTGCGGACGGTGAGCTGGGTGATCTCGAAGTCGAAGTCGACGCGGCCCTCGACGATTACCCGCGCCTGCTCGACCCGGCCGCTTTCGAGGGCGTAGCGCCACGCCGCGGCGATCCCCTCCGGGCCCTCGACGTAGGACTGGCCCTTGCCGGACGAGCTCATCACCGGCTTGACGAAACAGGGGAAGCCCACGGCTTGCGCGCCCTTCGCCAGCTCCACCTCGGACGAGGCGAAGGCATAGGCGCTGGTCGGAAGGCCGAGGTCCTCGGCGGCCAGCCGGCGGATGCCCTCACGGTTCATGGTCAGCTGCGCGGCACGAGCGGTTGGAATGACGACAGCCAGGCCGGCGGCCTCGATGGCGGCGAGCTCGTCGGTGGCGATGGCTTCGATCTCCGGCACGATCAGGTGCGGCCGCTCGGCCTCGACCAGGGCGCGCAGGGCCGCGGCGTCGGTCATGGCGATCACATGGGAGCGGTGCGCCACCTGCATGGCGGGCGCGTCGGCGTAGCGGTCGACGGCGATCACCTCGCAGCCTAGCCGCTGCAGCTCGATCGCCACCTCCTTGCCGAGCTCGCCGGAGCCCAGCAGCATGACCTTGACGGCCGTGGGCGAAAGCGGTGTGCCGAGGCGCACGGGACGGCCCCTACAGCTTCGCCTTGGCCGCGGCGGCCACCGCCTGGGCGGTGATGCCGAAGTGCTTGTAGAGCACCTCGGCGGGTGCGCTGGCGCCGAAGCCGGTCATTCCGACGAAGACGCCGTCCTCGCCGATGAACCTGTCCCAACCCATGCGGATGCCCGCCTCCACGGCGACCCGCACATCAGTCTCGCCGATCACCTGTGCCTGGTAGTCCTCGGGCTGGGCGTCGAACAGCTCCCAGCAGGGCGTGGACACCACGCGGACGCCGATCCCCTCGACCTCCAGCAGCCCGCGGGCGGCCAGCGCCACGCCCACCTCCGAACCTGAGGCGAAGATCGTGACCTGGGCGGGATGGCCGGCGCCGACCAGCTGGTAGGCGCCGCGAGCCGAGAGGTTCTCGCCCGCGACCGTGGTGCGCGCGGGCATGACCTTCTGCCGGGACAGCGCCATCACCGAGGGCGTCTTGCGCGCCTCCAGCGCCAGTTTCCAGCATTCCGCGGCCTCCACCGCGTCGGCCGGACGGAAGACGTTGAGGTTGGGGATGGCCCGCAGGGAAGCCACATGCTCCACCGGCTGGTGGGTCGGCCCGTCCTCGCCGACGCCGATGGAATCGTGGGTCATCACGTGGATCACCCGAGCGCCCATCAGCGCGCCCAGGCGGATCGCCGGGCGGCTGTAGTCGGAGAACACCAGGAAGGTCCCCGAATAGGGGATCACGCCGCCATGCAGGGCCATGCCGTTCATGGCCGCCGCCATGCCGAACTCGCGCACGCCATAGCGGACGTAGCGGCCGGCGTAGTCGGGCTGGTCGAAATCGCCCATGCCCTTGACGATGG
>DASRRU010000199.1:0-10310 GCA_035656795.1 Phenylobacterium sp. | reverse complement strand
CGGCCAGCACCGGCTGCGGATCTTGGGCCCCAACTGCCTGGGGCTGCTGTCGCCGGCCGCCGGCGTCAACGCCAGCTTCGCCCAGCGCCTGCCGCCGGCTGGCCATATCGCCCTGGTGGCGCAGTCGGGCGCGGTCGCCGCTGCAGCCATGGATTGGGGCTCCTCCGCCGGCGTCGGTTTCTCGCACGTGGTGACGGTCGGCGACTGCGCTGACATCGACGTCGCCGACGTCCTCGACCACCTGGCCGACGACGACGAAACCCAGGCTATCCTCGTCTACCTTGAGGGCGTCGCCGACGGGCGCAAATTCATGGCCGCCGCGCGCCGGGCGGCCGGCGCCAAGCCGGTGGCGGTCATCAAGGCAGGGCGGAGCGCCGCCGGCGCCAAGGCGGCCCTGTCGCACACCGGCGCCCTGGCCGGCACCGCGGCGGTCTATGACGCCGCCTTCCGCCGTGCGGGTTTGCTGGTCGTCGACGATCTTGAGGGCTTCCTGCGGGCCGCTGCGAGTTTCAGCGCCGGGCTATCGGTCAGCGGCGACCGGCTGGCGATCCTCACCAACGGCGGCGGCGCCGGCGTCCTGGCGGTCGACGCCATGGCTGCGCTTGGCGAGCGGTTGGCTGAGCTGTCGCCAAAAACCGTGACGGCCCTCGACGCCATCGCGCCTCCGGCCTGGTCGCGCCGCAATCCAGTGGACATCCTGGGCGACGCCCACCCGCGCCTCTACGGCCAGGCTCTGGCGGTCCTGCTGGCCGCGCCGGAGGTTGACGCGGTCCTGGCCCTGTACTGCCCGACTGCCGTCGCCGACAGTGGCGCGGCGGCCGCCGAGGTCGTCTCCGCCAGCGCCGCGCGGGGCGGCAAGCCCGTGCTCGCCGCCTGGCTTGGCGGCGAGGGCATGGCGGACGCCCGCGCTCGCCTCGCCGCCGCGCGACTGCCCAGCTTCGAGACACCGGAGGCCGGCGCGCGGGCCTTCGCCCAGCTGACCGGCCTGCGCCGTAGCCGCGAGCTCCTGGCCCATCCCTCGAACGCCAGCGACGGCCCGTCCGGGTCCGCCGTCGGGCGGGCGATCATCGTCAAGGCGCTCGCCGCCGGGCGCAGCCTGCTCACCGACCCCGAGGCCCGCGACCTCCTGGCGGCCTACGGGGCGCCGGTGGTTCGAAGCGTCACAGCCGCGACTCCCGTCGCCGCCGCCGAAGCTGCGCGCGTCTTGCCCGCGCCAGTTGCGCTGAAGATCCTGTCGCGCGACATCACCCACAAGTCCGACGTCGGCGGCGTACGGCTGGGTCTCGCGCCGAACCATGTCGGCGAAGCCGCCGAGCGGATGCTGGCGGCGGTGACGGCGGCTCGTCCGGACGCCAAGATCGATGGCTTCATCGTCGAGCCGATGGTGTCCCGCCCTGCCGCTGAGGAATTGCTCGCCGGGATCGTGCGCGACCCCACGTTCGGCCCGGTGATCATGGTCGGCCAGGGCGGCGTCGCCGTGGAGGTGGCCGCCGACCGGGCGCTGGCGCTGGCGCCGCTGAACGCGGCCCTGGCGCGGGATATGATCCTCCGCACGCGGATCGCGCACCGGCTTGCGGGCTACCGCAACCGCAAACCCGCCGATGTCGCCGCACTCGTGCGAGTGCTGATCGCGCTCGGCCAGCTGGCCATCGACCTGCCGGAGGTCGCCGAGCTCGACATAAATCCCCTGCTCTGCGACGCCGGCGGGGTCTTGGCCCTGGACGCCCGCGTGGTGCTGAAGCCCATCACGGCGCAACTTCGCCCCGTTCGAGCGCATCGACGCGCTGGACGATCGATACGAAGAACGCTGTCGACCATCCCAGCAAGATGATGCCGTTGACGCCCTCAATGGCGCCTACGATCCGCCAACGGGGCGTCAGCACGATGTCGCCATAGCCAATGGTGGCGTAGGTCGAGGTCGAGAAATACAGCGCTTCGCTGAAGGTTTTGAGCTCTCCGACCAGGACGTAGAAAGCCGCATAGAGCCAGATCTCGATCGCGTGCAGGACGAACAGCGACCCCACCGCGACCAGCACCAGCAGGGCCTGGGTCAGTCGGACATGCGGCGTGCGCCGTCGCGACCCGTGGACCCGCAAGAGCCCGATCAAAAGGGCCACGCCCGCGAGGTGGATCAGCGCGGTCGCGCCCACCGCGGCCGACGAGACCGCCAGCTGTAAGAGGAGTCCATGATCCGCCGCTAGACGGTTCAGCTGCCGCGCGCCTTGACGTGGCTCAAAGTCCTAGGCGGCGGCGCCGCCCCAGCGGCGCACGCGGCCCACATCGACATGGACGAAGTCGGAGCCCGGGTAGAACCCGACGCCGCCGCGCTGCAGCGACAAGGCCGCGTCGCGCAGGTGAGCCAGCTCCACGCCGGGGATGCGGATATCCATCGCCATGCCGTCCATGTGCAGGCTATGGGCCGCGACGCCGCTGCTACGGGCATGAAGGGCCGCATTGGTCTGGGGCGAACGGTAGCCGGAAATCACGTAGACGGTCTCGCGGGTGTCCAGGCGTTCGGTCAGCGTCGCCACCAGGTCCAGCAGGCCTGGCGCGATCGGGTGCACAGTTCCGGTGCGGAAATCGCGCAGCAACTGGTTCATCGCCGACAGGGCGTCCGGGACATAGGACCCACTCTCGAAGAAAGTCGTCTTGAGACTCTCGCCGGTGTGAAGGTTGAACAGCGACAAGCTGCGCGGCGCCACGTCCGCGGCGCGGGCGAAAGGCGTCAGGGCCGCGGCGCCAGCCAAGCCCAGGACGCCCGTCAGCAATGTCCGTCGCGCCGTCAACATAGGGCCACGATACCGCACCTATCGAAGGCGGTTCAACCGGTCACAACCGCACAGACCGTATCCGGCCGGGCGGCCGAAGCCACCCGTCCCGTCGCACCGGCAAGGGCCTCGGAAAGTTTGCGGTCCCACCCATAGATATCTGGGCGGAACTGCGGCTCGCCGTCAGGCTGCACGACCACGGTCCAATAGAGGACATAGAGCGGCAGGCTCTGCCGCAGCGGCGTCACCTGGGTATGGCCCGCCGCCACGGCCGTGGCGATCGTCTGAGGCGTCCAGCCCTGGGGCGTCAGCAGAGCCTCGGCCAGGGCCTGGGGCTTCTCCAGACGCATGCAGCCGTGGCTGAGCGCCCGTGACGAGCGGGCGAACAGCGACCTGGCCGGCGTGTCGTGCAGGTAGACCCCGAATGGGCTCGGCAGGTCGAACTTGATGTCGCCCAACGCATTCTTCGGGCCCGGCAACTGCTGCAACCGATCATCGACCCAGACGAAGTCGTTTCGGGCGAGGTAGTCGGGATCCTTGGCCGCCTTGGGCAGGATCTCAGCCTTGGTAATGTCGCTCGGCACGTTCCACGGCGGGTCGAACACGACCGAGGTCAGGCGCGAGACGAACATGGGCGTGCGGTGGCGCGGGTCGCCGACGATTACCTTCATCTCCAGCACCGCCGCGCCATCGTCGAACAGCACCGCCGACTGTCCGGCCACATCCAGCTCCAGGCGGTCGGCTGGCAGGGTGTGCGGCAGCCAGCGCCAGCGCTCCAGATTTGCCTCGAACTGCGCCAGCCGCATCTGCGCCGGGACGTCAAGCGCCGCGCGCGTCGCAGCGTCCAGTCCGCCGGTCTGCGGCAAGCTGTGGGCGCGTTGGAATGCGCTCAGCTCATGCTGCAATGGCGCATCGAGGACCGCGACGTCGCGGGCGACTGCGTCGCCGTACCCTTCGGCGGCGAGGCGGCTGCGGAGGGCGGGGACCACAGCACTGCGGTCTCCGGGCCGCAGAGCCGGACCCTTGGGCAGGGCGGGCCAGCCCCCGTGGGCGACGATCTGCCGGTAGCGTTGGGCCAAGGCCAAGAGGGCGCGGTAGCCCGGCGCCGGTGGCGAAAGGTCGGTCAGCCACGCCTGCAGGCGGCCCGCCTGCCGGGCGGCCGCCAGCTCAGCGACGACGTCGCGCCGGGGCGGCTCGATCGCCCACCGCTGATCGACCGCACTGGGGCGCAGACGCTGGCCCAGTTCCACCTGCGCGAGGCGCGTCAGGCCTGTGGAGAGCGCCTCGTCGGTGACCGTTGCGTCCGGTGCGTTGGCCAGTTCGCCGGCGTCATGCAGGGCGTGCAGCGCCACGCTGCGCTCGAACGGCGCCCATGGCGCCAATGGCTGCGCGTGACCCACCGCCGCGGAAAGGGCGAGCACGCCCGCCAGAAGGAAAGCACCCAGCCAGTTGCACGCGCGGACTGAAGACATGCCGCAGCCTGCCCTGGCCCGAGCCGCCGCGCCTTGCGAAGGATCAAGGCCCGCCCAGGCGGCCGGCGGCGCGGGGGAACACCCGATAGGCCTCAAGGCTGGCGCGTCGACGGTTCGAGGGATTGGATGTAGGCGACCAGGTCCGCGATGTCGCCAGGCGTCATGACGGGTTGCGGCATTCCCTCATGTCCGTGCCGCGGGAACACCTCAAGCCGCCGCTCCAAGCTGATCGGATTGAAGCGCACGCGCAGCTCGTTGAACCCCGGCGCGCTGACATTGGGGCTGCGCTCGCCCGAGGTCACTGCGTGGCATCCGGCGCAGTCGCGCTGCGCCAGATGGGCGCCTCGCGCCAGCGCCGGGTCGCCGGCAGGTGCGGCGGCGGAAGCCGCAGTTGCGGCGGCCAACAGCAGCCCGGTCATCGAAATCAGGGGGTTCATGTGAAGTCTTCCAAGGCCAACACCGGGGCGCCCGTTTTCGGTTTGGCCTTCGGGACGGCCTGCGGCGCCAGCAGAATTTCGAGCCGCGCCAGCATCGCTTCGCGCGTCGCGTCGTCGGGCGCGCGCCGCAGCCGCTCGTCGAGTTCCAGCAGCAGGCGAGCGCGGGCGTTGTGCCAGTCGGGTCCGGCCACGGCGCGCGGTGAGATCCGCTCGCCCGTGGAGGTGTCAGCGACCACGCCGTCGCGTGTCAGGTCAAAGGACTCGTCCATTTCCGGGCGCTGAATCCGGTCGGTCAGCATCCCGGCGGCGACCAGCCGATCCTTCAGCGCCGCGCGCCCGGCGGGCTCGCCATGCAACAGGAACACCTCGCCGGCCACGGGGCCGCGAGCCTTAACCCATGCCGCCAGGCCGCTGGCGTCGGCGTGCGCGGAGTAGACGTCGAGCGAGCGGACCCGCGCGCGGACCTGGACCGGCTCGCCCTGGATGGTCACCTCGGTGGCGCCCTCCTGCAGAATGCGCCCGAGCGTTCCGGCGGCCTGGTAGCCGGAAATCAGCACTGTGGCCTGGCGTCGCCACAAGAGCCGCTTCAGGTGCTTGCGCACGCGGCCCGCGTCGCACATGCCGCTGGCGGCCAGGATCACGTGCCAGCCGCTCAGCCGCTCGATGCTGTCACTCTCCTGCGGTTTTCGCAGGAACTTCAGCCGTTCGCCGGCGTGCAGATCCTGGAACGGATTGCGGCCGGTTTTGTGGTTCCAGCCGCGCTTCAGGAAGATCTCGGTCGCCTCGATGGCCAGGGGCGAATCCAGGAAGATCTCCCCGCGCGGAACCTGGCCCTCGTCCATCAGGGTCAGGAGATCGGCGAGCAGTTCTTGCGAGCGTTCCACGGCAAAGGCCGGGATCAGCACCGGCCCGCCCGCGGCGTGGGCGTCGTTCAGTTCCCTGGCCAGCAAGACCCGGCGCGCATCGTCGTCCTTGGCGATGCGGTCGCGGTCGCCGTAGGTGGATTCCACGATCAGGTGGTCGACGCCGGACGGCCCTTCCGGATCCGGCGCATAGTCCCGGCCGCCAGGACCGAGGTCGCCGGAGAACAGGAACCGCATCACGCCCTCTTCGGTATCGACCATCAGCTCGATGGAGGATGAGCCGAGGATGTGGCCAGCCTCCCAGTAGACGGCCTCGAGGCCGGGCGCGACGGGCGCCTCGACGCCGAGCTTCACCTTGGCGAACTGCTTCATCACCTTGCCGGCGTCGCGCTCGGTGTAGATCGGCTCCACCGGCGGGCGGCCACGTTGCTGGTTGCGCCGGTTGAGGTGGCGGACCTCGCCCTCCTGGATGCCGCCTGCGTCGGCGAGCATCACGGCGCAGAGGTCGCGGGTGGCGGCGGTGGCGTAGATCGGACCGCTGAAGCCGGCCTTCATCAGTTTGGGCAGCAGGCCGGAGTGGTCGATGTGGGCGTGGGTCAGGAGGACGGCGTCGATGCTCTTCGGGTCAAAGGGGAAGTCGCCGTAGTTCAACGCCTTGAGAGTCTTCGAGCCCTGGAACATGCCGCAGTCGATCAGCACCGTGGCCTTGCCCGTCTCCAACTTGGCGCAGAAGCCGGTGACGCAACCGGCGGCGCCGTGGAAAGTCAGTTTCACGCTCATGGCGCGATCTCCTCGCGAAGGGCGCTGGCCAGCAGGCCGGCGAGTTGGATTCCGTTGGTGGGGTGGCGGCAAGAATCGGTCGAGACGATCCGGCGGACCCCGGCCTGGCGCAGAGTGCTCGCGGTCTGCGGACTGAAGAGCGCGTGCGTGACCAGGACGTCGATGGTCGCCGCGCCCCGCGCGTGCAGCTCTCGGGTGGCGGTGATCAAGGTGGCCCCGGACGAACAGATGTCATCGACCAGCACGATCTTGCGGCCGGCCACATCGAGGCCGTCGGGAAGCCGCAGGGCCACGTCGGCATCGCCGAACCGCCGCTTTTTGAAGACCGCGTGATCGCCGCCGCGCGCCTGCGCCACCGCCGCAGCCCAGGGTTCCGATTCCGCGTCGGGCCCGACCACCAGTGTAGCGCCGCAGCCATTGATGGCGTGGGCGAACAGCGGGGCTACAGAAAGCGCGGTCACTGGGCAGCCGAACACCGGCCGCAGGTCATGGGTGCGATGCAGGTGCGGCTCGACCGTGACGATGCGGTCGAAGCCCGGGCCCACGACCGCGCCAAGCACATCACGGCTAAGTGGCTGGCCCGGCTGGAACACCTTGTCCTGCCGCAGGTACGGCAGGTAGGGCGCGACCAGCACCAGGCGTTTCACCCCGGTCCGGCGCAACGCGTCCGCCGCCAGCCGCAGCGGCAGAACCTTGTCGTCCGGCCGGTCGAGACCGCGGTAGAGCAAGGCCGTGTCATGACCGCCGGCCACGGTCAGCAGGGCTTCGCCGTCCGGAAAGCGGTGGAGGTGAACCGGATGCAGCGGCGCCTGGAGTTCGTCGGCCAGCCTTTGGGCCGGGGCATGATCGTCCTCGAAGGCGAAGATCGCGGGGCTCACGGCGCGATCCGCACGCCGCTGTCGACGCCGGCGGCCTCGAGCGCGAAACCGAAATCGGACGGCTCGGAGCCATAGATCCGATAGAGCGGGTCGCCCTTGCCTACGAGAGCCCCGGTCTTGTGCAGAAGCTCGATCCCGGCGCCAGGATCGGTGGGCGCCCCGGCCAGCCGCGCCAGGGTGGCGATCCGCAGGCAGTCGACGCCCTCGATCCGGCCTCCGGCAGGCGCTCGCACCTCTGCGACCCGCTCACCGAGCTGATTGTCCAGCGGCGAGGGTCCCTGAGCTTGGCAGATCTGGTCCAGCTTGGCCCGAGCGGCGCCGCTCTCCAGAAGTTCGCGTGCTCGCCGACCACCCGCCCCGCCGCGCAGCTCCGGATCGTTTTCCAGTATGCGGCCGGCCAAGTAGAGCGCCTTGTCCCGAAGGTCCGCGGGTGCGTCCGGGCGGCCCTCAAGCACTGCCAGGACATCGCGCGATTCCAGCACCGGGCCGACGCCGCGCCCGATCGGTTCGCGGGCCTCGGTGATCACCACCTCGAGCTGCAGGCCCACCCCCGCAGCGACGTATTCGAACAGCTTCTTGAGCTTCAACGCCGTGCGCCGGTCGCGCACCTTGGTCGATGGCCCGACCGGCACGTCGAGCAACAGGTGGGTGGATCCGGCCGCCACCTTCTTGGAGATGATCGAAGCCACCATTGTGTCGGGGGTGTCGACCGACAGCGGCCGCTCCACCGAGATCAGAACATCGTCGGCGGGTGACAGGTTTACTCGGCCACCCCAGACAATGCAGGCGCCGCAGCGCTCGACCACGTCGCGCATCTCGTCTTCGTTCAATTCGACACGGGCGAACACCTCCATGGTATCGGCGGTCCCGGCCGGCGAGGTGATCGCCCGCGAAGAGGTTTTCGGCATCAGCAGGCCATGGGCCGCCACGATGGGCGCCACGATCAGCGAGGTGCGGTTGCCTGGCACGCCGCCGATGCAGTGCTTGTCCACCACCATCGGCCGGCCCCAGCTGAGAGTGTGGCCCGCCGCCACCATCCCCCGGGTGAGCCCCAGGGTCTCGTCCGGCGTCATGAATGCGGCGCAGGCCACCAGAAAGGCGGCGATCTCCATGTCCAGCCAGCGGTGGTCGGCCAGATCGCGCGCGATTGCGGCGTAGGCTGCGTCGGGAAGGCTCTCGCCGAGGATCTTGGCGCGGACGAAATCAAGGGTCTGCGGCGCGCGCGCCGGCTTCAAGGTGACCGGTGCGCCGGCGGCGATCCCCAGGCGATGAAGCAGCGGCTGGGGCAGGCCAAGCTCGTCCAGGCCCACGAGGTCCAGGTCGTCGCAGATGATCGGCGCGGCCAGCAGGCTGACGCCGCCGGCGCTGACCTCCACCCGGCGCTGACCCGCCAGCCTCTGGGGCCGCAGCGCTGGGCTGTTGCGCGGCAGCAGGACCATATTTTCGCGGAAGGTGTCGAACGCCACCGGCCGCGCAGCAAGGGTCGGCGCCGGGTTGGGGGCCAGCGGGGCCTGGGACAGCCCTGCGGCCGAAGGGGGCGTCGCGTCGTTCACCTATGGAGAATGCGGCCCGGCTGACCGTGCCGCGATGATCGAGATCAACCGCGCGGGACGCCGCGCCGTATGATCTGAATCAAGGCGGTGAGCGGGCGCGCGCGGCTCAGTGCCGGGCAGGAGCCCCGCCATGAAACATGCCATCATCGTCGCGCACCCCAACCCGAAGAGCCTGACTTGCGAAATCGCCAACGCTTATCTCAAGGCGGTGGCCGAACTCGGCCAGCAAGGCGTGCTCCGCGATCTCTACCGCGTTGGGTTTGCCCCCTGCCTGACCGGCGAGGAAATCCCGGGTCCAGGCGGCTATGTCTGTCCGCCCGACATCCAGCGCGAACGCGACCTGATCGACCACGTGGACGTCTTCGCCTTCGTCTATCCCTTCTGGTTCAATGCGCCGCCCGCAATCCTCAAGGGCTATGTGGACCGGGTGTTCAGCATGGGCTTCGGCTACGAGCCGGGCCCCGGCGGCAACCAATCCCTGCTCGATGGCAAGCGGCTCATCAGCTTCACGACCTCCGGCGCGCCGGACGAATGGGTCAAGCAGACAGGGGCGCTGGACACCCTGGCCAAGGGCTTCGACAGCCATCTGGCGGCAGTCTGTGGCCTGACGGTCGCCGACCACGTCCACCTCGGCGGCGTGACGCCCGGCATCACCGCCGAGGCGGTTGGCGACATGCTGGTGACCGTGCGGACCGCGACGCGCAAGGCGTTCGATCCAGCGCTGACCGAGCTCGTCTGAGGGGTCCGGGGCTCAAGAGCCGGAGACCGTCCGGCCGCAAGGGAAGGCATCTTCGAACGCGGCCTTTACGAATCCCGCGGCGCCCACCGGTCGGGAAGTGACCGCCCATCCATCGCGCCGCAGGACCGCGGCCTTGGCTGCGTTGACGGTCAGCGCCGGCGGCGGGCAGATCGTCCGGGCCTCCGGCTGGAGGTCGGACTGTTCAAGCATCAGTTGGTCCATGACGCCGGCGATATAGCCGAGGCAGACCGCGGTCTTGGTCGGCGCCGCAGCGTCCTCGGCCTTGCAGGTCGCGATCAGCGCGGCGCTGTCCATGAAGCCGTGGATCGAAGGGGCAGGCGGAGAAAGGCCGGCCATCGCGGTGATCAGAATAAGCCAACGCATGGCGATCTCCGAGCTTGCGGCCGCCAAGGCGCCGCTTCCTCCGCAAGATGTCCCGGCCGGCCCCGGCCCGCCTTGCGTTCGCTCAAGCGCTACCGGCCGAAGCGGCTTGATGCGGATCAAGGCGGCGCCCGTTGCGGGGGCTCAGCTTCCGGCCATGGATCAGGACCTCAACCCGCCGATCGTCGCGCCCATCGAAGGCGCCCGTCCCGAAACGCCGCATCCGCTGCTCCGCTTCTGGCGCGGCCTGGGCGAGGTCGCCCTATTTTTCGGAGAGGGTGCGCTCGCCGTAGCGGACTTCCTGTTTGGCCGACGCACGCCACGGCCACGCCGGCGCAAGTCCCACCCCGTCGAGAAGGCTGCGCCCTTCCCGATCAACGACTGACCGCCCCGCCTGGCCCTGGATCCCTCCACATGTTCCCGCCCAACCTGCACGCCC
>DASRRU010000198.1:0-6168 GCA_035656795.1 Phenylobacterium sp. | reverse complement strand
CCTCCTCCTCATCCTCTACATCCTAGCGGGGCTTGTGGGCGCGCCTGCGACCGCGTGGCTGGCGAACCGCACCAGCAAGCATCGCGCCCTGACCGTCTCGACCACGCTCTACGCCGTGATGCTGATCGTCATCCCGCTCCTGCCCAGGGGGCAGGCGATGCTCTACGCGGCGCCCATGTTCCTCCTGGGGGCCCTGGCTACGGGGTTCGTGGTGATGGTGCGCGCCATAACCGCCGACGTGGGCGACGAGCTGCGCCTGGAAAGCGACCGCGATCTCATCGGCCTGCTCTACGCCGTCACCAGCGCGACGACCAAGGCCGCGAGCGCGCTCTCAATCTTCGTTAGCTTCCAGCTCCTGGCCATGGTGGGGTTCGATGCGCGGCCGCACGCCATCAACGGCCCCGTCCAGCTCCACGGCCTCGACCTCGTCTTCGTGATCGGTCCCATCGCCTTCGTGATGCTCGGGGGCGCCTGCTTCCTCGGCTTCGGGCTGTCGGCCGAGCGACACGCCGAGATCCGCCGCCAGCTGGACGAGCGAGACGCCGTCAACGACGACAGCCCGATCATCCGGAGCCTTGCGCCCACGCCCGGCGAGACGCTCGCCACCGACGCGTGACGGCCTGCCGCAACGGAAAGCCCTTGCACGACCGTCATCTGCAAGCTCTCCTGCCCACATAAGCGCCCCATTAGAGGGCGAACTATTTATATTTGGGAGACGCCCGTGACTTCAGCCTCCGCGGCCCCTGCGGGCCGATTGTCATTTCCAAGGCTCTTCGCCTTCTCCGCCGGCAGCATTCCCGCCTATCTCCTGCTCAGCATCATGGGCGTCTACCTGCCCAAGTTCTACGCCTCGCACCTCGGCATCAGCCTGCTGACGCTAGGCGCTACGATCGCCGCCATCCGCCTGTCGGACCTGGGCATCGACGTGCTGCTCGGCATATTGATGGACAAGACCAGGACACCGCTCGGCCGATACCGGCCCTGGTATCTGCTCGGCCTGCCGGTGACGGTGCTGGCGGTCTACAAGGTGTTCAACCCGCCGCTCGACGCGGGCATCCCCTATCTGCTGCTCTGGTACACGCTGCTCTACGTGTCCTATTCCCTGCTGGTGCTGGGCCACTCCGCCTGGGCTGGCACGGTCAGCGGGAACTACGACGAACGCTCGCGCATCTTCGGCTGGATGATGGGGCTGGGCTTCGCCGGAAGCGTCGCGGTGAACCTCCTGCCGCTGGTGACCAACGACCGGATCAACCCGGCCAAGGCCGCCAGCATTCCGATGATCGGATGGATCATCATCGGCGCGACGATCATCACCGTTCCGCTGGCGCTGTTGCTGGTGCCCGAGCGGGAAGCGCCGGTGGCCAAGAAGGAGCGCCTGACCTTCAAGGACTATGCGTCTGTGGTGACCACGCCCTCGATGCTGCGGCTGATCCTGGCGGACCTGTTCCTGACGCTGGGCCCGGCTACGACGGCGCCGATCTTCATCTTCTTCTTCCACGAGGCGAAGAAATTCTCGCTGCATGAGGTGCCGATGCTCCTCATCCCCTACACCGCCGCCGGTGTGATCGGCGCGCCGTTCTGGGGCCGGGTCGCGCAGAAGGTGGGCAAGCACCGCGCGGTGCAGATCGCCTGCGTCGCCTACGCCATCACCCAGACCATCCTGATGGCGATGCCGGCCGGCCAGTTCGCGATCACCGCGGTGGGCATGGCCAGCGTCGGCTTCTGCGCCAGCGCCTTCATCCTGCTGGTCCGCGCCATGGTCGCCGACGTGGCCGACCAGCTGCGCCTGGAGACCGGCCAGGAGCGCTCCGGGGTGCTCTTCGCGCTGGTCACCATGACCCAGAAGTTCGGCACCTCGATCACCATCTCAATCGTCTATCCGATCCTGGCCTATGTCGGGTTCAACCCGAAGGATGGGGCGATGAACACGCCGCACGCCATCTGGGGCCTTGAGATGTGCTACCTGTTCGCGCCGATCGTGCTGGCGCTGATCGGCGGCGCGATGTTCTTCGGATACACCCTGACGGCGGAGAAACAGGGCGAAATCCGCCGCCGGTTGGAGGCGCTGGCCGCCGCCGAAGTCGGCGTGGAAGGCGCCATCGACACCCTGGGCGGCGCCGTCGGCGAACGGCCCGCCGCCGCCGAATAGCTCAGGCCATCAGTCGCCGCGCGATATCCATGAAGACGTGAGCCGCCGGGCTGTCCGGCTTGGAAGCCACCAGCGGCTCGCCGTCGTCGCACGCCTGACGGAGCGCCACGTCGATGGGCGCCTGGCCCAGAAGGGGCACGCCTAGCGCCTGGGCCTCGCGCGCCGCGCCGCCCTCGCCGAAGATCGGAATGCGCGCGCCAGTGGCGGGATCCGGGAACCACGCCATGTTCTCCACGACCCCCAGGATCGCAGCGCCCGTCTTGCGGAACATGGTGGCCGCGCGCCGCGCGTCGATCAGCGCGATCTCCTGCGGGGTCGAGACGATCACCACCCCGTCGAGCTGCAGCTTCTGCACCAGGGTCAGCTGGATGTCGCCGGTGCCCGGCGGCAGGTCGATGACCAGCACGTCCAGCGGGTCCTCCGCGGTGCCCCAGACGCTGTTCATCAGGGTCCGCAGGGCCGACGAAGCCATCGGCCCGCGCCAGATGTTGGCCGTCCCATCCTCGACGATGAAGCCGATGGACATCACCTTCACGCCCCAGGCCATCAGCGGGATCAGCCGCTTCGCCTCGTCGAAGGTCGGCTCCTCGTGCTTGATGCCCATCATGTGCGGCGCCGAAGGGCCATAGATGTCGGCGTCCAGCAGTCCCGCCTTCAGGCCCAGCCGCGCAAAGGCCGCCGCCAGGTTCACCGCCACCGTCGATTTGCCCACCCCGCCCTTGCCGCTGGCGATGGCGATCACCTTGCCGACGAACGGCGGGCGCTCGGCCTCACCCATGGGTGACAGCTTCGCCTGTGGATCCTCCTGAACGCGCGCCGTCGGGCGGCGGCGTGGCGCGACGTCGAACTGGGCTCCGGCGCTCTCGGCCGTCAGCACCACCTGGGCGTGGCCGACGCCCGGCACGGCGGCCAGCGCCCGCTCGGCGGCGTCGCGCACCGGGGCGTAGAGCCCGGCGTCGGCCGCCGGGATCTCGATCATGAACACGGCCTTCTCGCCGCGGATCGTCAGGCCGCGGACCAGGCCCGCGGTCGTCAGCCCCTTGCCGGACTTCGGGTCCACGACGGCGTCCAGGGCGGCCAGGATTGCGGCTCTATCGGGTGCGGGCTGTTCGCTCATGGCGCCTTAGGCTTGCTTTGATGGGGGCTGGGTCTCATATCCATTCAACTGCGCCGGGACTATATGGGCGCTGCGCCTGGATCGACCATAACAAAGCCCGAAGCGTAAGAACAAAGACCGACCCGGCAAATGCCCTGGAACGACAATGCAAATCCCGGCCCCTGGGGCTCCCCGCCCTCGGGCGATGGCGGTGAGCGCAAGGATTCGCCTCAACGTCGGCCGAATGGCGGCGGCGGGCGCGGCCCCAGGCCCCCTGGCGGCCCGGACCTGAACGCCGGTCTCGAGCAGCTGCGCGAGCGGCTGCGGGGCATGTTCGGCGGTGGCGGGCACGGCGTGCAGCCGGGCGTCATCGCGGTGATCGCCGGCGCGGCCTTCGCGCTGTGGGCGCTCTCGGGCCTCTATCAGGTCGGCCCCAACGAACAGGCGGTGGTCACCACCTTCGGCGCCTATTCGCGCTCCGAGGCGCCGGGCCTGCGCTACCACCTGCCCTATCCCATCGAAGAGGTGGAAAAGGTGCCGGTCACCAGCCTGCAGCGGATCGACATCGGCGGCGGCGGCACGGCCGACAGCGACGTCCCGCAGGAAAGCCTGATGCTGACCAGCGACCAGAACATCGTCGACCTCAATTTCAGCGTCACCTGGCGGGTGTCCGATGCGTCACGCTACGTGTTCGCGACGCGGAATCCGGAAGAGGCCGTCAAGGCCGTCGCCGAGAGCGCCATGCGCGAAGTGATCGGCAAGACCTTGCTGGATTCCATCTTCACCAACGGCCGCGGCAAGGTGCAGCTGGAGACCGCCGACCTGATGCAGAAGACCCTGGACAGCTGGGGCGCCGGCATCCGTGTGGTCGAGGTGCAGATCCGTGCGGTGAACCCGCCGCAGGAAGTGGTCGCCGCCTTCCGTGACGTGAGCAACGCCCAGCAGGACGCCTCCACCGCCGTCAACGAGGGCGAGACCTATCGCAACCGCGTGGTCAACGAGGCCAAGGGCGACGCGGCGAAGATCGTCCAGTCGGCGCAGGGCTACCGCGAGCAGTCGGTGCGCACCGCCACCGGCGACGCGGCGCGCTTCAACTCAATCTACAACGAATACAAGCGCGCGCCGCAGGCGACCCGCGACCGGCTCTATTCCGAGACAATGGAGCGCGTGCTGGCCAACTCCAACAAGGTGATCATCTCCGGCAAGGGCGTCACCGCCCCGGTGATCCTGCCCTCCGATGTGTTCCGTCCGCGCGGCGCGGCGGCCCCGGCCCAACAACAGGCGCCGGTTCAGGTCGTGCCTCAGGCGCAGCCGCAAGCGCAGCAGCCGGGAGGCGACCAATGAGCCGCTCGACCCCGCTCTTTCTGTGGCTGATCCTGGGCTTCGTGGCCCTGGTGATCCTGGCCAACACCCTGTTCATCGTCGACCAGCGTGAAGAGGCCATCGTTCTGCGCTTCGGCGAGCCCGTGCGCGTGATCCACGCCCCCGGCCAGCCGGGCGCGGGCCTCAACGTCAAGCAGCCCTTCGTCGAGAACGTGATCAAATTCGACCGCCGGAACCTGGCGCTGGAAGCCGATCAGGAAGAGATCATCGACGCCGATCAGCAGCGGCTCGTGGTCGACGCCTTCCTGCGCTACCGGATCTCGGACCCGCTGCAGTACTACCGCACCCTGCGCAACGAACAGATCGCCCAGGACCGCCTGGAGCGGCTGGTGAACTCGTCCCTGCGCCAGGTGCTGGGCTCCACCACCCAGTCGGACATCATCTCGGCTCGCCGCGACGAGCTGATGCAGCAGTCCAAGCTGGACGTGGCCCGTCGCGCCAAGGAATCGCGCCTGGGCATCGAGATCATCGACCTGCGCATCAAGCGCGCCGACCTGCCCGAGGCCAACCGCGCCAACGTCTATCGGCGCATGCAATCCCAGCGCCAGCAGCTTGCGGCGCAATTCCGCGCCCAGGGCGAGCAACAGAAGCGCGAGATCATCGCCACGGCCGACAAGCAGGTGGCGATCACGCTCGCCGACGCCCAGCAGATCGGCGAAACCACCCGTGGTCAGGGCGACGCGCAGCGGACCCGCATCTTCGCGGACGCCTTCGGCAAGGACCCCAGCTTCGCGAAGTTCTATCGGCGGATGCAGGCCTACGAGGCGGGCCTCGGCCAGGGCGACACCACCATGATCCTGTCGCCGGAAGACACCGACATTCTTCGCGAAATGCAGCAGGGCCCAGGCGCGGCCGGCGGCGCCAAGCGCTGATGCCGGCCCTCGTTCGGCCGGACCTGGCCTATATGGCCAGCTACGTCGGGGCGCTGCACGAAGGCTATTCGTGCGACAGCCTGCGCCCCGAGAGCCCCGAGCTGATCGCTCAGATCGCGCGCGAGCCTGAATGGTTCGTCCGCCTGGTGAAGAATCCGCCGACCACGATCGTCCTGCCCGACGCGACCCTGGGCGAGCGAGTGCCTGAGACGGAGCTCTGGTACATTGAGGGCGATCGGTTCCTGGGCTCCGTCAACGTGCGCCACCGGCTGAACGAGCACCTTGCGGCCTGGGGCGGCCACATCGGCTATGCGGTCAGGCCGTCGGCGCGGGGCCAGGGCCACGCCACGGTGATGCTGGCCGGCATGCTTGACCACGTGCGCGCCAACCTGCCGCTTGAGCGCGTCACCCTGACGGCCAACCTGGACAACCCCGCCTCCATGCGGGTGATCGAGAAGAATGGCGGCGTCTTCCGCGACGAGGTTCCGCACCCCTGGATCGAAGGCGACACCGGCCGCCGCTACTGGATCGAACTGCGGTAGCTAGGACGCGTGCTGGGCTTCCAAGAGCGCGCGCACCTCATGCAGATCGTGGGCGATGCGGACGGTGAGCGTGCGCATCTCCTCGGTGGGATCGAGCATGTCCGGCACCATGATGGTCATCATCCC
>DASRRU010000197.1:0-23407 GCA_035656795.1 Phenylobacterium sp. | reverse complement strand
CCTGACCGCCGCGATATTTCTCCCGCAGCAGCGCCTCGCGGATCACCACCGGATCCCAGGGCGTGACGTAGGTGCGCACCGCCAGGCGGTCGACCGGCGGGGTGGCGATGATCGACATCTCTCTGATGCCGCTAAGCGACATCTGGAGGGTTCGAGGGATCGGCGTGGCGGTGAGCGTCAGCATGTGCACATCGGCGCGAAGCTCCTTGAGCTTCTCCTTGTGCTTGACCCCGAAGTGCTGCTCCTCGTCGACGATCACCAGGCCGAGGTTGCGGAAGCCCACCTGCTTGGACAGCACCGCGTGGGTGCCGACGATGATCTCGACCTCGCCGTTCTTCAACGCTTCGCGGGTCTCGGCGGCTTCCTTGGCCGGGACCAGGCGCGACAGGCGCCGCACCTTCACCGGCCATCCCTCGAACCGTTCGGTGAAGGTCTTGTAGTGCTGGCGCGCCAGCAGGGTCGTGGGCGCCACGACCGCCACCTGATGGCCGCTCATCGCCACCACGAAGGCCGCGCGCAGCGCCACCTCGGTCTTGCCGAAGCCCACGTCGCCGCAGATCAGCCGATCCATCGGCTTGCCGGCCGTCAGGTCCTCCAGCACGTCGCCGATGGCGCTGAGCTGATCATCGGTCTCTTCGTAGGGGAAGCGCGCGCAGAACTCGTCGAACACGCCATGCGGCGGCGCCATGGGGTCGGTGAACTTGGTGGCGCGCTCGGCGGCGATGCGGATCAGGCCCTCGGCCATCTCGCGCAGCCGCTGCTTGGCGCGCGCCTTGCGCGCCTGCCACGCCGCCCCGCCCAGCCGATCGAGGACCACCCCTTCGGATTCCGCCCCGTAGCGGGTCAGGAGGTCGATGTTCTCCACCGGCAGGTAGAGCTTGGCGTCGCCGCCGTAGTGCAGCTCGAGCGTGTCATGTGGCGCGCCCTGGACGTCGAGGGTCTTCAGGCCGGCATAGCGGCCGATGCCGTGGTCGATGTGGACGACGATGTCGCCGGGCGACAGGGACGAGGCCTCGGCCAGGAAGTTGGACGCGCGCCGCTTGCGCCGCGGCCGCGACAGCCGATCCCCCAGGATGTCGGTCTCGGAGATCACCGCCAGGGTGTCGGTCTCGAACCCGGCCTCCAGCGGCAGCACCACCCGCTGGGGGGTCTTCGGGTTGGCGGCCTTGGCGGCGTCCCAATAGGCCGCGTAGGGGACGTCGGTCAGCCCGTGATCGGCGAGCATCGAGCCCAGCCGGTCGGACGAACCGTCCGACCATGAGGCGAACAGAACGCGCTTGCCGGCCGCGGCCAGGGTGCGGGCGTGGTCGGCGGTGGCCTGGAACAGGTTGACACTGTCGCGCTGACGCTCCGGCGCGAAGCTGCGGCCGGCGCGCGCGCCCATGTCGATGACCGTGTCGCCCTCGGCTTCCTGGAAGGCCGAGAACCGGCGGGTCGCGCGCACAGTGAGCTGCGCCTGCCACTCGTCGGCGGTCAGGTAGAGCCGGTCCGGCGCCAGCGGATGATAGTGGATGCGCCGTTCGGTGGTGGAGCGTGCGTCATAGGCGTCGGCGATCACGGCCAGCCGTTCGTCGCGCGCCTCCCGCGCCAGGTGGTCGAGCACGATCACCGACGCCGGCGGCAGATAGTCGAACAGCGTCGCCATCTGCGGGTAGAACAGCGGCAGCCAGTGCTCCATGCCGGCCCGGCGGCCGCCCTCGGACACCGTGGCGTAGAGCGGATCGTCGCCGGCCGCGCCGAAGGTCTCAAGATAGCCGGTGCGGAAGCGCGCGATCGCCTCCTTGTCCAGCAGGGCCTCGCTGACCGGCAGCAGGCTGACGTCCTTCAGCTGCTTGGTCGAACGCTGGGTCTCCGGATCGAAGGCGCGGATGGACTCCAGCGTGTCGCCAAACAGGTCCAGGCGCACCGGCTCATCGGCCGTGGGCGGGAACACGTCGATCACCCCACCACGGATGGCGAACTCGCCCTTTTCCGAGACGGTGGAGGCGCGCTGATAGCCGTTGATCGCGAAATAGGCCTCCAGGTCAGCGATCTCGACCATGTTGCCGGTGCGCGCCGAATAGCCCGCCCGCTGCACCGAGGCCTGCGGCGGCACGCGCTGCACCAGGGCCGGCACAGTGGTGACCAGCAGGCGCGGCGTCTTTTCGTCCAGCCCCTCACCCAGCCGCGAGAGCGTGGTCATCCGCTGCGCCGCCACCCCGGCCGACGGGCCGATCCGGTCATAGGGCAGGCAATCCCAGGCGGGGAAGGTCAGGACCTCGACCTCGGAGGCGAAGAACCGGAAGGCGTCGGCGAAGGCCGACAACCGCGTCCCGTCGCGCGCCACGAACACGCTCAGGCCTTTGCGGGCGCGAACGATATCGGCCATCACCAGAGCGTCGAAGCCCTCAGGCGCCCCGACCAGGTCGAGGCGGCCGGGATCGTCAGCGACGCGGCGCATCTCCGCGGCGCTCACCGGGCGCGAGCCGTCAGCCGCCACGGGCGTCACCGTTGTGGACCTCGAACCGGAACGCCTTGATCCGGTTCATGATCTCGTGATCGAAGGCCTCCGGCGTCTCCGCCGTGCCGCAGATCCAGGCGTAGAGGTCCTGGTCCGGGACTTCGAGCAGCACCTCGAATGTATCGAGCTCGGCCGCGCTCATGGCCGAAACATGCTTGTCCGCGAACGGCCCCAGAATGAGGTCCGCTTCCCGGAAGCCCCGGCGCCAGGCCCGGAACCTCAGCTTCTTCAGCCGGGCGTCACTGTCAGTCGTCATGAAGAGGTCGCGGATATAGAGCGCGCAGTCGTCCATTACCAGTCAAGGAATTGGGCCAGTCGGCTATGCTGCCACCATGCGGCCCGAGATTCTATTTCCGCTCTTCGCCCCCGTCAGCACGCTGAAAGGCGTAGGGCCGCGCGTGGCGCCGTTGCTGGAGAAGCTGGCCGGGCCGATCGTGCGCGACGTGGCGTTCCTGCGTCCTCACTCGCTGGTGCGCCGGACGCCCGCGGACCTGGCGGCGGCCGCCGACGGCCAGGTGATGACCTTCGAGGTCACCGTCGACGACTACCAGCGTCCGCGCAGCCAGGCCCAGCCCTGGCGGGTGCGGGTCAGCGACCCCACCGGCTTTATGACCCTCGTCTTTTTCGGCCGTTTCGCCGACCAGCTGGAAAAGCGCCATCCGCCGGGTTCGAAACGGATCATCTCCGGCAAGGTCGAGGACGACAAATTCGGCCGCCAGATGGTCCACCCCGACTACATCGTCGATCCCGACAAGCGCGATGAAATCCCGCAGTTGGAGGCCATCTACCCCGCCACCGAGGGCCTGCCGGCCCGCCGGGTGCGCACCTTCGCCCTGGAGGCCCTGGAGCGGGCCCCGGAGTTGCCGGAATGGCAGGACCCCGCCTGGTTCGCGCGCGAACGCTTCCCGGCGTGGCGCGCGGCGCTCGCCCGCCTGCACAGCCCGCAGACCGAGGCCGACCTTTCGCCCACGGCCCCTCACCTGCGCCGCCTCGCCTACGACGAGCTGCTGGCCCAGCAACTCGCCATGGCTCAGCGCAAGGCCGAGCGCCGCAAGGAACCCGCCGCCCGCATCCCCGCCAGCGTGGCGGCGGACCGGATCCGAGCCGACCTGCCCTTCGCCTTCACGGGCGCGCAAGCCCGCGCGCTCTCAGAAATCCGCGCCGACCTCGCCGCCGGCGAGCGGATGAGCCGCCTGATCCAGGGCGACGTGGGCTCCGGCAAGACCGTGGCGGCCATGTGCGCCATGGCCGACGTCGCCGCGGCGGGCGGCCAGAGCGCGCTGATGGCGCCCACCGAAATCCTCGCGCGCCAGCACTACGAGACCCTGTCAGCCCCCCTCACCGCTCACGGGATCGGCGTCATTCTGCTGACCGGCCGCGACAAGGGCGCGGGGCGGGTTGAAAAGCTGCGGGCCCTGGCGTCCGGCGCCGCCAAGGTCGCCGTCGGCACCCACGCCCTCTTCCAGGACGACGTGGCCTTCGCGCGGCTGGAGTTCGCGGTGATCGACGAGCAGCACCGCTTCGGCGTCAGCGAGCGCCAGCGGCTGCAGACCAAGGGC
Organism: Phenylobacterium sp.; assembly: GCA_035656795.1. GTDB lineage: Bacteria > Pseudomonadota > Alphaproteobacteria > Caulobacterales > Caulobacteraceae > Phenylobacterium. The sequence goes on along the minus strand of DASRRU010000197.1, from coordinate 19,348 downwards.
AAGGCGGTTCACCTGCTGGCGATGTCGGCGACGCCCATCCCGCGCACACTGGAACTGACGATGTACGGCGACCTCGACGTCAGCCGCATCGACGAGAAGCCCCCCGGCCGCACCCCCGTCGCTACCCGCGCCGCACCCATGACCCGCATCGCCGAGGTCGAGGCCCGCCTGCGTGACGCGGTGAACGGCGGCGCTCAGGCTTTCTGGATCTGCCCCTTGGTCTCGGAGTCCGAACTGATCGACCTGAAGGCCGCCGAGACCCGCGCCACCGAGCTGAGGGAGACCATCGGCCCCAGCGTCGGCCTGATCCACGGCAAGATGCCCGCAGCGGCCAAGGACGCGGTTATGGCCGAGTTCGCCGACGGCAAGCTCTCGGTCCTGGTCGCCACCACCGTGGTCGAGGTCGGCGTCAACGTGCCCAACGCCACGATCATGGTCATCGAGCAGGCCGAGCGCTTCGGCCTCGCCCAGTTGCACCAGCTTCGCGGCCGGGTCGGGCGTGGCCGGCGGGAGAGTTCCTGCGTGCTGCTCTACGACCCGCCGCTGTCGGAGACCGCCCAGAAGCGCCTGGACATCCTGCGGCGCACCGACGACGGCTTCGCCATCGCCGAGACCGACCTGGAATTGCGCGGCGGCGGCGATGCGCTCGGCCTCAAGCAGTCCGGATTCCCGGACTATGTGTTCGCCGACGTGCTCGGTCCCCACCGCGACCTGATCGCCGCCGCCGGCGACGATGCGCGCCTGATTGTCGGCCGCGATCCTGGCCTCACGAGCGAGCGCGGCAAGGCTCTGCAGGTGCTGCAGGAGCTGTTCGATTGGAAAGCCGGACTCGGGCTGCGGGACGCCGGCTGAATTTCATCGAAGGCGCCTGCGCAAATTGTCGGCTGAGAGCGGCGCCGATCGTCCAATGCTCAGGTCACCCCGTTGAGGAACCCCGCCCGTGAAATACCTGTGCCTCGTCTATTTCGCCCCAGGCGCGCTGGATGGCCTTGCCGCCGAGCAGCAGGAGGCCCTGGACCGCGATTCCCTCGCCTATGACGCTGAGCTGGCGCGGCGGGGCCATTTCATCGCCGCCTCGGCCCTGCAAGGCGTCGGCGCCGCGAGCACGGTGCGCTGGCGCGGCGGCCGGCGCCTCGTCACCGACGGACCGTTCGCCGAAACCAAGGAGGTCCTGGGCGGCTTCATCTTCCTCGAAGCGCGGGACATGGACGAGGCGCTGGCCATCGCCAGTGAGATTCCGGTCGGCCGCTATGCGACAATCGAAGTGCGTCCCGAGTTGGAACTCGGAGGCGGTGGCTAGACCTTGATCATCCGCTTGCCGCGGTTCTCGCCGTTGAGCAGGCCGATCAGGGCCGCGGGCGTGTTCTCAAGGCCGTCGATGATGTCTTCCTGCACCTTCAGCCGGCCATCGGCGACCCAGCCCTGCAGTTCCTTCAGCGCCGCCTCGCGCCGGTCGTCGAAGTCCATGACCACGAAGCCGCGCAGGGTCAGGCGCTTGGTGACGATCAGGCCGGGGATGCCACGCGGGCCGTGTGGCGGAGCCGCACCGTCGTACTGCGAGACCGCACCGCAGCAGGCGATGCGGCCGTGGTTCTTCATGGCGAACAGGCAGGCTTCGAAGATCTCGCCGCCGGTGTTGTCGAAATAGACGTCGATGCCCTCGGGCAGGGTTTCCTTGAACTGCTGGCGCAGGCCGCCGGCCTTGTAGTCGATGGCGGCGTCGAACCCGAGTTCGTCCACCAGCCAGCGGCCCTTCTCCGCGCCGCCGGCCACGCCGACCACCCGGCAACCCTTGATCTTGGCGATCTGGCCGACGATCGAGCCGACCGAGCCGGCGGCGGCGGACACCACGACCGTCTCGCCGGCCTTGGGCTGGCCGCACTCCAGCAGGCCGAAATAGGCGGTCAGGCCGGCGATCCCGTAGACGCTCATCAGGTGGGTCATCGGCTCCAGGGCCGGCAGCTTGACGAGCCGCTTGCCCGGCAGGACCGCGTAGTCCTGCCAGCCGGTATCGGCGAACACCATATCGCCGGGCTTCAGGTGGCCTGCGTTGGAGCCCACCACCTCCGCCAGGGCGCCGCCGGCCATCACCTGGCCCGACTCCAGGGCCGAGCGATAGGTCGCCCCCTGCATCCAGGCGCGGTTGGCGGCGTCGAGCGAGATGTAGCGGGTGCGTAGCAACACCTCGCCCTCGCCCGGCGACGGGGCGGCCGCCTCGGTCAGCCGGAAGTGCTCGCGCGCCAGCTTGTCGCCCTGCGGCAGGTGGTCCAGCACGATCTGACGATTGGTCTCACCCATGGCGCGTTTCCCTCGTTTGTTGCGCCTACGAGGACGCCAGGCTCAGCGGCGGGTCAAGGCCGCCAGGCGCGCCTCCGCGTCGTTCTCCAGGTCGGCGTAGAACAGGTTGAACCCCGGGGCCATGCGCTGCTCGGTCCAAGATCCCGAGGGCAGCAGCGAGGCCGACCTGGGCGAAGAGACCCGCAGCACCCCGCCCTCGCATCGCGCCGAGACCTGCCGCGGCAGGAAGGCCGGGCGCGCGCCCCATTCCAGGCCTGTGGCGTTGGCGGCGCCCTCATGCATCCGCGCTGGCGCCGGCTCGTCGGTGGTCGCGCCGAGGATCGGGTTGAAGCACAGGGCGGGGCTGCGCAGGTTCACCAGTTCGCCGTTGGCGTCCCAGACCAGGGCGCGGGCCAGGAGGACCTTGCCGCGATCAATCTCGTTGACGGGCACGCTGACCCAGGCGGCGAGGCACCCGGCCTCATCGTGCTGAGCGCAGGGCGGCAGCGCGGGATGGGTCGCCGAAACCGGGGTCTCGATGAGGTAGGCGCCGGCCAGCCGCGCGCGCAGCGCAGGGTTGGGCGCGATCTCCTCGGCCACCAGGCGCGCGGCGAGCGTGCCGCCCTGTTCGACCCCCACGACGATGAACGGCCGGTCGCCGCCATAGTGGTCGCGCCAGTAGCGGAAGGCGGCTGCGACGTCGCCATAGGCGAACCGGCGCGCGTCCTTGGCGTCGTCCGCCAGGGTGAGCAGGCTGTAGAGCCCCGCCTGGCGGTAACGGGGCGCGAAGATGCGACCCACGCGCACGAACGGGCCGGCGTAGTTGGGCGCCATCACCCGGCGGAAGACGCGATCGGCCTTCAGGTCACCGATCGGATCGTTCCACTGCTTGCCGCCTTCAAAGGTGGTCGGCGCCACGAAGAACACGTCGGCCGCCGGCTGCCCGGGCGCGTTGGGCTCCGGCCGCGTCGGCGCCAGGTACCAGGCCTTGGATTGGGCGTAGTCCGGGGCGGGTGGCGGCCTGTAGGTCTGGAACGGCGTCCTGGGGTCCAGCGTGTAGCGGATCAGGTCGCCCCGATAGATGACGGCGGCCGAGCCCAGCAGGAGCAGCAAGCCCACAAGGCTGCCCACCAGCCACCGCCTCGGGCGCGGCCGGTTCCCGCTCATGCCTAGCGGTAGGGGTCAGGCTGGCTAAGGTAGGTCCGGACGTAGTCGCCGATCCCCTCCTCCAGCGGCGTCATGGGCTTGGCGTAACCGGCGGCCTTCAGCCGGTCCATTCTGGCCTCCGTGAAGTACTGGTACTTGTCGCGGATCATCGGCGGCATGGGTGTGTAGTCGATGTTCGCGGGCTTCCCGGCCGCGGCGAACACCGCGCGAGCCATGTCCTCGAACGACCGCGCCGTGCCGGAACCCAGGTTGAAGATGCCGTTCACCTGGGGGTTTTGGCTCAGCCACTCGGTGACGTCGGCGGCGTCGCGCACATAGACGAAATCGCGCTTCTGGCCGCCGTCCGGCACGTCGGCGCGATAGCTCTTGAAGAGCTGCACGCCGTGGCCGTCGCGCACATGCGGCCAGATCTGAGAGGCCACCGACTTCATCGAGCGCTTATGCTCTTCATTCGGGCCGTAGACGTTGAAGAACTTCAGGCCCACCCACTGGGGCGGGGCGTAGTCGCGGGCCGCCTGGCGCGCGGCGAAGATGTCGAACAGCGCCTTCGACCAGCCATAGGTGTTCAAGGGCCTTAAGGCCGCAAGGGCGTCGAAACTGTTGTCGTCGTCGAACCCGTTGTTCCCGTCGCCGTAGGTCGCCGCCGAGGAGGCGTAGATCAGCCTGCGCTGGCGGTCCGCGCACCAGCGGAACAGGTCGCGGCTCAGGGTGAAGTTGGAATGGACGATCTTGTCGGCGTCCGGCTCCATGGTCGTCGAGACCGCGGCCATGTGGACCACCACCTCCACGTCGCGCCAACGCTTCTCGAGCCAGTCGAACATGTCCTCCGGCGCCACGAAATCGCCGATCGGGTGCTTGGCGATATTGCGCCACTTGCCGCTTTCGGCCTCACGCAGGCGATCGCAGACCACCACGTCCAGGTCGCGGTCCTCCGCCAGCTTGGCGGCGATGTTGGAACCGATGAAGCCGGCTCCGCCGGTGACGAAGGCGATGCGCCTCTGGGTCATGCCGCCCCCCGCTTGGACATCCGAGCAATGGCCGCGGTGGTGGAATAGCCGTCGACGATCGTCGCCAGCTTCACCTCGCCGCCCCAGCCCTTGACCAGTTCGTGCCCGACCACTTCGCTCTCGGCGTAGTCGGCGCCCTTGACCAGCACGTTGGGGCGTGCGGCCTCGATGAGCTTGATCGGCGTATCTTCCTCGAACGGAACCACCAGGTCGACCGATCCCAGGCCGGCCAGCACCAGGGCGCGGCTTTCCAAGTCGTTCACCGGCCGCCCGTCACCCTTCAGTCGGCGCACGCTGTCGTCGGCGTTCAGGCCCACGATCAGCCGGTCGCACCAGGCGCGCGCCTGGGCCAGGTAGGCCACGTGGCCCTTGTGCAGGATATCGAAGCAGCCGTTGGTGAAGCCCACCCTCAGCCCCTTGGCCTTCCAGCGGGCCACCTCGTCGACCATCCGTTGCGCCGTCGCCACCTTGGCCTCGGCGGGCGCCATGTGGGCCGAGAGCGCAGCCTCCACCAGCTCTTCCGGCGACACCGTCGCGGTGCCGACCTTGCCGACCGCCACGCCCGAGGCGAGCTGGGCGAAGGCGATGGCTTCCTCGATCGCGGCCTCGGCCGCCAGCGCGAGGCCCAGCGCCGCCAGAGTCGTGTCGCCGGCCCCCGAGGCGTCGAACACCTCGCGCGGCGCGGTCGGGAAATGCCGTACCGCCTGCCCGCGCACCGCCAGCGAAATGCCCTTTGAGGCGCGGGTCACCAGGATCGCCTTGGCTTCCCACAGCTCCAGCGCGCGTGTCAGGGCCGCGGCGATCTGGTCGTCGCTCTCGGTGGGCATGTCGGTGGCGTGGCCCAGCTCGGCGGCATTGGGCTTGATCATGTCCACCGCGCCGTAGCGGGCGAAGGAGCGGGCCTTGGAGTCCACCACCAGCTTGCCGCCGCTCGCCAGCGCGGCCTCGCGACAGGCGGCGATCACCGCCTCGGTGACCACGCCCTTGCCGTAGTCGGACAAGAGGATCGCACCAGCGTCCTTGGCCGCGTCCCGGATGGTGCGCACCAGACGCTGTTCGACCTCGCCGGTCACCGGCCGGGTGACCTCCCAGTCGACGCGCAGAAGCTGCTGGCCGCCGGAGACCAGCCGGGTCTTGAGCGTCGTCGGCCGATCCGGATCGGTGACCAGGTAGCCCTCGACGCCGGTCTCATCGCCGACCATCCGCTGGGCCTCGTTGCCCTGGGCGTCGCCGCCCACGACTCCGACGAGGGAAACCTCGCCGCCCAAGGCGGCCACGTTGCGCGCCACGTTTCCCGAGGCGCCCAGCATCATCAGCTCACGCGTGCGCGCCAGCACCGGCACCGGTGCTTCGGGCGAAACGCGGCTGACGTCGCCGTAGACGAAGCGGTCGACCATCAGGTCGCCCACGCAGGCGACGCGCCGGCCGGGCGCCAGGCCCAGAAGGTGCTGGAGCGCTGAGAGGTCCATGAGGGTCAAGGGTGTGCGGCGCGTTGCGGGCGGGGTCAAGCGTCAGGCCGACGGCGCTTGGCCAGGGCGTCGTATTCCAGGAGCTCGCCCACCAGGGCCTCGAACTCGCTCATGGGCACCATGTTCGGTCCGTCTGACGGCGCATTGTCGGGATCGGGATGCGTTTCCATGAAAACGCAAGCGACCCCGATCGCCACCGCGGCACGCGCCAACACCGGAACGAATTCCCGCTGACCGCCGGAGGTCGCGCCCTGCCCGCCCGGTTGCTGAACGGAGTGTGTGGCGTCGAACACCACCGGGCAGCCGATCTGCTTCATGATCGGAAGCGCGCGCATGTCGGACACCAGGGTGTTGTAGCCAAAGGAGACACCGCGCTCGCAGGCCATGACGTTGGGATTGCCGACGCTCAAGACCTTGTCGACGACGTTTTTCATGTCCCACGGCGCGAGGAACTGGCCCTTCTTGACGTTGACCACCTTGCCGGTGCGACCGGCGGCCAGCAGCAGGTCGGTCTGGCGCGACAGGAAGGCCGGAATCTGCAGCACATCGACCGCTTCAGCGGCCTCCTCGCACTGATCGATCGCGTGCACGTCGGTGAGCGTCGGCAGGCCGGTGACCTCGCGGATTTCCGCAAAGATGGGCAGGGCGTCGCGCAGGCCCACGCCGCGCTGGGTGTTCACCGAGGTGCGGTTCGCCTTGTCGAAGGAGGTCTTGTAGATCAGCCCGATATCCAGCCGCGCAGCCATCTCCTTCAGCGCATGCGCGGTTTCGAGGGCGTGCTGACGGCTTTCGAGCTGGCAGGGGCCGGCGATGATCGACAGCCGCTCGGCGTTGCCGATCCGCACGGCTCGGCCGTTGGCGGTCTTGATCTCGATCACGTCGTTCGGCTCGATCATGTGCGCTACAATTCCCGCATCTCGTGTCGGCTAAGTGGCGCGCGCCGCGAGGCTTCACAAGCCTCGAATCCGCACCTACCCGCGTCCGGCGGTCGCGATACAGCGTATCCTAGAGGGCGCCGAAGGCGCTGACCTCGGCGGCGAGCGGTGATATATTTCTATACGTGATGGTTCCGGGGGAAACGAACATGAGCCTGGCCCAGAGTTCCTCCCTGGCGGCCTTGGCTAAGGACCGGCGGGCGTTCCGACGCCTGCCGCAGCTGCAAGGCGCGCCGACCGTTTTCAAGGCCGCGGTGCGGCTGATCGCCAGCAATTTCGTGATCGGCTCGGTCACCTTCGTCATGCCCGGCGGCGAGGAACTGTACATTCCGGGCTCCGAACCCGGCCCGGACGCCAGGATCGAGATCCGCGATTTCCGCTTCATCCGCCGCGCGCTCGCCGCCGGCGACATCGGTTTCGCCGAGGCCTACATGGCCGGCGAGTTCGACACCCCCAACCTGCCCGACCTTCTCTACGTCTTCGCGGCCAACTGGGACCGGGTGCATCACGTCACCATGGGCAAGCCGCTGACCTGGGCCATGAACCGGATCCGGCACGCCCTGAAGTCCAACAGTCGCCAGGGGGCGAAAAAGAACATCCACGCCCATTACGACCTGGGGAACGCCTTCTATGCGCGCTGGCTCGACCCGACGATGACCTATTCGTCGGCGCGCTTTCAGCAGCCCGGCCAGGCCCTGAGCGAGGCGCAGATCGCCAAGTACCGGGCGCTGTCGCAGACCATGGACCTGCAGTCCGGCCAGAGCGTGCTGGAGATCGGCTGCGGCTGGGGCGGCTTCGCCGAGTTCGCCGCTCGCGAGGTCGGCGCCAAGGTCACCGCCATCACCATCTCCGAGGAGCAGTACGCCTTCGCCAAGCAGCGGCTGTTCGACGCCGGCCTCAGCGAGAAGGCCGAGATCAAGCTGATCGACTACCGCGATGTCGACGGCCGCTTCGACCGGGTGGCGTCCATCGAGATGTTCGAGGCGGTGGGCGAGCGCTACTGGCCGGCCTATTTCAGCAAGATCCGCGAGAGCCTGGCCCCCGGCGGCCGCGCGGGCCTGCAGATCATCACCATCAAGGATCAGTATTTCGACGAGTACCGCAGCCGCACCGACTTTATCCAAAAATACGTCTTCCCGGGCGGCATGCTGCCGTCGGAAGAGCGCCTGCGGAAGGTCACCGACAAGGCGGGCCTGGTGTGGACCGCCATCGACCGCTTCGGCCGCGACTACGCCGACACCCTCGCCGAATGGCATCGCAGCTTCGACGCGGCCTGGAACGACATCCGCCCGCTGGGCTTCGACGAGCGCTTCCGCAAGCTGTGGAAGTTCTACCTGAGCTACTGCGAGGCCGGTTTCCGCACCGAGCGGACCAGCGTCGTGCAACTCGCGCTCGCGAAAGCGTAATGGGGCCCTTCTGCTTGCGCCAAGCTGCGCTTAAGTAGCGACGATGAGTCCTGCCCGCAGCGTCCTCGACACCATCGGGAACACCCCGTTGATCCGGCTGAACCGCGCCAGCGAGCTCACCGGATGTGAAATCCTCGGCAAGGCCGAGTTCCTCAATCCCGGCCAGTCGGTCAAGGACCGCGCGGCGCTGTTCATGGTCCGCGACGCCGAGTCCAAGGGGACCTTGCGGCCCGGCGGACGGATCGTCGAGGGCACGGCCGGCAACACCGGCATCGGCCTGGCCCTGGTCGCCAAGGCGCTGGGCTATGCCTGCACCATTGTCGTCCCGCGCAACCAGAGCCAGGAAAAGAAGGACTCCATCCGGCTCTATGGCGCCGACCTGGTTGAAGTGGACCCGGTCCCCTATGCCAATGACATGAATTATGTGAAGGTTTCCGGCCGCTTGGCGCAGGACCTTAACGAGAAGGAGCCGGCCGGCGCGATCTGGGCCCAGCAGTTCGACAACGTCGCCAACCGCGAGGCCCATCTGCGGACCACCGGCCCGGAAATCTGGGCCCAGACGGATGGCAGGATCGACGGCTTCATCAGCGCCATCGGGTCCGGCGGCACCTTGGCCGGCGTCGCCCTGGCTTTGCGCGAGAAGAACCCCGGCGTCGCCATCGGCATGGTCGATCCCTTCGGCTCGGCGCTCTACAGCTATTACACGACCGGCGAGCTGAAGCCGGAGGGCGCTTCGATCAGCGAGGGGATCGGCCAGGGGCGGGTCACCGCGAACCTGGAGGGCCTGATGATCGACAAGGCCTACCGGGTCTCCGACGAAGAGATGATGCTCGCCATCTTCGACCTGGTGCAGCACGAGGGCCTGGTGATGGGCGGATCGACCGGCGTCAACGTCGCCGGCGCGATCCATCTGGCGAAGGACCTCGGCCCTGGCCATACCATCGTCACCATGCTCTGCGACTACGGGCAGCGTTACCAGTCCAAGCTCTACAACCCGGCCTTCCTCAGGGAGCACGGCCTGCCGACACCGCCGTGGATGCAATGAGTGATCCCCTGGTCTCCACCGCCTGGCTGGCCGAGCGGCTGGGGTCTTCCGGCGTCGCCATCGTCGACGCCACCTGGTTCATGCCCGGCGAGGGCAAGACCGGACGCGAAGCCTATGCGGCGGTCCATATTCCCGGCGCGGTGTTCTTTGACATCGATGGCGTTTCCGACCACGCGACCGACCTGCCGCACATGCTGCCTCCCGCCGACGCCTTTGCCGCAGCTGCCGGGGCGCTCGGCCTGCGGCGTGACCTGATCACCATCGTCTACGACGGCCAGGGGATCTTCTCCGCGCCGCGCGTCTGGTGGACGTTGCGAACCATGGGCTTCCCGGAGGTCTTCGTCCTCGACGGGGGTCTCAAGAAGTGGCTCGCCGAAGGTCGGCCGGCAGACACTGCCCTGCCCCGTCCAGCCGCCACCACCATCGAACCCGCCTTCGACCCCAGCCTCGTCGTCGACATCGAGGCCGTGAAAGGCCTGATCCAGAGCCGGGCCGCCCAAATGGTGGACGCCCGCGCCGCCGGCCGCTTCACCGGCGAGGTCCCCGAGCCGCGCGCGGGCTTGCGCAGCGGCCACATGCCGGGCGCGCTGAACGTGCCCTGGGGCGGCCTGATCAACGCCGACGGGACCATGAAGTCCGGTGACGCCCTTCGGGCGGCCTTCCAGGGCGCCGGCGTCAACCTGGACGACCCGATCGTCACCACCTGCGGCTCGGGCGTCAGCGCCGCCCTTCTGGCCCTGGCGCTGGCGCGGCTGGGCCGCGATGACGTGGCGGTCTACGACGGTTCCTGGACCGAATGGGGCGGTCACGCCGACACCCCGGTCGTCACCGGACCCTAGGCCAACGCCCGCTACCGGAAGGGCGGCGCGTACAACAGCCCGGGCTGCTGCGCGTTCCAGAGGGCATTCAGCCCCCGGTCCAGCTTCAGCGAGGAGTCCGCGCCGATGTCGCGGCGGAAGATCTCCTGATAGGCGCCCACCTGCCGGATCACCTGGTAGGCCCAGTCCCGATTCAGGCCCAGCAGCGCGCCGTAGTCGCCGTCCACGCCCAGCAGGCGCCGGGTCTGCGGGTCGGTGGAGGTCTCGCGCGCCTGCGTCACGGTCTTGGAGGTAAGCCCAAGTTCCTCGCCCAGTATGGTGGCGTAGACCGTCCAGCGGACGATATCGGCCCACACCGGATCGTTCTGCCGCACCACGGGCCCCAGCGGCTCCTTGGAGATCACGTCGGGCAGGATCACGTGGGCGCCGGGATTGCTCAGCACCGAGCGGGAGCCGGCGAGCGCCGAGATGTCGCCGGTGAACACATCGCAGCCGTCGCTCTCGTAGAGCCGCCTGCCCTCGGCCTCCGAGGCCACCAGCACGGGCTTGTAGGTCAGGCCATGGGCCTGGAAGAAGTCAGCGAGATTGTCCTGGCTGGCGGTGCCGGCCTGCACGCAGATGCGCGCGCCCGACAGCTCCTGGGCGCTGGTCAGCCCGAGCGACTTGGGCGCCAGGAACCCCTGGCCATCAAAGTAGGTCGTGGCCGCGAAGTCGACGCCCAGGCCGGTGTCGCGCGAATACGACCATGAGGTATTCCGGGAAAGAAGGTCGATCTGGCCCTTCTGCAGGGCGCCGAAGCGGTCCTGGGCGCTGATCGCGGTGAACCGCACCTTGTTGGCGTCGCCCAGCACCGCGGCCGCCACCGCACGGCAGATGTCCACATCGAAGCCGCGCCAGGCGCCGCGAAGATCGGGGTAGGCAAAGCCCGGCAGGCCTGGATTGACCCCGCAGGCCACATAGCCGCGCTTTCGCACCGCCTTCAGCACCTTGCTGGGCGTCGCCTTGTAGCGGACGCCGGCGACGTCGGCCCCCTTCAACACCGGGCTTGGCGTCGCCGCCGGCTTTGAGCCGCCGTCACAGGCGCTCAAGACCAGGATCGCGAGCCCCGCCGCCGCCAGCCGCCGGATCATCCGTGCTCCTTGATCGAGCCACCCCTGCGGCTCTAAGTGCGTTCGGCACTGTCGCCCGCTAGCCTAGGCCCCGCAACCCGTATGCCCCCCAAGACCGGCCGGCCGGCCTCTCACCTCAAGGCCGAAACCCGCCTGATCCATGCCGGCCAGGGCGCGGGGCCCGTGGCGAGGACTGTGGGCCCGCCTGTACAGAAGGGCTCCACGGTGCTGCTGCCCGACGCCGCCAGCCTCTATGACGACGCGAGCCATCTCACCTACGGCCGCCAGGGGCTGTCGGCCCAGTTCGCCTTGCAGGCGGCGCTCGCCGAGCTGGAGCACGCCCAGGCGGTCACGCTCTACCCATCGGGCCTGTCCGCGCTCACCGGCGCCTTGCTGGCCGTCCTGAAGTCGGGCGACGAGGTGTTGGTCACCGACGTGATCTACAAGCCCACGCGCCGGTTCTGCGACCAGGTGCTGAAGCGCTTCGGCATCACCGTGCGCTATTTCGATCCGCGCCAGCCGCCGGAAGAGCTGGTCGGCGGCGCGTCGCCGGCGACCCGGTTGATCCTGATGGAATCGCCCGGTTCGCTGAGCTTCGAGATGCAGGACATTGGCCGCGTCGCCGAACTCGCCCGCGCCCGCGGCATCCTGACCGTCACCGACAACACCTGGGGCGCCGGCTACCTGGTGCGACCGCTGGACCTCGGCGTCGACATCTCGGTGCAGGCGCTCACCAAATATGTCGGCGGCCATTCCGACGCCTTCATGGGCTCGGCCGCGGTGAACGATCCGAGGCTGGTCCGCGCCCTGGACGACGGGATCGTCAACCTCGGCTGGGCGGTGACCGGCGAGGACGCCTATCAGATGCTGCGCGGCTTGCGGACGCTGCCGATCCGCCTGGCGCGGCAAGGGCGGAGCGGCCTGGAGGTTGCGGCCTGGCTTCGCACGCGGCCTGAGGTCGTGGAGGTCTTCCATCCGGGACTTCCCGGCGCACCCGACCACGAGCTCTGGGCGCGGGAGTTCACCGGCGCCTCGGGCCTGTTCGCCTTCTCGCTGAAGCCGGCGCCGGAGGCGGCGGTCAACGCCTTCCTCGACGCCCTGGAGGTGTTTGGCCTGGGTTTCTCCTGGGGCGGCTTCGAAAGCCTGGCGATCTCCTGCGATCCGCAGCTGAAGGTGCGCAGTTTCCACCCCGGCTACGGCGGCCCGCTGGTGCGGCTGCATATCGGCCTTGAGGACCCGGGCGACCTGATCGCCGACCTGGAGCAGGGATTTGCGGCCTACGCCGCCGCGGCGGGCTGAGCCGCGGGAACCGAACGCCCGCGAGATGATTGGTCGCCCAGATCCAACCACGGAAGGATTTGGCCATGACCAACACCGATGCCGGCGATGCATTCCGGGGCGACGCCGAACGGGCCGCCCGGCAGGAACGCAAGATCCAGCAGGACATCGACGCCAAGGAGCCGCGCTCCTTCCAGGGCGACGAGGAAGACCGCAAGCCGATGCAGGCCGGCGCGCGTGAATATCCCGCCCCGCCCTTCCCCAAGCAGCATCTGAAGAAGCCGGGCCTGGAGGCTGACCTCGAGCTCAAGCCGATGTGGGAGGCGCCCTACTACAAGGGCTCCGGCAAGCTGGAAGGCAAGGTCGCCCTGATCACCGGCGCCGACTCGGGGATCGGCCGCGCCATCGCCGTGCTGTTCGCCCGCGAGGGCGCCGACGTGGCGATCGCCTATCTGGACGAGGACGAGGACGCGCAGGCCACCAAGGCGGCGGTCGAGAAGGAGGGCCGCAGGGCCATCCTGATCTCGGGCGACGTGGCTCAATCGAAGTTCGCCGCGGCGGCCGTGCAGCGCACGGTCAAGGAACTCGGCAAGCTCGATATCCTGGTCAACAACGCCGCCTTCCAGGAACATGTCGACGATTTCGAGGACCTCACCGAAGAGCACTTCGACCGCACCCTGAAGACCAACCTCTACGGCTACTTCTTCATGGCCAAGGCCGCCGTGCCCCACATGCCGCCGGGCTCGGCGATCGTCATGACCGGTTCGATCACCGGACTGGTGGGCAACAAGGACCTCCTCGACTACTCGATGACCAAGGGCGGCATCCACGCCTTCACGCGCGCGCTCTCGACCCACCTGATCGAGAAGGGCGTCCGGGTGAACGCGGTGGCGCCAGGGCCCGTCTGGACACCGCTGAACCCGGCCGACAAGGACGCGGAGCGGACCTCGAAGTTCGGCGGCGACACGCCGATGAGGCGGCCCGCCCAGCCGGAGGAAATCGCGCCGGCCTACGTCTTCCTGGCCTCGCCGCAGACCTCCAGCTACATCACCGGCGAAGTCTTGCCGGTGATCGGCGGCTACAGCGGGGGCTAGACGCCCTTTTGGGGGTGCGAGTGAACGACGCCGGCCTGGATCGCTTCATGGCGCAGGAAGGGCTGCCGGACACCTTTCGCCGGACCGCGGAGCTGGTCTGCGAGCCGCTCGCCGCCCGCGCCCACCGCCGCCGGATCGACCGCAAGCGCTGCGCGGTCATCGGCCTCTGCGGCGCGCAGGGCTCGGGCAAGAGCACGATCGCAAAATATACCGTGGACCTGCTGCAGGAACGCGGCCAGCGCGCTATCGCCCTGTCGCTGGACGATTTCTACCTGACCCACGAGGCGCGTCAGCGCCTGGGCCGCGAGGTCCATCCCCTGCTGGCGACCCGCGGACCGCCCGGAACCCATGACGTCGCCATGGCGGGCGCAGCGATCGACCAGCTGCGCAGCAAGGGCAAGGCGGTCCTGCCGCACTTCGACAAGGCCGCCGACAATCGCAGCCCCCGCGCGGCCTGGCGCACCATCGCCTCGCCCGTCGACGTGATCATCCTGGAAGGCTGGTGCGTCGGCGCGGTCAGCCAGGGCCGTGCGGCCCTGGCGACGCCGGTCAACGACCTGGAACGCGACCAGGATGCCCAGGCAATCTGGCGCACCTACGTCAACGATCAGCTCGACGGGCCCTACCAGACGCTGTTCGGCCGCCTGCACGACCTGGTCCTGCTGCAGGCCCCCAGTTTCGAGGTGGTCGCCTGCTGGCGTGAGGAGCAGGAGGCCAAGCTGCGGGCAAAGGGCGCCGGCGGCATGACGCCGGACGAGGTCATCCGCTTCGTCGCCGTCTACGAGCGGCTGACGCGCTGGATCCTGGGCGAGATGCCCGGCCGCGCCGACTGGGTTGTAACAATGGACACAGAACGCAATCCTTACGTCTGAGCCCGACGATATAAGCGGGCCTCTGGAGGCGAGATGTCGACCGCAACCTTCGGACTGCTCATCGCGGCGCTGCTGATCGCGGGCCCTGCCCTCGCCCAGGGACCGGCTGACGCGCCGGCGGCTCCAGCGCCGGCCGCCACGGCGGCCTCCGCGCCATCAACCGCCTCTGCTGCCGCCAAGCCGGCGGCCTCTGGGCCCACCGTCAGCGGCATCGTGGTCGAGGGACTGCCGAAGAAAAGCTGTTCGTCCCGCGACAAGGAATGCATCGCCCTGGTGGTTGCCGAGCTCAAGCAGAACTACCCCGAACAGCTGAAAGCCTTCTGCGCCCAGTGGCAGATGCGGGCCGTCCAGAGCCGGTGGGTCACCGATCAGCTGAACGGGAGCCTGGGCGGGAACAATCCCCCGACCCCGCCCACATTCGGCGTCAATGCGGCGGTTTCCAAGGCCTGCGCCCCGGACAAGCCGGCGCAGAAATGAGTAGCCCCAGACATAGGTGCCGCTGGCGCGCCCTGCAGGACTCGAACCTGCAACCGCTCGCTTAGAAGGCGAGTGCTCTATCCGGTTGAGCTAAGGGCGCCGAAGCCGGCGTCAATGCGTCCACGGGACCTTGCGGCCGAACGCGAAGTTGTCGGCATAGGCCTTGATGATCCGTTTGGCGGGCTTGGGATCGATCAGTTGGAAGGCGATGCCGTGCTGGTCGGCATAGCGCACGGCCTCCTCCTTGGTCTCGAAGGCCAGCCGCACCTGGCCCTCCGTGTCGGCGGTCTGGGTCCAGCCCATCAACGGGTCCTGGCGTCTGGCGTCCGCAGGTTCGAACTCCAGAACCCATTCGGTGGACTTGGCCTTGC
Source organism: Phenylobacterium sp. (assembly GCA_035656795.1). Taxonomy (GTDB): domain Bacteria; phylum Pseudomonadota; class Alphaproteobacteria; order Caulobacterales; family Caulobacteraceae; genus Phenylobacterium. The sequence goes on along the minus strand of DASRRU010000197.1, from coordinate 4,023 downwards.
CCGACTGCATGGCGGTCTTGGAAGGGCGGAAGATACGGGCGAGCATGGACGAACCCTTTGAACTAGGCCGGCGTGGTCGGGGCGGCAGGATTTGAACCTGCGACCCTCTGCTCCCAAAGCAGATGCGCTACCAGGCTGCGCTACGCCCCGAGACGCCGGCGGCCCTGCGATATAAGCGTTTTGCCTTTTCGGCAACGGACGCCGCCGACTTAGGCTGCAACAGAAGGAAGGCGCTGCATCCATGCTCACGCTCCACTTCGCGCCGGGCGCCAGCTCCATGGCGCCGCATATCGCCCTCTTCGAAGTGGGCGCGGCCTTCGAAGGTCGGCCACTGTCATTCAGAAAGCACGAGAACAAGACCCCGGAATATCTGGCGATCAATCCGCTGGGCCAGGCGCCGACCCTGGTGATCGACGGCCGCCCCCTGACGGAGGTGGCGGGCATCCTCTTCTACCTGGCCCGGACCTTTCCGGACGCTGGCCTGTTGCCGGACGACGCAGAGGGTCAGGCGCGGGTGGTCTCCTGGATGTCCTATATCGCTGCCACGGTGCATCCGGCGCGCCGCCAGGGCCTCGACCACGCCCGCAAGGTCTACGCCCAAGCCGATGCGCGCCTGGGCCCGCGCGACTGGACGGTGGGCGGGCGCTATTCGATCGCCGACATCCACCTCTTTCGACTGTTCTGGCGCTTCTACAATTCGCTCAAGCCACCGAAGGACGAGTTCCCCAATCTGATGGCCCTGCACGACCGGGTGATCGCCCGTCCCGCCGTCCAGCGGACCCTGCAGGTCGAGGCCGCCGCCGGCTACGAACTCCCCTAGAGCCCTGCCCACTGAGGTTGGATCAACGTGAGTGGAGGAGAGGGGCTCCAGGTATAGCCGACGACCCTGTTTGATCCTGGCTGACGTGATTCAAGTCACCCGGGACAGGGTCTAGGCCCGCTCGCGGCTCATCAGCTTGAAGATGCCCGAACAGCGGACGACGTCATGGCCGCCGACATAGGCGCGCCCCTCTGCGAAGGCGACCTCGCGGGTGGCCCGCGTCAGCCTGGCCTCGCCCATCACCCATTCACCGACCCGCGCCATGTGGAGGAAGTCGATGGACAGGTGGATGGTCACCGCGGTCTTGCCCGTCCCGCGCCAGACCGCGCCGGCCAGCACCCCGTCCATGAACGCCGAAAGCATGCCGCCATGCACCAGGCCCAGGCCGTTGGCGTGGCGCCGGCGGGCGAAGAACGCCTGTTCCGCCAGCTCGCCATCGCCGGGACGATGAAAATAGGGCCCGTTCAGCGTCGAGAAGCCGCCGCGGCCCTCGGCGGGTATAAAGCCCGCCGGATGCGGCGGCGCCTCATCGTCGTCAGCCGCCTCGCTCAACGGGCTGGCCCTTTCGGCGGGACCAGGCGGATCTCGTAGAGGTGCGGCCAGTACTTGCCCGTGATGAACAGCCGGTCGTGCTCGCGGTCATAGGCGATGCCGTTCAGCACCGAGTCCGGATTGCCCGCGCCGCCGGTCTCCGGCAGGCCGGTCAGGTCGATCCAGGCCTTTACCTTGCCGCTGACCGGATCGATGCGGGCGATGCGGTTGGTCTGCCAGATGTTGGCTAGCACCTCGCCCTTGACCCACTCCAGCTCGTTGAGGTTGGCGACCGGACGGCCGTCGGCGGTCACCGGCACGCGGCGCAGCTCCTTGAAGGTCGCGGGATCGAGGATTCGCAGTTCGGGCGTTCCGTCGCTCATGATCAGGTGCGTCCCGTCCTGGGTCAGCGCCCAGCCCTCACCGGGGTAGCGGAACGTCGACTTCCTGGTGAAGGTCTTCAGGTCCCAGCGGAAGCCGGTCTGGTCCTGCCAGGTCAGGCTGATGATCTCCGAACCCCAGTTGACGATGCCCTCGCCGAACATCTGAGGCGGGATCGCCTGTGACTGCAGCACCTGGCCGTCGCTCAGGCGCACCCGGCGGATGTTGGACTGGCCGGGGATACCGGTGCTCTCATAGAGGTCGCCGTGCAGGTAGAAGAGGCCCTCGGTGAAGGCGCCCACGTCGTGCGGATAGACATGGACCACCTTGAAGCCGTCGACCGGGACGGCGGCGGCGGCCGAGGTGGCCAGGCAGAGGGTCGCACCGAGGCCCAGGAGCGACCGCAACAAGCGTCGGAACAGGTCAGGCACACGCAACTCCGGGCGGCTTTGGGAGGCCCCATCCTTACGGGGAGCCATCGACAGCAGGCAAGACCGCCTTTCGCCCGACCGGGCTACAGGTTCTCGATCTCAGCCACCACCAAGCCCTTGGGGCCTTCGGCGAAGCGCACCATCACGTCGTCGCCCGGCTGGAGGTCCTCCATGCCCGCGCGGCGCAGGGTCTCGATGTGCACGAATATGTCGCCCGGCTCGCTGTCGCGCACGACGAAGCCGTAACCCTTGGTGCGGTTGAACCACTTGACCTTGGCCCGCTCCAGGGGCCCGGAGGCCGCGGGCGGGCGGCGCGCCGTCCGGCCGACGACGTCACCCCGCAGGAACGGATCTCGCTCGCTGCGACCGCCGCCGTCATGTTGCCGGTCCGCAGCCGGCGCGGCGCTCTCGTCGATCTCGACGACCTCGGCCACCTGCCAGCCCTTCGGACGGCGCACCACGTCGCAGGTGATGGTGGCGCCCTCCAGCGCGTGTTCGCGCCCGGAGCTGCGCAGGCTGGTCACATGCAGCAGGACGTCCTTCAGCTCGGTCTGGCTAGGATCGTCCGGGACGATGAATCCATAGCCCTTGCCGGCGTCGAACCACTTGACGCGACCGCTGATACGCATCGCGTCGCAAGGCGCATCCATATGCTCGACTTCGTAACCAGCCATATGCCCCTCGGCCCGTTACTCCCCGATACCAACAATCGGAATGAGCCAGTCAGAACACTGTTATCGTAACAAGGGTTTCGTCAACGGCGAAAATGCGGCCGGACAAGGAATCCGCGCGACATGGCGCGATTCCAGACAGTTGGCGTGGCAGTCCCTAGGGGAGTCGAACCCCTCTCTCCAGGTTGAAAACCTGGCGTCCTAACCGATAGACGAAGGGACCGCGTGACGCGAAGGGCGGCTCTATATCCGCCTTCCCGAGGGGGTGCAAGGCCGAGGTCCCAACCTCGCGTTCGGCTCAGGCCCTGCGAGGATCGGCGACGTCTTCGATCTCGAATTCAACACCGGAACGGCCCTGCCAGTCGTCCGGCTTCAGACGACCCGCGACGTGCACTGCGCCGCCCTCGGCCATCAGCCGCCGGCCGGCCTCGGAGCCCTCGACGCGCCAGGCCACCGCCTTCAGCTTGCCGCCGGAGCTGTCGGTCAGCGTGCAGCGCACATGGCCGCCACGCAGCGCCATGGGCCGCTCCACCCGCGCATCGGCCAGCGCGAAGCTCGGTTCGACATTGCCCGGCCCGAACGGGGCCATGCGCTGGAAGTCCTGCCACAGCGCCCGGTCGGCGCCGCGGGTGGTGACCAGGGCGTCGATCTCCAGGGCGTCCTCGGCCGCCGCGATCTCGGTTTCCGCCGCCAGCCGCTCGCAGAGGAAGGCGCGCAGCTCGGGGATGGTGTCGGGCCGCACCGACAGGCCCGCGGCCATGGCGTGGCCGCCGCCGGCCAGCAGCAGGCCCTGGTCGAAGGCGGCATGGATCGCCTGGCCGAGGTTCACCCCGGGCTGGGAGCGGCCTGAGCCCTTGCCGACGCCGGTCACGCCGTCGACGCCGATGACGATCGCCGGCCGCCGGTAGCGCTCGCGCAGCCGCCCGGCGGCGATGCCGACCACGCCCGGGTGCCAGCCCTCGCTGGCGACGACGATCACCGGGTCCGCGGCGCCGCCGGCGCGCTCGATCATCTCGACGGCCTGGTCGAGCACCTGGCGTTCGACCTCTTTGCGCGAGGCGTTCAGCGCGTCCAGCTCCTCCGCCAGGGCGAGCGCCTCGGCCGGATCGTCGGTGGACAACAGTCGCGCGCCCAGGTCCGCGCGGCCGATGCGGCCGCCGGCGTTGATCCTAGGGCCGAGGATGAAGCC
>DASRRU010000196.1:0-2220 GCA_035656795.1 Phenylobacterium sp. | reverse complement strand
GCCGCGAAGGCGCCGACGAAGTCATAGTCATTGTAGAGCACCTCGACGTGAAGCGGGAGCGTGGTGGTGAGGCCGCGAATGTGGCCGGAGACGACGGAAACGGCGCCGAATTCGCCCATCGCCCGCGCATTGCACAAAAGCACCCCGTAGAGCAGCGCCCAGCGGATGTTCGGCAGGGTGATGCGCCAGAAGGTGGTGAAGCCGCTGGCGCCCAGGGTGAGCGCGGCGGCCTCCTCGTCCGAGCCCTGGTCCTGCATCAGCGGGATCAGCTCGCGGGCGACGAACGGGAAGGTCACCAGGATGGTCGCCAACACCAGGCCCGTGGTGGCGAAGATGATCTTGATGTCGTGGTCGATCAGCCAGGTCCCGAACCAGCCCTGGGCCCCGAACAGCAGCACCCAGACCAGGCCGGAGACCACCGGCGACATGGAGAACGGCAGGTCGATCAGGGTCAGCAGCGCGCTCTTGCCGCGGAACTCGAACTTGGCGATGCACCAGGCCGCCGCGATCCCGAAGCCTGCGTTCAGCGGCACGGCGATGGCCGCCACCAGCAGGGTCAGCTTCATGGCCGAGACCGCGTCGGGGTCGCGGATTGCGTCCAGGTACTTGCCGATTCCCTTGGCGAAGGCGTCATGGAACACCACAAACAGCGGCAGCAGCACCAGGCCCGCCATGACGGCGGCTGAGGCCAGCACCAGCAGGATCGCGAAGCCCGGCAGGCGCACACTGGAGATCGGGCGCGCAGCAACGGTCATGCCTTGCCCCTTCGCGCCAGCAGCAGCTGCAGCCAGTTGATCGCCACCAGCGAGCCGAAGGAGATCGCCACCATGGCCAGGCCGACCGCCGCCGCGCCGGCATAGTCGTACTGCTCAAGCTTGATGACGATCAGCAGCGGCGCGATCTCGGTCTTGCCGGGCAAATTCCCGGCGATGAACACCACCGAACCGTACTCGCCCACCGCCCGGGCGAAGGCCAGGCTGACGCCGGAAACCAGCGCGGGACCCAAGGCCGGAAGAATCACGCGCACGGCGCGCTGCAAGGCGTTGGCGCCCAGGGTGGTGGCCGCCTCCTCGACTTCACGGTCCTGTTCCTGCAGCACCGGCTGCAGCGAGCGCACGACAAACGGCAGGCCGATGAAGACCAGCGCGATGAAGATGCCGAGTGGTGAATAGGCCGTCTTGATCCCGACCTTGGCCGCCAGGGACCCCAGCGGCCCGTTGGGCGCATAGATGGCGGTCAGCGCGATGCCGGCCACCGCGGTCGGCAGGGCGAACGGCAGGTCGACCAGGGCGTCCAGGATCCGCCGCCCGGGGAACTCGTAGCGGGTCAGCGTCCAGGCCAGCAGAATGCCCAGGGGCGCGTTGAGCAGGGCGGCCAGCGCCGAAAGCCCGAAGCTCAGCCGCAGGGCCGCAGCCACGCGTGGCGCCGTCAGCGCATGCCAGACGCCGTCCAGGCCAAGCTCCCACGGCCGGATCGCCAGAGCGACCAGCGGCAGCACCACGATCGCGCCCAGGTAGGTGAGCGTGATTCCCAGGGACAGGCCGAAGCCGGGTAGGATCGAATGGACCACCCAGGGCCTTCGCGCCTTCGCCGGCGCGGCCAGGATCGCGTGAGCCGTCACGCGGGCTTGTAGATCTGGTCGAACAGGCCGCCGTCGGCGAAGTGAACGGCGCTCGCCTTCTTCCAACCGCCAAACGCCTGGTCGATGGTGACAATGGGGATCTGCTTGAACGACGCGGCATATTTCGCCGCGGCCTTCGCCTCACGCGGCCTGAAGTGATGCTTGCCGATGATGTCCTGGGCCAGCGGACTGTAGAGGAAGTTCAGATAGCCCGTGGCGATCACGCGGGTTTTGTGGCGGTCGACGTTCCTGTCCAGCAGCGCCACCGGCGGCTCAGCCACGATCGAGCTCGACGGATAGACGATGTCGTAGTTCGGCCCGAACTCGTCGATGGTCAGAAACGCTTCGTTCTCCCAGGACAACAGAACGTCGCCGATGTTGCGCTGCGCGAAGGTCGTGGTGGCGTCGCGCGCACCGGCCCCCAGCACCGGGACGTTCCGGTACAGCCGGGTGAGGTAGTCTTTCGCGCCCGCCGCGCCGCCCTGCTTCTCGCCATAGGCGTAGGCCGCCAGATAGGCCCAGCGCGCGCCGCCGGAGGTCTTGGGATTGGACACGATGACGCCGACGCCCGGCTTCACCAGGTCGGCCCAGTCACGCAC
>DASRRU010000195.1:0-2683 GCA_035656795.1 Phenylobacterium sp. | reverse complement strand
GTCACTTCGTAGGGAGGGCGTAGCCCGACTGGAGAAGTGACAGCTGCGGCGGCGCCGTCCCTTTTTGGGGGACCGCGCCGCCTGGCAGTCGGAGCCGACGGGCTAAGAACGGTTTTTCTTCACGCCAATGAGGAAGCCGTTTTTGCCCGGCCGCCATGTCACCGACAGCCAGAAGAGACTTTACATGACCCACCGACAGACCAACACGGCGCGGATCGCTGCGGCCAAGTCCGGCTTCAGCGGCGCGAGCGCTTACCGTCTTGAGAAGGATGCCTGCCTGCCTTCAGGCAAGACGCCCGCCCGGGAGCGGCGGCGTCCCGATCCGCTATTGGCCATCTGGGACAGCGAGATCGTACCGATGCTGCAGGCCGCGCCCGGCCTTCGCTCGGTCGCCATCTTCGAGGAGATGGGCCGGCGCCATCCCGAGCTCCAAGCCGGTGTGCGCCGCACGATGGAGCGGCGGATCCGCACCTGGCGCGCCGCGCACGGCCCCGAGCAGGAGGTGATCTTCCGCCAGACCCACGAGCCGGGGCGGATGGGATTGTCGGACTTCACCGACATGGCCGATCTGGCGATCACCATCGCCGGCCAGCCGCTCGATCACCGGCTCTATCACTTCCGCCTGGTCTATTCGGGCTTCGAGCATTCCCACGTCATCCTCGGCGGCGAGAGCTACGTCGCCTTGGCCGAAGGCCTGCAGAACGCCCTGTGGTCCCTGGGCGGGGCGCCCAGCGAGCACCGCAGCGACAGCCTGTCGGCCGCGTTCCGCAACCTGGACCGCGGCGCCCGCGAGGACCTGACCACCCGCTACGACGCGCTGTGCGCCCACTACGGCATGGAGCCCACCCGCAACAACACCGGCGTCGCCCACGAGAACGGCTCGATCGAGAGCTCCCACGGACACCTCAAGAAAACCGTCGAGGACGCCGTGCTGATGCGCGGCGCTCGCGACTTCTGCGACCTGGCCGCCTATCGCCGGTTCATCGACGAGGTGAGCGGACGCCACAACGCCAAGTTCGGGCCGCGCATCGATCTCGAGCGAGCGAGCCTGCAAGCGCTGCCCGCGCGCCGCACGGTCGACTTCGAAGAGACGCTGGTCACCGTCACCTCCTCCAGCGGCTTTGTCCTGCGCAAGGTGTTCTACACCACGCCCTCGCGGCTGATCGGTCACCGCCTGCGCGCGCGGCTCTACGACGATCGTCTGGATCTCTATCTCGGCTCGACCTTGCAGATGACCCTGCCGCGGGGCCGCGCCAAGGCCAACGGTGCGCATGACCACGTCATCGACTACCGCCACATCATCCATTCGCTGAGGCGCAAACCCATGGCGCTGATGGGTCTCGTCTACCGCGATAAGCTGTTTCCCCGCCAAGCCTACAGCCGCGCCTTCGACGCGCTGGTCGCCGCCTTGCCCGCCCGGATGGCTTGCCGCATCACCGTCGAGCTGCTGGCCCTGGCCCATGACCGGGCCTGCGAGGCCGAGCTCGCCGAGCGCCTCACCCAGGACCTCGACGCCGGTCTCCTGCCGGACATGAAGGCCCTGCGCGAGCTGTTCACGCCCGACATCCAGGCCCTGCCCGACGTCGTCGTCACCATGACCGCGCTCAGCGCCTACGACGAGCTGGCCTGCGTGTTCGTCGGAGAAGCCGCATGACCTCCGCCGATCCGATCGACGCCGGGCGCCTCACCCTGGCGCTCCATGATCTGAGGCTGCCGACCATCAAGACCATCTGGCCGGACTTCGCCGCCAGGGCCGACAAGGAGGGCTGGCCGGCGGCCAGGTTCCTGGCCGCACTCACCGAGCACGAGATGGCCGAGCGCGCCAACCGGCGCATTCACCGCAACATCGAAGAAGCCCGCCTTCCGGTCGGCAAAACCCTCGACAGCTTCGACTTCGACGCCACACCCATGGTCAGCAAGGCCCAGATCATGGCCCTGGCGGCCGGCGACAGCTGGCTCGATCAAGGCGCCAACCTGATGTTCTTTGGCCCGCCGGGCGGCGGGAAGTCCCACCTCGGGGCCGCCCTCGGCCTGGCGCTCGTGGAGAACGGCTGGCGCGTGCTCTACACCCGCACCACCGACCTGGTCCAAAAACTCCAGACCGCGCGGCGGGCGCTGCAGCTCGAGGCGGCCATCGCCAAGCTCGACAAGTATCACCTGCTGATCCTCGACGACCTGGCCTACGTCACCAAGGACCAGGCCGAGACCAGCGTCCTCTTCGAGCTGATCAGCGCCCGCTACGAGCGCCGAAGCATGCTGATCACCGCCAACCAGCCCTTCGGCGAATGGGGCCGGATCTTTCCCGACCAAGCCATGACCCTGGCCGCCGTCGACAGGCTCGTCCACCACGCCACGATCTTCGAGATGAACGTCGAGAGCTACCGAAGGCGCGCCGCCATCGACCGCAAACGCGGGCCCGGCCGGCCGCCGATCCACGCCACAGCCAACGCCTCAACCTGATCGCCGCGCCGCGTCACACAAGGCCCCTTGCGCTCGTGTCGCGGCGCGTCAATCATCACTCCGCCGCGACTGTCATGTCTCATCCTGATTGACGCGCGAGTCTCATCCGGTTTGTCGCGCCACAGTCGCCGGCGCTCCAAGCTTTGGCGTCCGCGGCGGTGACCTTAAGCGCCAGGCTGGCCGTGATCGTCTCGGGCGCGCCGCCCAGCGCCGCCATGACGCC
>DASRRU010000194.1:0-3912 GCA_035656795.1 Phenylobacterium sp. | reverse complement strand
CAGCACGAACACCAGCCCACGACCCTCGAGTTCCACAAGGTCGGCGATCTGCAGGTCCTGGATCTCGAAGGGGTGGGTGGCGTCCATCACCAGGATCACCACCTCGGCGAAGGTGATCGCCCGGATGGAGTCGTGGGTCGAGAGCTTTTCCAGCTTCTCCTGCACCCTCGCCTTGCGGCGCAGGCCGGCGGTGTCCACCAGCCGCACCGAGCGGTCGCCCCAGGTCCAGTCGACGGGGATGGCGTCGCGGGTGATCCCGGCTTCGGGGCCCACCAGCATCCGGTCCTCGCCGATCAGCTTGTTGACCAGGGTCGACTTGCCGGCGTTGGGCCGCCCGACGATGGCGATCTTGACCGCCTTGTCGCCGTCCTCGTCCTCGTGGTCGCTCTGGTCCGGGGCCACGGCGATCAGGGCGGCATAGAGGTCGGCCATGCCCTCGCCGTGCTCGGCCGAGATCGGCACCGGCTCGCCGAGTCCCAGGCCGAAGGCTTCAAGTATCCCTTGGTCGCCGGCCCGGCCCTCGGCCTTATTGGCGGCCAGCACCACAGGCATGTCGCGCCGGCGCAGGATCTCGGCGAACACCTCGTCGATGGGGGTGACGCCGTCGCGGCTATCGATGACGAACAGCGCCACGTCGGCTTCGTCGATGGCGAGTTCGGTCTGAATGCGCATCCGCGCTTCCAGGCTGTCGTCGGTCAGGTCCTCGAACCCGGCGGTGTCGATCAGTTCAAGGTCCAGGTCGCCGATCCGGCCGGTGCCGAAGCGCCGGTCGCGAGTCACGCCCGGCTGGTCGTCGACGATGGCGAGCTTTCGCCCCGCCAGCCGGTTGAACAGCGTCGATTTGCCGACGTTGGGACGCCCGACGATCGCAAGTTTAAGCGTCATGGCGTCAACCTAGGCCTATTGGTCAGCGCAGCGCGATCAGCTGGCCATTGTCGGTGACCACATAGACCAGATTGCCCGCCGTGATGGGTCCGATCAGCACCGGCGACCCGATCGTGATCTTGCGCTCAACCACGCCGGTCTTGGCGTTGACCGCCGCGACGACACCCTCGGAGGAGCCCAGGATCAGTCGGTTGTTGACCAGGATCGGGTTGGTCCAGATCGCCTTGGGGACGGTGTGCGCCCCGATGCCCCACAGGCCGCCCGTCTTCTTGGGCACATAGCCGGCGTTCATATCGTGGACCCAGTAGATCTGACCGCTCTCGCGGGCTGCGCAGATCAGCTTGCCGTCCACCCCCACCACATAGACCACGTCGCCGGCCGGCAGCGGCGAGGTGATGCCCACCACCGGCAGGCTCCAGCGCGCCTGGCCGGTGCGCAGATCCGTGGCGGCGAACACGCCGGAGTGGCTCACCGCGAAGACGTCGCCGCCGTAGATCACCGGGCGACCGGGAATGTCGCGGATTTCCGACAGCGCACTGGTGCGGCTGGCGCGCGAAAGGGCGTTGTTCCACAAGTCGTTGCCGTTGGCCGTACGCAGGGCGATCAGCTCGCCGGAGCCGAACGACGCCACCACCGTGTCGCCGGTGATCGCCGGACTCGAGGCGCCTAGAATCCGCGCAGACTCCGACAGGGCCTGATAGGTCCAGCCGGGCGCGCCGGTGGCCGCGTCGAAGGTCAGCAGGGTGTTATCCAGCGCCACGGCCATGACCCGGCCGCCGAACACGGTCGGCGCGCCGTGGATCGGCTGCTCCGTGCGCGTGCGCCAGCCGACCCGACCGGTGGCCGCGTCCAGTTGCGCCACCACGCGGAAGCCCGAGGTCACATAGAGCTTGCCGTCGGCGAAGGCCAAGCCGCCGCCGAAGCCTTCGCGATCGCGCTTGTTGTCGGTCGGCCGCATGTTGATGCGCCAGACCTCGGCGCCGGTCAGCGCGTCGTGGGCGCTGACACCGGCCTCGGCGTCCATAGTGAACACCTTGCCGGCAGCCTCCACCGGCGGCGCGATGACCAGTTCGCCGTCCTTGGTGCCCTTGCCGATGCCCTTGCGCCAGGCAATGGCCAGGTTGGGGGCTGCGTTGGCGTTGCCCATCGACTGCTCGGGCGTGCCACCCGGCAGCGGCCAGGCGGCTACGGTCTCCACCGCCGGCAGGGCGAAGTCGACGCCCTTCAGGGCCTCCGATGGCTCCAGCTTCTGGTCGGCGCCCACGATCGAGATGCGGTCGCCTTCGGTGGCCACTTCCTTCGGCGCGCTGCCGTGGAACGGGTTCAGGCGGCTGACCGTCGAACAGCCGGCCACGCCCAATGCGGCCACCAGCAGGACGGCGGGTAAGGTCTTGTGGCTGAAAGTCATTGCGGGGCGGGCGCCTGGTCTTGTTCCGGCGGCGCCAGGCCCATCGGCACACCGCCGGGGCCGACCAGCATCGGTTGCGGCAGCGCCAGCGCGGCCTTCACCGTGGCCGGCACAGTCTTGGCCGAACCCGTGTCGATCAGGTCCATGGCGGCCTTGGCCCTCTGGCGCGCGCCCTCGGGGGCGTCGAGGGACTGCGAGATGACGACAAAGTCGCTCTTCGCGCCAGCGACATCCCCCTTCATCAGCTTGGCGAAGGCCAGGGCCTCACGCGCCTGCACCCGATAAGGGCGCCCGTCTTTCATCAGCGGCGCCAATCGCCCCTCCACTTCCGAGAAAGGAGCGGTGTCGAGTATGGCAAAGGCGGATTTGAGGCGCGCGGCGTCACCCAGGATGGCGTCCGGCGCGGCGCTGGCCGCCTGGTCGAACAAACCGACCGCGGCCTTGACGTCATCCGGCTTGCCACTGCCGAGCTTCGCGGCGCCGAGCTGCATCAGCGCCAGCGTGCGGTAAGCCTTGGCCGAAGACTTGGCGATATCTCCCCAGAGCTGCTGGGCCTTGGCCGCATCGCCCTGCGAGGCCGCACTGAGGGCGGCGGCATACTGCTCCGAGGCCTTGTCGGTGACCTGCTGGTTGTATTGCTTCCAGCCCCAGACCGCGAGGGCGGCCACGAGCGCGGCGGCGCCGATGGCGATCACCCACGGGGCGATCTTGCGCACAAGCGTCTGGTAGCGATCGGAGCGCAGCTGCTCCTCGACCTCTTCAAACAGATCGGTCAATCGGGGACTCCGGACAGAATTTGAGCTTGGCGCTTCAGAGGGCGGGAACCTATAGCGCGCGGCCTTGCGCCGCAACCGATCCGCCGCCCCTCGCAGCACACGACTGCGAAGCGTGGGGCAGGCCTCAGATTTCGCCGATCACCCGGGTCAGCACGAAGCCCATCATGATCACCGCCAGGCCCGCAGCCACCCACACCACCGCCCCGCCGCTGGAGATGGCGGTGATCCAGTCGGTGCTGGTCGAGAGGTGATTGAGGCTGGTGGACAGCAGGCGCGCGGAATCGCCTGCGGACTCGACCCGCTGGAAGAGACCGGAGACCATCAGCTGGCTGGCGCCGATCACCCCGCCCACAAGGCCCGCCGCGCCGATCAGCCAGCGCCGTGCGGTCCAGCCGGCGTCGAGCCGGCGCTCCACCCGCTCGGCGAAGCTCCCGGCGTCGGCCAGTTCCGGCGATTCCGCAAAGAGGCGCTCAAGGCGCCGCTCGAATTCGAGTTCAGCCATTGCCACGCCTCCCTTCAAGAGCGACGCCGTCGTCCGGCGCCAGCCGCGTTCTGAGCTTATCCAGACCACGTTTGACATGGGATTTGACCGTTCCGAGTGGCAGGTTCAAGGCCTCCGCCGCCTCCGTATGCGAAAGTCCGGCGCCGAAACACATGCTGACGCACAGCCGTTCCGCCTCGCCCAACATCTTCAGCGCCTCCTCTAGGTCGATATTCGCGTCTGCGTCGCCCCGCGGGGGATCGGGTTCTTCCTCGATCGCCTCGGCGGTCATGGAGCTGAGCCGCCGGTCACGCTGCAGGCGGCGCAGATAGATCCTGGCCGCGATCTTCTTCACCCAGGCG
>DASRRU010000193.1:0-23398 GCA_035656795.1 Phenylobacterium sp. | reverse complement strand
CTGATCATGATCTTCTTCATGGTCATGCCGGCGATGATCGGCGGGTTCGGCAACTGGTTCGTGCCGCTGATGATCGGCGCGCCGGACATGGCCTTCCCGCGGATGAACAACATCTCGTTCTGGCTGCTGGTCGCCTCCTGGATCATGCTGTGCACGTCGATGTTCGTGGACGGTGGGCCGGGCCGCGGATTCGGCGGCGGATGGACCATGTACGCGCCCCTCTCGACGTCGGGTCACACCGGCCCGGCGATGGACTGCGTGATCCTGTCGATCCACCTGGCCGGCGCCTCGTCGATCCTGGGCGCCATCAACTTCATCACCACCATCTTCAATATGCGCGCGCCGGGCATGACCTTGCACCGCATGCCGCTCTTCGTGTGGTCGATCCTGGTGACGGTGTTCCTGCTGCTGCTCTCGCTGCCGGTGCTGGCTGGCGCGATCACCATGCTGCTCACCGACCGCAACTTCCACACCCACTTCTTCGACGCGGCCGGCGGCGGCGATCCGGTCATGTACCAGCACCTGTTCTGGTTCTTCGGGCACCCCGAGGTTTACATCCTGATCCTGCCGGGCTTCGGCATGATCAGCCACATCGTCTCGACCTTCTCGCGCAAGCCTGTCTTCGGCTACCTCGCCATGGCCTACGCCATGGTGGCCATCGGTTTCATCGGCTTCCTGGTGTGGGCCCACCACATGTTCACGACGGGCATGAACGTGAACCTGACGGCCTACTTCGTGGCCGCCACCATGGTCATCGCGGTGCCCACGGGCGTGAAGGTGTTCAGCTGGATCGCCACCATGTGGGGCGGCTCGATCGACTTCAAGACGCCGATGCTGTGGGCGATGGGCTTCATCTTCCTCTTCACCCTGGGCGGCGTCACCGGCGTCGTCCTGGCCAACGCCGGCGTCGACTACCAATTCCAGGACACCTACTACGTGGTGGCGCACTTCCACTATGTGCTGAGCCTGGGCGCGGTGTTCGCGATCTTCGCGGGCTTCTACTACTGGTTCGAAAAGATGTGGGGCGTGAAGTACCGCGAGTGGCTGGGCGCGCTGCACTTCTGGATCACCTTCATCGGCGTGAACGTGATCTTCTTCCCGCAGCACTTCCTGGGCCTGCAGGGCATGCCGCGCCGCTACGTGGACTATCCGGAGGGCTTCGCCTTCTGGAACAAGGTGTCCTCGATCGGCTACGCGATCACCCTGGTGGGCGTGGGTGTCTTCCTGGTGGTGCTGATCGACGCCATGGTCTCCCGCCGCAAGGCCGAGGCCAACCCCTGGGGTGAAGGCGCCACGACGTTGGAATGGACGCTGTCCTCGCCGCCGCCGTTCCACCAGTTCAACGAACTGCCGGTGGTTTCGGCCGACAGCCACTAGGCCAAGGCTCCCACCCAACACGATCCGAGGGGCGCGCATCGCAAGGTTCGCGCCCCTCGACCATTTTAAGAGTATCGTCCGATGGCCATGTCCGAGGCCCTCTCCACCGCCTCCAAATCGCCTGCGCGCTGGCAGGACTTTCTGCAGCTGCTGAAGCCGCGCGTGATGTCGCTGGTGGTGTTCACGGGACTCACCGGCCTGGTCTGTGCGGGCAAGCCCGTGCACCCGTTCCTGGCAGGCGTCGCCATCCTTTGCATCGCGGTCGGCGCCGGCGCTTCGGGCGCGCTCAACATGTGGTACGACGCCGACATCGACGCCAAGATGCGGCGCACCCGCGGCCGGCCGGTGCCGGCGGGCCGCGTTCAGGGCGCCGATGCGCTGGCCCTGGGCGTGGTGCTGTCGATGTTCTCGGTCATGCTGATGGGCATGGCGCTTAACTGGCTGGCGGCGGGCCTGCTGGCCTTCACGATCTTCTTCTACGCCGTGGTCTACACCGTCTGGCTGAAGCGCTGGACGGCGCAGAACATCGTCATCGGCGGCCTGGCCGGAGCGCTTCCCCCGGTGATCGGCTGGGCCGCGGCCACCGGGACCGCGCCGCTCAACGCCTGGATCCTCTGCGCGATCATCTTCATGTGGACGCCGCCGCACTTCTGGGCGCTCAGCCTCTACACAAGCGAGGACTACAAGAAGGCCGGCGTGCCGATGATGCCGCTGGTGGCCGGCGCGCGATCGACCCGAAAGCAGATCCTGATCTACAGCCTCCTGTTCACGCCGCTCTGCCTGACCCCGGCGCTGACCGGGCTCGGCGGGCCGATCTATCTGGCGGTGGCGGCCCTGGGCGGACTGGTCTTCCTGCTGCTCGCCGTGCGCCTGTTCCGCAGCCACGCCGGCGACGCTCAGGCCCAGCGCAAGGATGACGGCCTCTACGACGTCAAGGCCGGGGCCAAGGACGCGCGCAACCTGTTCGCCTTCTCGATCCTCTACCTGACCCTACTTTTCGCCACCCTGCTTTGCGAACATCTGATGCGCGTCACGCCCCTGGACCTGTTGTCATGAGTGATCCTGCCCGCGAGAGCGACACGGAAGCCCGCGCTCGTCGCGGCCGCAATATCGCCTTGGCGCTGGGCTTGGTGATCTTCGTGATCTTGGTCTTCGTCGTCACCATAGTGAAGCTGGGCGGCAGTGTCGCAAAACAACCCTTCTGATCTCCCGCCGGGCCGCCGCCGAATGAGCCGAAACGGCCGCGTCGCTGCGATCTGCGGCGTGGTGTTCGTGGCCATGGTCGGCGCGGCCTATGCGGCGATCCCCTTCTATCGCGCCTTCTGCCAGGTCACCGGCTACGGCGGCACCATCCGCAAGGCCGAGACAGCGCCGGGCCAGGTCCTGGACCAGACGCTCGAGATCCATTTCGACACCAACGTCCGCGGCCTGCCCTGGGACTTTTCATCCGAACAGAGCTTCCAGACGGTCAAGATCGGCGAGACCAAGGTGGCGATCTTCAAGGTCACCAATCACGCCGACCATCCGATCACCGCGCGCGCCGTGTTCAACGTCGCGCCCGAGCAGGCCGGGGTCTATTTCCGCAAGCTCTCCTGCTTCTGCTTCTCCGACCAGACGGTGGCCGCCGGCGCCACGGTGGAGATGCCGGTGCTTTATTTCGTCGATCCGAAATACGCGACGGACTTCGAGACCAAGGGCGGCAAGACCATCACGCTCTCCTACACCTTCTTCCCCGCCACCGACGTGAAGGCCCCCGCCGGCGCCAAGGCGTCCGACTAGCCCCCAGGCGGCGTTGGTTTTCGCGGACAATTTCATTCGCTTCGCCGGCGAGCGTCGATCGCGCCCTTTCCCCTTGGCGGAGGCGGCGCGGCAGGGCTATAGCGTCACGCAAACGGGTCTATGTGCGCGGGCTGAGTCTGCGCTTGTTGGACCGCGGGGATTTGTGAGGGACTAGGACCACCGATGGCCGCAGGCGTGAAGCACGACTACCACCTGGTCAATCCGTCGCCGTGGCCCCTGCTGGGTTCAGCGTCGGCGACCGTGATGGCTCTGGGCGGAGTGACCTGGCTGAAGGGCATGTTCGGCATGCCCGCCCACACCAGCTGGCTGTTCTTCGCCGGCCTGGCGGGCGTGCTGCTGACCATGATCGTCTGGTGGCGGGACGTGGTGATTGAGGCCAACCAAGGCGACCACACGCCGGTCGTCTCGCTGGGCCTGCGCTACGGCATGATCCTGTTCATCGCCTCGGAGGTGATGTTTTTCGTCGCCTGGTTCTGGATCTTCTTCGAGATGGCGCTGTTCCACCATGTGCGCACCGCCTCGGCCATCGACGACGTTCGCGCCGCCTGGGCCACGTGGCCGCCGAAGGGCGTGGAAGCCGTGCCGGCGTTCCAACTGCCGCTGGTCAACACCCTGACCCTGCTGCTCTCGGGCACCACGGTCACCTGGGCGCACCACGCGCTGCAGACCGGCGACCGGAAGGGCGCCAAGATCGGCCTGTTCCTGACGATCTGCCTGGGGGTGCTGTTCACCTCGATCCAGGCGTTCGAGTACAACCACATCCTCGAGCACAAGTATTTCTTCGGCGGCGAGGGCGCGGCGAATTCGGGCCTCTACGGGTCGTCGTTCTTCATGGCTACGGGCTTCCACGGCTTCCACGTGCTGATCGGCACGATCTTCCTGATCGTCTGCCTGGCGCGCCTGCTGTCCGGCGGCTTCACGCCTCAGAAGCACTTCGGCTTCGAGGCGGCCGCCTGGTACTGGCACTTCGTGGACGTGGTGTGGCTGTTCCTGTTCGCCTTCATCTACGTGATCTTCGGAGCGCACGGCGGATAGCCTGAATGAGCAAGCCCGATCCTCTGCTGTCGGGCGCGGCCGGGCGCTGCCCCAACTGCGGGGACGGACACCTCTTCGAGGGCTTCCTGAAGGTCTCGCCGGTCTGCGAGGCCTGTGGCTTCGACCTCGCCGCGGCCGACTCCGGCGACGGCCCCGCGGTCTTCGTGATCCTGATCGCGGGCCTGATTGTGGCCTTCGGTTCGCTGTTCACGATGGTCGCGTTCCGCACGCCCGTCTGGCTCACCCTGCTGATCTGGCTGCCGATGACCCTGGTCATCGTGCTGGTGCTGCTGCGGCCCATGAAGGGCCTGATGCTGGCGGCGCAGTTCAAGAACAAGGCCAGCCAATCGCGCCATGAGTAGCTCTTGGGAGCCTCGCGTAGAGGCCGGCCCGAGCAAGCCCGAACCCAAGGGCTTTCCCGTCGGTCTGACCATCGCCACCGTCATCGCCTTCGCGATCCTCATGGCCTTAGGCGTCTGGCAACTGCAGCGCCTGAAGTGGAAAGAGGCCCTGCTGGCCGGCATCGCCCGCGCCGAGGCCGCGCCCGCCGTTCCGCTCGGGCCGGTGCTGGACGGCCTAGCGCTGGGCCACAACGAAGAGTTCGTTCGGGTGAAGGTCACCTGCCCGGGGCTGGCGCGTGCGCCGGCGCTGGAGCTCTACAGCCTGCGCGAGGGCCAGATCGGCGCGCGATTGATCTCCGCCTGCCCGGTTGTGAGCGGCGTCTACCGCTCGATCCTCGTGGATCGGGGCTTCATCCCCGACACGGTGACCGCCCGCCCGCTCCCCGACACGACCAATCTCGATCCGATCGAGGTGACCGGCGTCCTGCGCCCCGGCGAGCGCGGGAATTTCACCACGCCGCCCGCCACACCCAGCAAGTGGTACCTGCACGACGCCAAGAAGATGGCCGCGGCGCTGCACGCCGATGCGCCCACCGCGCCGCTGTTCCTGATGGCCGAGACATCGACCAATCCGGACTTCAAAGGCCTGATCCCGGCGCCCTTCCCGGTGGACATCCCCAACCGCCACCTGGAATACGCGCTCACCTGGTTCGGCCTTGCCGGGGCCCTGGCGGGCGTCTATGGCGCGGCCGTCTTCAAGCGAATGAGAGGCTGATGCGCTACGTCTCGACCCGGGGACAGGCCCCGCATGTGGGCTTTGTCGACGCTGTCCTGGGCGGGCTCGCGCCGGACGGCGGCCTCTATGTGCCGCAGACCTGGCCGAGGTTCACCCCCGCCGAGATCGGGGGGTTCGCGGGCAAGCCCTACGCCGACGTCGCCGCCAAGGTGCTCGGCGCCTTCGCCGATGGAGAGATCGCCGCCGCCGACCTGCGCGAGATGTGCCAGGAGGCCTATTCGACCTTCACCCATTCGGCGGTCGTGCCGCTCGTGCAACTCGCCCCCGAGGTCTTCCTGGCCGAGTTGTTCCACGGTCCCAGCCTGGCGTTCAAAGACGTGGCCATGCAGATCCTGGCCCGGCTCTACGACCATCTGCTGGGTGGGCAGGGGCGGACCCAGACCATCCTCTGCGCCACCTCCGGCGACACCGGCGGCGCGGCAGTCGAGGCCTTCCGCGGCCGTAAGAATGTCAAGGTGGTCGCCCTCTTCCCGGAGGGCCGCATCAGCGAGGTGCAGCGCCGGTTCATGACGACGGCCACGGAGGCCAATGTCGCCTGCGTGGCGGTGAAGGGCTCCTTCGACGACTGCCAGGCCATCGTGAAGGCCGCCTTCCAGGACCAGGCCCTGCGTCAGGCCGTGGACCTTTCCGGCGTCAACTCGATCAACTTCGCCCGCATCGCCGCCCAGGCCGTCTATTACTTCACCACCGCCGCATCGCTGGGCGCGCCGCAGCGCGAGGTCAGCTTCGCCGTGCCGTCGGGCAATTTCGGCGACGCCTTCGCAGGCTATGTCGCCCACCGCATGGGCCTGCCGGTGGGCAGGATCCTGGTGGCCACCAACGCCAACGACATCCTGGCCCAGACCTTCGAGACCGGGCGCTACGCCCGCGGTAAGGTGCATCCGACCATGTCGCCGGCCATGGACATCCAGTCGGCCTCCAACTTCGAGCGGCTCTATTTCGAGGGCGTGGACCGCGAGGCCACCGACACGGCGCGCGCCTTCGGCGGGTTCGCCGAGACCGGCGCCATCGACCTGCCGCCCAAGGCCTATGCCGCCATGCGCGCGCTGTTCCGCGGGGCCAGCGCCAGCGAGGCGGACACTGCGCGCGCCATAGTCTCCACCCTCAACGAGACCGGCCAACTGGTCGACCCGCACACCGCGGTGGCGCTCTCGGCCCTCGCCCGCACCGCCGGCCTGAAGGGACCGGTGGTGGTGATGTCCACCGCCCATCCGGCCAAGTTCCCCGAGGCCGTGGCCAAGGCCTGCGGCGTGACGCCGGCCCTGCCGCGCGGCGCGACCGATCTCGCCGCGCGCCCGGAACGCTTCGACCGCCTGCCGGCGGAGGCCGAGACGATCAAGGCCTACGTCCGCGCCTTCTCGGAGGGCTAAGCCGATCGCGCCCAAGGTCCACACCCTTAGCAATGGCATACGCGTCATCTGCGACCCCATGCCGGGGCTGCAGACCGTGGCCCTGTCGGTGGTGGCCGGGCGTGGCGCGCGGACCGAGGACGAGGCCCGTTCCGGCTGGTCGCACCTGCTGGAGCATATGGTCTTCAAGGGCGCGGGGGGCCGTTCGGCTCGCGAGATCGTCGAGGTGATCGAGGCTGAGGGCGGCAACATTAACGCCGCCACCGGCTATGAGCGCACGAGTTTCCAGGTCCGCGCCCTGGCCGGCGGCCTCGAACTCGGGGCGCGGGTGCTGGCTGACCTGGTGCATCGCCCGACCATGGACGCCGCCGACCTGGCCCGCGAAAAGCAAGTGGTCGGCCAGGAGATCGCCGAGGCCGCCGACGCGCCCGACGACCTGGTCTTCGAACTGGCCCAGACCGCAGCCTTCGACGGCCAGCCGCTGGGCCGCCCGATCCTCGGCACGACGCAATCCATCGGGACCACCACGCCAGAGAGCCTGAACGCCTGGCGCGCCCACCTCTATGCGCCACAGAGCCTGGTGGTCAGCGCCGCCGGCGCCGTGGACGAGGACGAACTCCTGGCCCTGGCCGAACGCGACTTCGGCCACACCATCGACGACGCCTCGACCCCGCCGGCGCCGCAGACCGCGGCCTTTACCGGCGGCCAGCGGGCGGTGGCCAAGCCGCTGGAGCAGGCCAAC
Organism: Phenylobacterium sp.; assembly: GCA_035656795.1. Taxonomy (GTDB): domain Bacteria; phylum Pseudomonadota; class Alphaproteobacteria; order Caulobacterales; family Caulobacteraceae; genus Phenylobacterium. The sequence continues at coordinate 15,958 of DASRRU010000193.1, read as the reverse complement.
CTGGTCCTCTTGCTGCCCGCCGTCGGCGTCTCCGACGACGCCTACTTCGCGCTGCGCCTGCTGGCCGAGATTCTCGGCGGCGGCATGGCCTCGCGGCTGTTCCAGGAGGCCCGCGAGAACCGGGGCCTGGCCTACGCCATCGACGCCTATTCGGAGACCTACGCCGACGTGGGCGTGCTGGGCGTCTTCGCCGGCTGTGCGGCCAAGGACGCCGCCGAACTGGCCCGCGTCGCCGCCGGCGAGATCGCCGGCATGCTGAAGCCCGTCCCCGACGCCGAACTGGCCCGTGCCAAGGCCCAGCTCAAGGGCGCCATGTTCATGGGCCGCGAGAGCGCGCTGGCCCGCGCCGAACAGGCCGCCGGCCAGGTGCTGCTGTTCGGCCGCGCCCTCGATCCCGCCGAGATCGCCGCCCAGGTGGACGCGGTCACTCCCGGCGACCTGGTGAAGCTCACCGAACGCATCCTCGCGCCGAAGAAGGCCGCGGTTGCGGTCCTGGGCCCAAAGGCCTCGCTGAAAGCCGCCCCGGCGTTCGAGGCGGCGCTGTTCGGCTAGATTTGCAGCCCGATCACCCGGCCCAACGCCTCCAGATAGGCGGCGAAGGCCTTGCGGCCCGCGGGCGTGATCCGCACCTGGGTGCGGGGTTTGCGGCCCAGGTAGCCTTTCTCGATGGCCACATAGGCCGCGTCCTCCAGCTTGCGCAGCTGCACCGACAGATTGCCCTGGGTGACCTCCAGGATCGCCTTCAGCTCGTTGAAATCGGCGACCTCTGCATTGGCCAGATAGGCCATGACGCCCAGGCGCAGCCGCCCGTGGATGACGTCGTCGATCTTGCCGATATCATAGCTGGGCTGGGCCAAGTCAGGCGTCCCGGCCGGCCTGGCGCACGAGATAGAGACCGGGGATCAGCATGAAGCAGAAGATGCCCACTGTGGCGGTGGCGACGTAGCCCACCAGGTTTTCGATAAAGATCGCCATGGCGACGCCGACGGCGAACCAGCCGACGGCCACGACGCCGAGCCAGGCCCGGCGGCGCAGCATGAAGGCCACCATCCAGGCCAGGCCCTGCAGCACCATGACCACGCAGGGGTAGATCAGCCAGATGGTCTGGCTGTGCAGCCTGAGCGCCACCGAACCGATGCTGGCGCACAGCGCCAGGTTGGCGAAGCCGACCGAGGCGAACACCGCGCCCACCGCCCGCGAAATCGTCCCGCCCCGCTGCGCCCCGTCCCGGCGGATGACCCAGATCAGGATCCCCAGGAACACCACCGTCGGACCCCAGCCGATCGCCTGGGCGCCCCAGCCGTCCCGGGGCGCGAGGTTCAGGAACTGGCCGATATGGCCCAGCATCTGGACGGCGTAACAGATCCCCGCGGCGGCGTAGACCTTTCCGAACTGCCGCTGCCAGTGGTCCTGCGGCGCGACCAGGGCGCGGATGAAGGCGAGGTCGTTGCGGGCGTCATCGACGTTCATTCGGCGGGCTCCGGTTGGGCGAGGCGCGGCGCGGACGTCACCGATCCTTTCTTGCTCTTGGGGGCAGCGCGCCGCCCGTTCAGGATGGCGCCGATGAAGCTCCGGCGTACCATCAGCTGATAGCTCGCGAACATCAGCGGGAAGGCGACGCCCAGAACGATCAGGATCTTCACCTCCGCCGGAAGGTTCAGCTTGGCCACCATCGCCTGCAGGACCATCACAATCGGCAGGTGGATCAGGTAGAGCCAATAGGACGAGTCGGCGACGTAGCGTCGCGATGGGCTTTCCTTGGACAGATACTTCAATGCCAGACCGATCGCCGCCAGGATCCAGTTCCAGGTCGCCAGGCTGTAGATGCCCGAATAGAGCAACCGCTGCGGCCCGATCGGCGAGGGCGTCACGTGCGGGATGACCCCGGCTATCCGCAGGCAGTCGGCGGTGAGCGCGATCGCTAGCACCAGGTGGAACGGCCAGCGGCGCGCCCAGATGTTCATCATTCCGCTCTGGCGGTGCAGCAGCCAACCGAACCCGAAGGCGGTGAAATAGGCGACCAGGGCCGGGACGTTGGGCAGCAGCGAGCTGTCCGGCGTCTGGATGCCGAACCACGCCAAGCCGTGTCCCGTGAAGCCCATGGCCAGCGCTCCGGGAAGGGCCAGGGCCGCCGGCGCGAAGCGGCTCTCGACGATGGTCGCCAGGACGGTGTCGGCCCTTGCCCGGAAGCGGCCGGTCGTGTCGAGGCGCAGCACCAGGGCCCTCAAGCCAAGAGCCGCGGCGTAGAACCAGAGCAGCAGATACAGGAACCACAGGTGCGTCAGCGGGAACGCCAGGAACGGCGAGGGCGGCGCGTGCGCGGCGTGTTCCTGGGCGATCGGCATGTGGCCTGACGAGACATAGGCGCCGTAGATGCTGGCGCCGACGATGGCGGCGAACAGGATCGGCCAGCCAACGACCAGGGGAAGGGCGATGCGCTTGGCGCGGTCCTTCACGAAGGCCTTCACGCCCCGCTTCTCGACGACCATGTGTCCGAAGAAGCCGGCGATCAGAAAGAAGGTCGCCATCCGGAACATGTGGCTGACGAAGAACAGGCCCGACAGGAACAGGCTGCTGTGCGTGTCGCGCACCACCCAGATCTGCGGTCCCGGCAGGAACGACATAGTGGCGTGGTAGACGATGCCGAGCATAAGGGCATAGCCCCTCACCGCGTCGAGCCCGTGCAGGCGGTCATTTCCGTTGGCGGCGCCCATCGCGCCCTCCCTTCGTCACCCGCGCACGGGCCCAGGCCGCGGCGTCGGAAGTCTCATAGATCAACTAGTCTAAAATGTAAACTAGTCTATCAGAAGATCCCTCGACCCCAGAGGAGGGGAGGAACTCCCCGACTTGCGGCGCGGGCGCAATCGCGCGACCTTCGCTACCCATGGCCCTGCTGGACTGGATCGCGCCGGAGAGCGGACTTCACGTCGATGGTGACGGGATCAGCCTGCGGCCGCCGCGGGCCTCCGATTACGCCGAGTGGCGCGAACTCAGAGCCACGAGCCGCACGTTCCTGCAGCCCTGGGAGCCCACCTGGCCGGCCGACGACCTGGGCCGCGGCGCCTATCGCCGGCGGCTGATCGCCTACGCCCGCGACCGCGAGGCCGGCGCGGCCTATCCGTTCTTCGTGTTCCGCCACGGGGATGGGGCGCTGACCGGCGGCATCACGCTCAGCAACGTGCGTCGCGGCGTCGCCCAGATGGGCTCGATAGGATACTGGTGCGGCAGGCCGTTTGCCCGCCACGGCCACACGCTGGCCGCCGTCCGCGCGCTGAGCGACTTCAGCTTCCGGAGCCTGGGCCTGCACCGCCTGGAGGCGGCCTGCATCCCGGAGAACGAGCCCTCGCGGCGCTTGCTGGCCCGGGCCGGCTTCGACGAGGAGGGGTTCGCCAGGGCTTATCTCAAAATTAACGGCGTCTGGCGCGATCATGTGCTGTTCGGACTGGTCTCGCCTTTCAAGCGGCCAGACGGTCCGGATGAGGGCGTTTCGGTCTGAATCCGGCGGCCTGAACAGGCGGGATTAAGAGCATTTCGGAAACCATAAGGTTCTAGACCGTGGTTCGGGCCCTCAATTCGGCGGCCTAAAGTTGGCGGGGCGTTTCTTTCCTTGGTGATGCCGAGCGATCGTTGGATGTGGGACGCCACCTCGACGCTGGAAGCGTTGGGAGCGGCCGACGTCGCGCTGTGGGTCTGGGAGCCCGAGCGCGACCGCATGCGGCTGACCGGCTCCACCCGTGCGCTCGGCCTGGGGCCGCTGGCGCCTGACTGCTCCTCCGCTGCGCTGCGCGCGCTCGCCCTGCCGCAGGACCGCGCCTACGCCGAAGACATCCTGCGTGTGCAGGAGCCGGGGACAGAGGTCGCCGTGCGCCTGCGCATGCGCGGCGCGGGCATCTCCATCTGGCGCGGCGTCTGGTTGGAAGAAGGGGTGCGCGCCGCCGGCGTCGTGGCGCCGGAGACCCGCTTCGCCGCCTCCGCCCAGGATATGCTCACCGGCCTCCTGGACCGCCGCAGCTTCATCATCCGCGCGCGCGAGCAACTGACGATCCCCGGCCACTACGAGGTCATCGTCGCCGATCTCGACCGCCTTCGCCGCCTGAACGAGGCGCTGGGCCACGAGCGCGCTGACCTGGTGCTGGCCGCCCTGGGCTCGCGCCTAGCCGCGGCCTTTCCTGCCGAGGCGATCCTGGCCCGCATCGGCGAGGACGAGTTCGCCGCCATGGCCCCGGTCGGCGCCTCGTCCGGCGCCGAGATCCTGCGCCGCGCTCTGGAGCAGCCGCTGCGGGTCGCCGGCTTCGACATTCATCCCACGCTCTCGATCGGCGCGGTGGACGCCCACGGCGGCAGCGAGGCGCCAGAAGCCGCCGAACTGCTGCGCCGCGCGGAGTTGGCGGTGGAATCCGCCAAGAGCAATGGCCGCGGCGGGGCGGCCGCCTACGGACGCGGGCTGGAAAGCGACGGCCTGTCGCGCCTGGCGCTTGAGGGCGATCTCAAGGGCGCATTGGGCCGCGGCGAACTGGTGCCCTTCTACCAGCCGATCGTGCGACTCTCGACCGGGGCGCTTTCCGGTTTCGAGGCCCTGGTCCGCTGGCGCCACCCGCGCCGCGGCCTGCTGATGCCCGACACCTTCCTGCCGCTCTGCGAAGAGATGGGCCTGATGGAAGAGCTCGGGACGATGATGATGCACGAGGCCGCCAAGCAGCTGGCTGCGTGGCGGGCCAAGCACGTGGCGGCCGGCGAACTCACCGTCGCCGTCAACCTGTCGACCCACGAAATCGATCGCCCAGACCTGGTCTCCGACGTGGCCGCGATCCGCCGCAAGACCGGTCTGCCGCCGGGAGCGCTGAAGCTGGAAGTCACCGAGGGGGACGTCATGCGCGATCCCGAGCGCGCGGCGGTGATCCTGGGCGAATTGCGCGCCGCCGGCGCGGCCCTCGCGCTCGACGACTTCGGTACGGGCTTCTCCTCGCTCAGCTACCTGACGCGCCTGCCGTTCGACACCCTGAAGATTGACCGCTACTTCGTGCGCACCATGGCTACCAACGAGGGCTCGCTGAAGATCGTCTCCTCGGTCGTGAAGCTGGGCCAGGACCTCAACCTGGAGGTCGTCGCCGAGGGCGTGGAAAACGCCGGCATGGCGCGCCAGCTCCTGGCGATCGGCTGCGACTATGGACAGGGCTTCGGCTACGCCCCCGCGCTCTCGGCCCAGGAGGCCGAGGTCTACCTCAACGAAAGCTATGTCGACGGCGCGGCCCCGGTGAAGGCCAAGGGGTCTAGGGGCTAAGGCCCCGGCTAGGCTCGCCCGGCCACCGAAGTCAGGCGCTCCGGATCGACGCCGAGCTTGCCGAGCGCGCGGCTCCATTTCTTCCCGAAGTCGTGGCCAAAGATCAGTTCGTCGTCGGCCTCGCAGGTCAGCCAGACATTGGCCTTGATCTCATCCTCCAGCTGGCCCGCGCCCCAGCCGGCGTAGCCCAGCGCCAGCAGGCTCTTCGACGGCGCGCCGTTGGGGCTGGCCATGGCCTCCAGCACCTCGCGTGTGGCGGTCAGCGCCACGCCTGGCCCCACTTCCAGGCTCGTCTCGCCGCCGTAGTCGTCGGAATGCAGCACGAAGCCGCGTTCGCGCTCCACCGGGCCGCCCATCAGGACCAGGTCCGGCGGCAGCTTGATGGTCGCTTCGATGTCGAGCTTGTCGAGGAGGTCCGGAACGGTCAGTCCCTCGACCGGATTGTTCACGGCCAAGCCCATGGCGTGTTCCTGGTCATGGGCGCAGATCAAGATCAGGGCTCGCTCGAACCGCGGATCGGCGATCCCCGGCATGGCGATCAACAACTGGCCTGAGAAGAAGCCACCTTCCATGATCTCCACATTTGGGCCCTGGTGGGCCGCTTTCAAGCCCTAATGCCTAGCCCGTGCTTGCCCTGCGCGGAGATGACGCTATCTGGCTAGGGTAACTCGAGGAGGACGGACCCATGACCATCAAAGTCGGCGACAAGTTGCCCGGCGTGACCCTGACCCTTGCCACCGCCGAGGGGCCCAAGCCCGTCACCACGGACGAATTCTTCTCCGGCAAGAAGGTGGCTCTGTTCGCGCTTCCAGGCGCCTTCACCCCCACCTGCTCGGCCAAGCACCTGCCGGGCTTCAAGCAACTGGCCACGGACATCAAGGCCAAGGGCGTCGACGTGATCGCCTGCCTGTCCGTCAACGACGCTTTCGTCATGCGGGCCTGGGCCGAGGATCAGGCGGTGGGCGACGACATCGTCATGCTGGCTGACGGCGGGGCGGCGTTCACCGACGCGGTGGGCCTGGCCTTCGACGCCTCGCGCTTCGGCATGGGCAAGCGCTCGCAGCGCTATTCCATGATCGTCGACGATGGGGTCGTGAAGGAGCTGAATATCGAGGAAGGCGGCGAGTTCAAGGTCTCGGCCGCGGACTACCTCCTGGCCCAGCTCTAGGCGCGGCGACGCAAGGATCTGATTGTCGTGGCCGGGACAAGCCCGGCCACGACGGCCCTTTGGGGCCTCCTACGGCTTCGACGTAGTCATCGCGCCGGTCGACATCGGGGCCGTGGCCATGGCGCCGGTCTTGGCCATCGCGTCCTTCTTCATCGGCGTCTTCTTCATCGGCTTCTTCATGGAGTCCGATTTCATGGCGTCGGTCTTCATGCCGTCGGTCGTCATAGACGAGGACGCCATGGCGCCCGTCGACATCGCCGCCTTGGCGGGCTTGTCCTGGGCGAGGGCGGAGCCCGCGACGGCGGTCGCCAGGGTGGCGGCGGCCAGGGTGGCGAGGGTCTTGCGGAACGTCATTTCAGGTCTTCCTTCTCTCGATGGAGCCGGGCAAGCCGGCAAGGCTCCTGCGCGGGAGCGCGGAGAATTGGGGGTCGCTCGGCGATGGGGGCGGACTCAGCCCTTGGCGGCGGCCAGGATCGGGCCGCCGGGCCCCGCCTGCAGCAGGATCGCGGTCTCCAGCCCCGCCGGCGCGGCAGGGATGGGGAAGCGCCTCGCGCCGCCGTTCCAGTCGCCCAGCCGGGTCAGCTCGCGCACCACGTTCTTGTGCGGCAGGGTCTTGCCGGTGTTCTCGCCGCGCTTGATCGGCACCTGCACGACGTTGGGGTCATAGCGCACCAGCCAGACCTCGGCCGGCCGCGCCGGCGCAGGCCCGGCGATGGCGGCGGCGGCGGCGCCCAGGGTCACCGTCGGGCCGCCGGCCGGCAGGACCGCGCGCTTCAGTGCCGCGTCGATCTCGCCGACGCTGCCGCCTACGGTGTCGAGCCGGCCGTTGACCACCACCTGCGGCGTGGCGACCTGCGTGTGGCGCAGGCCATGGGCGTAATCCCATTGTCGGTCGGTGAACCGCTTCTGGGCGAAGGTGTCCTTCCAGCCGAGGTCGTCCCAGTAGGTCACCCCAAAGGACAGCGCCAGGATCTCCGGCCGGGCCGAGATCGCCGCCAGCGCGGCATTGGCCGGTGGGCAGGAAGAGCAGCCCTGGCTGGTGTAGAGCTCGACCACTTGCACGGCGGCGCCGGGCTGCGCGCCGGCGGCGGCGGGCAGCGCCAGGGCTGCGGCGGTCAACAGGCTGGCGATCAGGTGTTTCATCGTCGTCTCCGGCAAAGCCCGATCACTGGTTCGCAACGCAGCGCCGTTCGGTTACCAAGGCAGCAAGATGTAACCTTCCGCCAGACAGCGCGAACTCATCCGAAGGCGACGTTGGACGAGATCGAACCCAGACTGAGAGGCCTTATGCTCGCCGGCCTCGCCGGGGAGGCCGGGCCCTATCGCCGGCTGCTGGACGAACTCAGCGGGCTCCTGCGCGCCTACTACGGCCGCCGCTGCCCGCCGGGCGTGGACGCCGAGGACCTGGTGCAGGAAACCCTGATCGCCGTACATACGCGCCGGGCCACCTATGACGCCGGCCAGCCCTTCACCGCCTGGGCCTATGCGATCGCGCGCTACAAGCTGATCGACGCGTTGCGCCGCGGTCGGGCGCACCTGCGCGCGCCGGCGGAGGAGGCCGAGGCCCTGTTCGTCCCGGCCGGTGCGGACGCCGCCATGGCCGCCCGCGACCTCGAGCGCGTCATGGCCGAGCTGCCGGCGCGCACGCAGCGCCTGATCCGCGAGACCAAGATCGAGGGACTTTCCACCCGCGAGGTCGCCGGACGGCACGGCATGACGGAGTCGGCGGTGAAGGTCGCCATCCACCGGGGCCTGAAGACGCTGGGCGGCAAGTATGGAGGCGACAGCCTCGATGAAGACTGACGACCTGATCACCAGCCTGTCCGCCGACCTGCCCAAGGTGGCGCCGGGCGCCGTCGCACGCCGGGTGGCTCTGGGTCTTGGCCTGGGCGTCATCGGCTCGATCGTGGTGATGCTGGCCTGGCTCGGGCCGCGCCACGACCTCGCCCAGGCCATCGCCACGCCCATGTTCTGGATGAAGTTCGGCTATGCGGCGGTCACCGGCCTGATCCTGGCGGTGCTGCTCACCCGCCTGGCCAAGCCTGCGGCGCGGGCCGGCGCGCTGGCGGCCGTTGCGGCGATCCCCTTCGTCCTGGTGGCGGCCATGGCGGCGCTGCGGTTCGTCCAGGCGCCGCCGCAGGCCCACCACGCCATGCTGATGGGCCACACCTCAATGATCTGCCCCTGGCGGATCGCGGTCATCGGCCTGCCGCTGCTGGCCGGGGCGGTCTGGGCGGTGAGGGGGCTTGCGCCGACCCGCCTGCCGGCGGCGGGGCTCGTGGCCGGCGGTTGCGCCGGGGCGCTGGGCGCAGCGGTCTATGCCGTCGCCTGCAGCGAGACCTCGGCCCCGTTCCTGGCCATCTGGTACACACTGGGCATGGCCCTGGTGGCGGCCCTGGGCGCGGCGTCCGGCTCGCGGCTGTTGCGCTGGCGATAGAGCCCCGGCCTACCTGCGCCGCCCCTGTTTCGCCAATTCGATCTGAGTGGCCGTCTGGGGCAGCTCGTCCAGGGTCAGCCTTCCGTCGTGGCGCTTGTCGAGCAGGTTGAAGCGGCGATCCGCGGCAGCCAGGAACTCTTCCTTGGTGACCAGGCCGTCGAGATTGGTGTCGGCGGCGCGGATCGGCTCCACCTCGGCCAGTAGTCCGTAGCTCGCCGCTCCGATCAGCTCCCGGGGCGCCTTGCGCTGGGCGTTCAACCCGGCAAGGGGGCCCTTGGCGCCTTGCACCGTCTCAGCGTCCTGGTTGGTGGGCCCGCCCAGCTGGCCGGCGAGGGAGCCCGCCTGCACGCGGATCAGCTCGGCGCCGTCGCGTCCCGGAACATCGCCGGCCAGCACCACGCCGGCCTTCAGCGCGCCCGCCGGCGGCTCCAGACGGCTGATCCGGTCATTTCCGAACACATCCGGCAGCACTTTCTTCTCGTAGAAGGCGATCTTCGGTCCGTCGAGGACCCCGGCGTCGTCATAATCCAGCGCCTCGAAGAACCCCTTGTGGTCGGCGCGGAACTCCTCGCGGGTGATCACGCCGTCGTGGTTCAGGTCGGCCTGCTTGAACCACAGCGCGACTGGATAGGGCTCGCCGGGCTTGCCCCGGTAGGGCTCGCCGCAGGGACTGATGAACAGCTGGGTGAAGCCTCCCGCCAGGTGGGCCGGGCCCTGGGCGGCGCTGCGCTCGGCGGTCACGCCGCCGGCCAGGGCCGCCAGGCCGAGGGTAATGGTCAGTGCGCCAAGCCGCCGCGGCATAGGTTTTCCCCCAGTCGAGTCCTCAAGGACCCTACGACAGAACTTCGGCGGCAGAACGCCAAGACTGTTTCATCCGCGACACCAATCGGCGCCGGGGTTCAGCCGGCCGGCGGCGTCGGGACGGGTTCGTGGCCCAGGCAGACCGCCACACAGCGCCGGGCCAGCAGTTCGCCCGCGTCGATGAAGGGCGCCTTGACGTCGTTTGCGCCCAGCGCCAGCGGCACCTCGGTGCAGCCAGCGATCACCGCCTCGGCGCCATTGGCGATCAGGTCGGCGGCGTAGCCGGCCATTTCGGCCCGCACGTCGAGGCCTACGTTCCCGGCCTTGATCTTGTAGATCGTGGCCAGAAGCTCCTCCTGGCGCTCGGCCGACAGCGCGACCAAACCCATGGCCTGGGCCGCCAGATATTCGCGGTAGAGGCGTATCCCGCCCTTGGTGCCCAAGACCCCGACGCGGCGCGCACCCAGGTCGCGGGCGGCGGTGGAGGCGGTCTCGATCATGTCGATCAGCGGCAGGCCGCTGGCCCGCTGGATCAGGTCGGCGTAGGCGTGCGCGGTGTTGCAGGCGATGGCCAGGACATCGGCGCCGGCGCCCTGCAGGGCCCCCGCCATCTCCGCCAGCACCGGCCCGGCCAGCGAACCCGGCGCGTTGCGATCCGGCACCTTGGGATTGATGTCCACCAGGACGCGGAGGTGGTCCTGGTCGCTCTCGGCCGGGGTGAAGGCCTGCAGCTTGGCGAGGAAGTCCACAGTCGCCGCCGGGCCCATTCCGCCCAGCACGCCGAGCACGAGAGAGTCGCTCATCTACAGATGCCCGTCGAGCACCGACTGGTAGCCGAACAGCCCCTGGGAGCCGCCGGTGTGCAGGAAGACCACGGTCTCGCCGTCGAAGGCGCCCTTCCGCGAGAGCGCGATCAGACCCTTCATCGCCTTGCCGGTGTAGACCGGGTCCAGCAGGATCGCATCGGTGCGCGCCGCGAGCTTCAGGGCCTCGATCACCTCCTGGTCGACCAGGCCGTAACCCGCGCCGACGTAATCGCAGTCGGCCACCACCATGTCGCGGGTGACCCGCTCCTTATGGCCCAGCAGGTCTGCAGTCTCCACCGCCAGCTTGAAGACGTTGGCTTCCTGGACGTCTTTCGGCGCGCGAACGCCGATGCCCAGGATCGGAATGTCCGCGCCCATCACCGCGATGCCGGCCACCAGGCCCGCGTGGGTGCCGGCGCTGCCGGTGGCGGTGACGATGCGGTCGATCTCCAGCCCCAGGTCATTGGCCTGGGCCACCAGCTCCAGCGCGCATTCCACATAGCCGAGCGCGCCGATGATGTTGGAGCCGCCGCCCGGGATGACGTAGGGCGTCCCGCCACGTTCGGCGACCTCGGCCGCGACCTTGGCGAGCTCGGCGTTCATGTCCGAGCCGCCGGGCACACGGCGGATCTTGGCGCCCATCAGCTCGTCCAGCAGGACGTTGCCGGACTGGGTGTAGTCGATGGCGTTGGAGCCGGTCCGCTCCTCCAGGATGATCTCGCAGTCCAGGCCGAAGCGGCACGCGGCGGCCACGGTCTGGCGCACGTGGTTCGACTGCACGGCGCCTTGCGTCACCAGGGTCGTGGCGTCGTTGGCCAGCGCATCGCCCAGCAGGTATTCGAGTTTGCGGGTCTTGTTGCCGCCGCCGGCCAGGCCGGTGCAATCGTCACGCTTGATCCACAGGTCCGGGCCGCCGCCGGGCGACGTCGAGAGCGCCTGGGTGAGCCTGGGAAGCGGCTCCAGCGGCGTTGGAAGATGGGCGAAGCGGAGGGGGTTGAAGCGGGAAAGATGCATGGGGCCCGCGCTTACATGGAACTTGCCGCCAGGGACAGGCCCCTGGCGATTTTTTCCTCTCCCCGACGGGCAGAAACGTTTCGCTAGGGCCGCATGCCCTTGGGCAGGGCCGCCACTTCGGCGGGAGTCAGCTTGGTCACGCTGGATACGATACAGTGGGCGCCACGCGCGCTGACGTCCCATTCGATGGGCTTGCAGATCAGGCCCTCGCCCCGGCTACGCAGCACAATCGGATCGGACGAAGTCATGGCCGCAAGACAGTTATCGCTCATAGTCAGGCGATAGACCGCCGTGCCGTTGTAGTCGAAGTAGAGGGTGTGATCGTCGCCGACCGTGTGGTTGCGCAACCACTCGGGGCGCAGGCAGCTATCGGCCGCCGACGCCTGGAATGCGCTGGCCGCGGCGCCAAACGCCAGCGCCGCCGCGAGGCCCGCCAGAACAAGACGCGTCATGGTCGTTCTCCTGCTCACTGTTGGCCCAGTTCCACAGAAGCTTAGCACGCTTCAGCCGGGCGCGCCGACGGTGGATGGCGCCTCGCCGCGCAGGAGGCCTGGCGGGCAGGCCTGCTGAAGCGCCTGCGCCAGCTGCGCCTGGCCATAGGGTTTGGAAAGCCGCATCAGGTCTTCGCCCGCGCCCGGCGGCAGCTCGGCGTAGCCGGTGGCCAGCACCACTGGAATCCCCGGATGGCGCGCGCGAATTTGCTCGACGAGCTGAAGGCCGGTGACCTGCGGCATGGCGAAATCGGTGATCACCACGTCGGGGATGCCGCGGGCCAACAGGACCATGGCGTCGGCGGCGGAGGTCGCGGCCAGGACACGGTGGCCCAGGTCCTCCAGCATGGCGGCGGTGTTGGTGAGCACCAGTTCATCGTCGTCAACTGCCAGCACCGTCAGCACGCACCGGGACGACTGTAACTGCGGTTCGCGACTCGCCACCCGTTCGACGCCCGCCGATTCCGCCCGTGGCAGCCACAGGTCGATCCGCGTTCCCTCACCCGGCTGGCTCGTCAGTACCAGCCGGCCGCCCGACTGTTCGACGAGGCCATGCACCATCGGCAGGCCGAGGCCGGTTCCCTTGCCGATCCCCTTGGTCGTGTAGAACGGCTCGGTGGCGCGGGCCAATGTCTGCTCGTCCATGCCAACGCCCTCGTCGGTCACCGAAAGGCGGAGATAGTGACCGGCGGGCAGGCCCAGTTCGCCATCCTCGCCGACCGCCTCGTTGCTGCCCGCGATGGTGATCGCCCCGCCGTTGGGCATGGCGTCGCGGGCGTTGACCGCCAAGTTGAGCAGCGCGGTCTCCAGCTGGTTGGCGTCGGTGAGGGCGGGGGCCAGGGCGCCCTTGAACCGGATGCGGAGCTGCACGGAAGGCCCGATGGAGCGTTCGATCAGCCCGGCCATGCCGCGCACCAACGCCGGGACATCGACGCTTTCCGGTTTCAGGTCCTGCTTGCGGGCGAAGGCCAGCATGCGCTGGGTCAGGGTCGCGCCGCGCTGGGCGCCCTGCATGGCGTTCTCCAGCAGCACAGTGGCCTTGGGATCGGGCGGCAGGCGTTTGCGCAGGAGCTCCAGGCTGCCCATGACCGCCATCAGCAGGTTGTTGAAGTCGTGGGCGATGCCGCCGGTGAGCTGGCCGAGGGCGTCGAGCTTCTGCGCCTGGAACAGCGCCTGCCGGGCTTGCTCCAGCGATCGCTGAGTGTTCAGGCGCTCGGTGATGTCGCGGGTGATCTTCGCAAAACCGATCACCTCGCCAAACTCGCCGCGGATCGGGTCGATGATCACATGAGCCCAGAAACGGCTGCCATCCTTGCGGACCCGCCAGCCTTCTTTTTCGAAGCGCCCCTCGGCGGCGGCGGTCTGCAGCGCCTTTTCCGGCTCGCCGGCCGCCCGGTCGGTGTCGACGTAGAATCGCGAGAAATGCTCGCCCAGGATCTCGGCGGGCCCATAGCCCTTGATCCGCTCAGCGCCGGCGTTCCAGCTCGCAACCCGGCCCGTCGGGTCCAGCATGTAGATGGCGTAGTCGGTCACACCCTGCACCAGCAGGCGGAACTGCTCCTCGCTGCGCTTCAGGTTCTCATCGGCGAGCCGACGCTCGGTGAGGTCGCGGGTCACCTTGGCGAAGCCGATCAGTTCGCCGGAGGGCGTGCGGATCGGGTCGATCAGGACGTCGGCCCAGAACCGCGTGCCGTCCTTGCGAACGCGCCAGCCTTCCTTCTCCATGCGGCCCTCGCGGTCGGCGATCCGCAAGGCGGTGGCTGGAGCTCCTGCCGCCCGGTCCTCGTCGGTATAGAAACGCGAGAAATGCTGGCCGATGATCTCGTGGGCTTCATAGCCCTTGATCCTCTGGGCGCCGGCATTCCAGCTCGTCACCCGCCCATCGACGTCGAGCATGTAGATGGCGTAGTCGGTGATCGAATCGACCAGCAACCTGTAGCGCTGGTCGTCATTGACCGGCATGTTTTCCTGTCGCCCGAGCCATCGTACCTATTGCGGGGTGCGCATCCTAGCCGCACGGTCCCCCGGGGGGAACACGGTCGGCGTAGCAAGGTTCCCCGCCCGGTTGCGCCCCCGGACTTCTGGGAGGGGCTCTAAGGCCGGATGCCCTCGGGCAGGGCCGCCACGTCCTTTGGCGACATCATCCGAATGCTGGCCACGGGGCAGGGACTGGCGGCGGTGATCCACAGGTCGCCAGGCTTGCAAATCATCGCCGCGTCGCCCGCCGCGAGGACCGTGCTGCTGATCCGGAACGCCGCATGCTGGCTGCTTGAATCCGGCGCGGTGTTGCAGGCGCCCGCCGTTTCCACCTGGAAATAGGCGATGGCGTGCATGTGCGCGCGATCCTTGACCTTGAAATAGAGGGTGTGCGGACCGCCCACGGTGCGGTCGCCTACGTCACGGACGAAGAAGCAGCCTGGAGGGGGTTGCGCGGCGGCGGAGAAGGCTGCGGCGGCTGCCGCCACACCCAGGAGCCCGGCGAGAAAGCGCAACTTCATAGGCAGGTCTCCTGACTATGAGTTTCTTATATCGCAACTCAGGGGCGCACAATCTGGCGCCGCGGTGCGCCATGGGGCGCCCCAGCTTACCGTCCCTGGAACACCGGCGTCCGCTTTTCGACGAAGGCCTGGGCGGCCTCGCGGTGGTCGTCGGTGCGCGAGGAATGGACGTGGTGTGTGACTTCCAGGTCCAGGCACTCATCGACCTCGCCCCCCATGGCGCGATTCAGGTTTTCCTTCATGTAGCGCAGGCAGATCGCGGGCCCGGCCGCCAGGCGGAGCGCGATCTCGCGCGTCTTGGCCGCCAGGTCATCCGGCTCGCAGACCCAGTTGGTGAGGCCCAGCCGAAGGGCGTCCTCGGCGCTCACGCGGTCGGACAGGAAATACAGCTCCCGCGCCTTGGCCGAGCCGACGAGCTGGGTCAGGAAGTAGGTGCCGCCGTAATCTCCGGCCAAGCCAACCTTGGCGAAGGCGGTGGTCAAGAAGGCGGTCTTCGCCATGATCCGTAGGTCGCAGGCCAGCGCCAGCGAGAACCCGGCCCCCGCCGCCGCGCCCGGCAGGGCCGCGATGGTGGGCTTGGGCATCTTGAACAGCCGCCCGGCGGTGTCGCGCTGGTTGACCCGCTGGCGGTGGATCGCCTCGTCGATGGAGGGACCCCCGCCAGGCCCGGCGTTGCGCGCGTTCATCCCCTTCACGTCGCCGCCGGCGCAGAAGCCCTGGCCCGCGCCGGTCAGCACAACGCACTTCACCGCCGGGTCCAGCTCCGCGGCCGCGAGCTGGCGCCCCAGCGCCTGGTTCATCGCGTCGCTCATGGCGTTGCGCGCCTGGGGCCGATTCAGCGTGATGGTCAGTACGCCTGCGTCCAGGTCGGCCAGCAGGTCTTCGGTCCCGGTGTCGAGCGCGGCCATGGTCATTTCTCCGTTGTGCCTTTGCGCAGACCCTAGGCCTTCCACCGCCAGCAACGGAAGCCCGGCTTGACGCGCCGCTGCGGCGCGCGCCTAGGGTCACTGAAACTAGGGACAACAGGAGGGAGCCTACGCCCATGCGCCTTCGACAGATCGCCCTGGTGGCCGCGGACCTCGCCGCCGCCGAGGCCGACATCCGCGCCGTGTTCGGTCTCGACTACGCCTATGACGACCCGGGCGTCGGCAAGTTCGGCCTGAAGAACGCGGTGTTCCCGATCGGCGAGACCTTTCTGGAGGTCGTGTCTCCGAAGCAGGGCGGGACGACGGCGGGCCGCCTCCTGGAAAAGCGCGCCGGCGACGGCGGCTACATGGTCATCCTGCAGGTAGTCGATATCGAGGAAGCCCGCGCCCGCATCGCCGCGGCGAAGGCCCGGGTCGTAGAACAGGCCGATCTGCACGATGGCGCGGTGGCCATGAGCCATCTGCACCCCAAGGACATCGGCGGGGCGATTCTGTCGCTGGACTACATGGATCCCTGGGACCGCTGGGAGTGGGGC
>DASRRU010000192.1:0-27417 GCA_035656795.1 Phenylobacterium sp. | reverse complement strand
GCCGATGGCCGACATGGCCCCACCTGCATCAGATCAAGCTTAGGCGCTGGTTTCATGATGCGAGGATAACGCGGTCGATATCACGACGCCATGCTTGTCAACGGCGCCCAATTTCAAACTGAGACACTACCGGCCGATCTTGTGGCTATCGTGGAGGCGGCGGATAAGCCTGCGGTGCGCGGGCCCTACAAGAAGCACGTCAAGTAGCGCTTGTCCGAGAGACGAAACGCCCAATTAAGCGTTCAGGTGCTACCATGCGGCGCGTTGACGCCCTGCAGCCACGCATGCTTAAGCTCTCACTACGGGGCTCCTGAGGGAAAAATGACCAAGCGGATTGAAGTCAGCGCGGTCGCCTTCCAAGACGGCGACATGTGGGTCGCTCAATGCGTTGAATACGACATTGCAGCCTTCTCCAGACACCTAGCTGAGCTTCCCAAGGCTTTCGAGCGTGCCTTGGCGGCCAACTTCTGTGCCAATGCCGATCTCGGCCGCGACGCGCTTGATGGCATTCCGGCCGCGCCGCCGAAGTTCCGCGAGCTATTCGAGCATGCTGACTCCCGCCTTACGCCGACGCGACAGCCGGCGATCGCCAAGAAGTCGCCGATCAAGGTTCTGGACCTACGCGTGGCCGAGGCGGCCTAGGAGCGAGTGTCGAAGGCCGCAACCGCCTTTTGGCCGGTCGGCCTTATCCTTCAGCTCTTTCAAGAAGCCGGCTGCGACCTCCGCGTCGCAGAGCCAACGGTCACGCTTGAGGATGGCGACTGTCTCAACGTCCGATACCTCATCAGGGCCGACACCAAGTCGTACGTGCCCCTGGTCGATCTGACGGATGACCAGTTCGTGTCAGAACCCGAAGTAGTGTTCTGGGAGCGCCGCCTGGGCGTGCAGATATCGCGCCCGCGCATCCACTAATTTCAAACTGAGACACTACCCGCATCGGCATGACCTGGAGTCGCGGCAAGCCCGTCGGGGCCCAGAAGCAGCTGATCTGCGAGACCTGCCACGTGGCGGGCGAGCGAATCGTCCTGGGCTAGCTATTTGCTGTTGCAGCCGCCCCAGGTTCCGCAATTCACGTGCGTCGTGCTGGTTGAAACCTTGGCCAGGACGCCGTCGGCTCCGAATTCAAACCGGTCCGTCGCCGTGTCCGCCTTGGCTCCGCCGGCGAAGAGCCCGACGATCGGAACAAAGGTCGCCGCCTTCAGGTGCGTCTTGCTCACGGAATACGTCACGGTCTTGCTTCCGTCCGACGAGGTTTCCACGCTTGAAGGCCTACCCAGCTGGGCGACCACGTCGCTGTAGGTCGCCTCGCCGACTTTCAGCCCCGCGATTTGCTCGTCCGTGATCGCCGCGGTGGCGGCTGACGCTGTCATGAGCGCCGCGGCCGCCGCTATCCCAAACCACTTCATCCTGATCCCTCCCCTGAAAGCGCCACCATAACACCACCGGCAGCGCTAGACGTTTGAATCGTCCTCGAAGCCGAGCTCAGGGATCGACACCCCCAAGGCGCCTTCCAGATACTTCGCCGCCATTCGCCTGTGGCACCAGTTGTTCTCCGACCAGGGCGGGACCTCGAAGCACAACAGGATCGGTTCGATCTGTCGGCCTTGGCCGTCTACGCCTGCGAGCGCATGGACCTCGTCCCAGACCTTCTGCGGATCCAGCGCTGCCAGGATCTCCTGATATCGGGGGTAATACCCCTCGTACGACATCCGCAGCATGTCGCCCGCCGGCGCGAGTGGCCGATAGAGGCGGTAGCCGGCCGCCTGGCGGCGCGGCGAACCTAGCGAGATCCCTATGCGCCCGCGCACGGGCCCGACCGTCGTCCAGCTTCCTGTTTTCACCGCATATCCTCCTGTGAGTGATTGGAAAAATTTCGCCCCAACGCGCGATCCTGCGCGCGCGTTGGGCGATGGCCTTCTATGCGTCTGCTCGCGGCGCGATGCCGTCGGCGAAGTCGCGCAGCTGCAGGAGCACCCAGAACATCGGCTCGTCGTGGTCCTCCTCGATGCCGTGAAGGATCATGGCCTGCTCAAGCTTGTCGGCGAGCGCGTTGAGGTTCGGCGGGCAGGTGCGCCACATCTCCTGGCGCGCCTGGGCGGCGAGCTCGCAGGCGTCGAAGCACGCGTCGGTCTGGCTGACGTCGTCGTCAGTTTCGGCGGCGACGGCGTCTGCCGCGCGGATCGCATGAAGCAGCTGCTCCCAGCGGCCGTGAGGGGGTTGGGTGGACCCAGCGCGTGCCCTGGAGAGGCCCTTCGTCTTGCGCGCCCCAGTGGGGCTTTCCGCTGGATCCACCCCTGCCGAGGGGGCTTCGGCAGTTTGGCTGGCGACGCCGCGGCCGAGCGCCTGGAGGCTAAAGGCGGCGTCTTCGATGGGATTGTTCGGCGGGCGGCCGGCGCCGCCGACGTCGTGATGTTCGCTCATGTCGATCTCCTGTTCAGGCGCCAGATTAGGCGCCGATGCGGGTGGTGGTGCGTCCGGCTTCCCAGCTGCGGCGGCCGGCGTAAGCGGCTCCCGATAGGCTCCGGCGGATCGGGCTTTGAACCATCGAACCGAGGCTCATGGTCCGCGCGTGCGTACCCCTGGCCCAAGCTGGCGCCGCGGCCTTGCGGGCGGCGGCGCCCTTCATCCAGCGCCAGGCGCCGGCCAGGGACTGCGCGAAGGTGCGCGGGTCTGGGCCGCGCAGCTCGGCGCGGTAGAGGCCCCAGGCCAGGTCCATGGTTTCTTTCAGGAACAACCTTTGCTGCGCGTTCATTGCGAAGCTCCCTCTAACTGTTATAAACATAACAGTTATCGGGCTGGGAGCAACAAGAAAGCGATGATATACATAACAGATATTGGCGAGGGTTCGATGGCGGCGAAGCTAACCAGAGAGGCGATGCGCGCGGCCCGTGCGCTACTCGGCAAGTCTATTCAGGACATGGCTTCTGCGATTGGCGTCGGCCCCAACACCCTCCTGCTGGTCGAGAGGGGCGAGCGCGTCCGAGCGTCAACAGAGGCAAAGATCATCTCGGCGCTCGATCGGCTCGGCGTGGAGATCGTCGGCGGCGATGTCACCGGCGCCACCTTGCGCCTCCAGCCCGAAGCCGAGGCTTGATCGGTTCCTCGCCGCTGCGTCCGCCAGGTATTACCTACCCCATCAACCACCGCTCTCAACGTGTCTGCCGGTTGGTCGAGGCGAAGCCATCATAGCCGGCGAGCTGCTGGAGATGCTGGACTGCCCAACGCGCACGCTTGCGTGGGCGCGCGTGCGTTGAGCGGCCATCTCAGTCGACGACCGTGTAACCGTCGACGACCATGGCCTTCATCTGGTCCTTTGGTGAAAGCTGGAAGAAGTCGGTACGGGTGATCGTCTTCGCTTTGGCGTCGAGCAGCTGTGGTTGGATGGGTGTTTCCTGGCCGCGGGGCGCATCGCCGCCCGTTGCCCTCTGGCCTGCCACTGACCGCGCGTGGGCAGCGATCAGTTCAGGACCTCGCGCCCTCATGAACTCGGCCGCGGCGTCCGCCGGCGACGCATAGCCGATCAACACGCCGGTCTTGCCGTCGGAGGTGACGCCCCTGGCCACGATCGAGCTTCGCGCGAACGGGATCATGGCGCTCGGCAAGTCGCTAGCGCTCAAGCTGTCGCCGACCTGTTGCTCGGCCTGTAGCCGCCGCACCTCGGCGGCGAGTTTGTCGCGCTCGCGCGTAACGGTGGCGAGGTCAGTCATTTGGAGTCTCCTCGTTGCTGTGGTGGATTCAAGGTTTGGTGGTCGCTACCAGGTCGCCGAAGCGGGTCAGGTAGCGGATGCCGGCATCGGGCTCGCCGGCGAGCAAGGCCTCGACCAGTTCGAGTTCTTCCCGTTGGGCGTCGTCGAGCGCTGCGGCCTCGCCGGCCGTCAGCGTTGCGCAGACCGTGGCGTTGTGCCGGTTGCGTGCTGGAATCAGCCGGCCGACCTCGGCGACATCTAAGGGGTCGAGCGGCTTTCGCATCGCGACGCGATAGTCGCCCGCGCTCCGGTAGCGATCTGCCAGGTGGGACATGGACATGGCGACTTCGCCCAGCTTGTCGAGCCGGATGCGCGGGTGCCGCAAGGTCATGACCGCCAGCATGCGCAGGCAGGCTCGAGCTTGCTCGAGACGGCCCACCCTTTCGAGGGCGGTCCGCCCGGCAGCCGACTGGCGCAGGCTGCGGTTCAGGTCATCGGCAAAGCTCGCGGCCAGGCACAATAAGGGCCTGCCCAGAGGGCCGAGCGACGTCGGTGCCTGTGGGATCGGCGCCATCCTACTCATCGCGCGCCGCCCTCTCGTTGTCCCGCCGAAGCGACTTCAGCGCCCGACCGATCCGCGCAATGCCGCGTCGGTTCTTCACCCCGCGCCCGGTCGCTCGGTAGTCTGCCCTGAACTGCAGCGTCAGCTCGGCGAGCTGCTGGTTGAGACCCGCCAATCGCGCCGGCTCGAAGAAGCTCGAGCGCGCTTGGACGATGCCAATCATCGCCGCGGCCGCGCGGCACTGTTCGAGATACCGGACGCGGTATCTCGGCGTGGTCGCGAGCCGCGCCCGTTCGATGGCGCTTTCGGCGTCCTTGACCAGTTGCACTGCATACTGGCGAATTGCGTCCTCGCCAGAGTCTACGTCCTGATCAAGCATCGCTGGCCTCCTTGTTTGGAAAGCCCGATTGGATTGGAAGTGCCGGCCGCAGAGCCGGGGCTCCCTTGCGCCCACGCTGGCGCTCCATCGTCTGTCGACCGCGGGACCTTTCGCGCGCGATCTGGGCGATGGTCATCAGCTTGCGCGGCAACATCATTGGCCCGGTCCCTGGGAAGGATTCAGATCCAGGGATTCGATCCAAGGGTTAGGCCCCAGGTTCTGAGGTGTTCGGACCGCATCATTTGCGGGGTTCAGGCCCTCAAAATTTGCGGGGTTCTCCACCTCATGAACGATGTCCTCCGTCGACACCCTGACGCCGCAGAACACCTCAGATTTTGCGGTGTTCGAGGCTACCGCTGGCGGCGTGTGAGCGATGAGCCGGTAGCGATTGGTCACGCGGCTACCGCCGCCTTGCCGAACGCACTCGACATAGCCGTGCGCTATGAGGTCTCGGATGGCGGCGGCCACCGTGTTTTCTGAAAACCCGGTCTCTGTCGCTAACCGGCAGACACCCATCCAGGCGACCATCTCGCCTGAGCGACGAAGCTCTGCGCCGTTGACGAAGCGCATCAGCATCACAGCCTCAACAACCCTGCTGGTAGGCTTGAGCCGGTGGTCGACTTGGGCGGCTTCAACCGTCAGGAGCCGGACGTGGCCGTGCGCCGAGGGGTTCCCACTCAAGCGCCACCGCCGACGCCCGTTGCCGCGGCGCGTGCGGCGAGGTAGGCTGGGTGCCTCAAGCCGCCAAGCTGAGACGATCCTTCGGGATCCAGTGGGCCCGCCTTCACGAGAGGCGGGCCTTCTGTTTGGGGGGCCATGGGTCACGCCGCGCGCTCGGAGGTAGACTCGGCCGACTTGCTGGCAGCCCAGTCGTGCAGGTCACCGATCCTGTACCGGATCGCACGACCGAAGCTCGAGAACCGCGGCCCGCCGCCTCGAAGGCGAAGCTGGCGCAGGTAGGATCGGCTCAAGCCGAGAATCTCCGCCGTGTGGACGTCGTCGACATAGCGGTCTTGGGCAGCTGGCGCCGCTGGCGCGTCCTGCAATTGGGTCTGCATTGCTCGCTCCCGAACCGCACCGGGGACGTCCGGTGCATCAGTGCGAACAGGAATGGCGCACTCGCCGGCCGCGTGGCGACCGAAACAGGCTGTCAGGAAATAGACGGGTCCTGACAGTCGAGCGGTTTCAGGAGCTTGGCGACATCAGCATCAACTCCGGGGCAGTTCTCCATCGCCCGGTAGACCGTCCTAATCGAAACGCTCTCCAGCTCTGCGATCAAAGCGACGGTTGCTTCTCGATTCCCCCCGCGCCCCTCTTCGAGCGCCCGAAGCGCTACTTTCATCGCGAGCCTCCGATCTCGCGCGTGCAATGAATTCGTGTGTGCGAGCGACCGCTGGCCTCGTCCAGCTGCGCCGAACCCAAGTGCGTCGCCGACCGCTTCGGCTTCCGAGAGGCCGCCCGGTGCCGCGATCACGTCGTTGATCTGCGTTGCCTTCATGCAGAAAAAGTCGAGCGCCCACTCAGGGATCGCAACGCCATAACCTCGCGCATAGGTGAGGGCGAGCCAGGGCGCGAGATGATCGCCGGTCGCGTACCGCGCCTCAAAGGTGCGGAGAATGGCTTCCTTCCAGTCAGGCCGGTCCGGATCGACGCCGTGCTCAAGGGCCCTAAGCCTGTCGATGATCGAGGCTTCGTCCATCAGGACGTGCGCCAGCCTTGGCTGAGAAGGCGTTGCACAGCGGAATTCACGCTGCGCCGCCTTTGATCGGGCGCACATCTCCAGCCGCCCCGCCCATGGCCGCCGAGATCGATGCCGAGATCCTGTCGGCCGCGTCCTTGAGAGGATCGTCCGCCAGGTGGGCATATCGATTCGTGGTCGCGACGTTGGCGTGGCCAAGCAGCTTACCGATCAGATGCAGCCCTGACCCGCCGGCCAAGCCGGTACTGGCGAAGGAATGCCGGAGGTCATGGATGCGCACGTGCGCGAGGGGCGGTAGTTCGTCAGGATCCTTGCCGGCCTCTCTGGCCTTCTCGCGTGCAATGGCCTCTGCCCGCTCGCGAACGCCGACCCAGGCCCAGTCTAGGTTCCGGACAGGGAGGGTAGCGTCCCGCGGATCGGGAAAGACGTACGCGCTCTTCGTGCGGTCGACTTTGCTGAGCACTTCCTGCGCGGCTGCCCCCAACCGAATGGCCTTTCGACCTGTCTTTGAGTCTTCGAGCTGCAGGAGACCGCGTTCCTGGTCGACTTCCGACCACTTCAGGCACCGAATCTCGTTCTTGCGCGCCCCGGTCAGCGTGAGAAGCCTGATGATGCACACATGTTGGCGACGCGCCGCTCTCTGCCACTCCGGGAGATTGTCCGCGCCAAGCTCCGCGGCTGCTAGGGCATCCCCAAAGACGCCCAGCTCATGCGGCGAAAGGAACCGCTCGCGCTTGCCGTCCTTGAAGCGGGAGACGCCCTTTGCTGGGTTCTCAGAAACGAGCCTGCGCGCCATCGCGAACTTGAAGATCCCGCCCAGCAATCCGACCGTGCGCGATGCGGCGCCTTTGCCACCTCGGCTGTGCGGTGAATCATTGGTCTTCACCCGCCCGGCGGCGATATCGTTCATCAGGCGTTCGATCTCGCCCGAGCCAATGACGGTGATGCGCCGCGTGCCGATCAGCGGCTTGATGTGGCGCTTGATCCGGATGCGGTCCAGCTCAAGCGTGCTGGCCTTCTTCGTGGCGACGCCCTCCTCGAGGTAGAGGTCGCACAATTCGGAGACCGTCAGGGTATCGCGCGCCGCCACCTTGGCAGCCTGTGGATCTTGGCCGAGCTCGACCTGAGCGAGGATATCCTTCGCCCGGTCGCGCGCCTCATCAGGCGTGAGCTTGCCGTAGGAGCCGATCTTGAACTGGCGCCGGGTTCCGCGCCGGCCACCGCCAACGCGATACCGCACGACGAAGGTCTTGGTGCTCGACTTCGCGCCAGCGGCCCTCGGTTCGACGCGCAAACCGAAGCCCTTCAGGTCCGCATCCCAGACGATGACCCGCGTGTCCTCGGGCTCGATCGCGTCGATCGAGCGCTTCGTCAGGCGCGCGACGCGCCTCGCCTCTATTGCCATCGACAGCCGCCAAGCCTGAAATGGTCACCACACGGTCACCACCGATCAGGTGACACGGGCGAACAACGGTGTCGCATGGTAGCGCGAAAAGCGGAGCACCTTCAATGCCGAACGAACACCCAAATCGCTCGGTGTCGCTCTAAGCCTCCAGCTCGATGTCCCAGTAGAGGTAGTCGAGCCAGCTTTCGTGCAGGTGGTGCGGCGGGAACCGGCGGCCGTGCTGCTGCAGCTCGAAGGCCGACGGCCGGTGCGGCGTGTGCAGCGGCTGCATATGCGCCTCGCGCGGCGTGCGACCGCCCTTGGTCAGATTGCAGCGTGCGCAGGCGGTGACGATGTTCTCCCAGGTCGTGCGGCCGCCTCGCGAGCGGGGGATCACATGGTCAAAGGTCAGGTCCTCGCCGGCGCGGCAGTACTGGCAGGTGAAGGCGTCGCGCAGGAACAGGTTGAACCGGGTGAACGCCGGAGGCCGGTCCTGTGTCACATACTGCTTCAGCGATACGACGCTCGGCAGCTTCATCTCAAAGGACGGCGAATGCACGACCTGATCGTAGGTGGAGACCACGTCGACGCGGTCGAGGAAGACCGCCTTGATGACGTCCTGCCAGGGCCAGAGGGAGAGCGGGTAGTAGCTGAGCGGCCTGAAGTCAGCGTTCAGCACTAGGGCGGGCATCCCCGATGGCGGGCGGCTAAGCACCTGCATGGAGAGCCTCCGCATATGCGGGGATCAGACGGCGCCGGGCGCCTAGCTGGTACGCGGATGAACTGAAGACAAAGACCCCTGTTCGCGCGGCTTGCAGCGGCGACGGGCCAGGTCAGGAAGCCCAGGCTGTCCCGCTATCAGGACTCTTATAGGAAAGATTCGGAGACATCTCCATGACGGAGAGAGCCGCAGCCTCGCCCAAGCTCATTGTCGGAGTGGGCGAGGCCAATCGGCGTCGCATCTGGAGTTAGGCGACAGCGGCGAAGGTCGCGCCGGCGATGGTCAGGCCCAGGGCCACGATCGCGAAGGAAATCACGGTGTCCAGGATGCGGTTGAGACGGATCGACATGAGGGTAGTCCTTTTCTTGGGTTTGGCCCGGTCGCCCAATGGCCATGTCCGATGTGGACGGTGCTTAGATAGCACTAATCTGAGCGATGCCTAGATGTGTTTTTGTGCAGTGCAGCTATGCATAAATGCATGGAACCCGGGTATGGCGAAAATTCGTCGGGCCTGGCCAGGATTCCGGCGTGATCGAAAACCGTCCCACGCGAGGAAAGAGCATAAGGACTGCGCTCAGCATTCGGCTGGAACCGACGGGGAGCGGGCGGCTTATTATCTGAGCAGCGTCAAGATAACGCACATCTAAGCGGCGTCCAGATATCTTTACGGCGCATAGATTGAGACCTAAGGTGGGAGGCGATGAGAGAATCTCAAGTTATCGAGCCTCGCCCATATCACCACGGCGATCTGCGCCGCGCGCTCATCGACGCCGCCCGCCGGCTGCTGGAGGCCGAGGGGCCGAGCGCCCTGTCGCTGCGCGCCGTAGCCCGTGAGGCCGGGGTCAGCCCAGCGGCGCCCTATCACCACTTCAAGGACAAGGGCGAACTGCTGGAAGCCGTGGCCCATGAGGGCTGGGAACTGCTGGACGGGGCGCTCGCCAAGGCCAAGGCCCTCGCCCCCTCGCCGCAAGACGCGATCAACGGCCTGGGCGTCGCCTACGTTTGCTTCGCCCGCGAAAACCCGGCGCTCTATCGGGTGATGTACGACACGGCCCGCGACCGCGAGGACCTGCCCGACCAGATGCAGGACGACAAAGACAGCGCCTATTGCAAGGTGCGCGACACCCTGGTCGAGGCCGGCGCCGACCCCGAGGACACCCTCGACATCGAACTGGCCACCACGGCGGCCTGGTGCTCGGCCCACGGCCTCGCCGAGATGGCCGGCTTCAAACAGTTCGAACACCTGAAGGACGCCTGCGGCGGGGAAGTGCCGTTCCTGCGGGCGATCTTCCAGCACATGGGTCTGGTCCCCAGGCGCAGCGCGGACTAGACCCCGGCGGGCGTCATGTCCGCTTTCGTCACCCGCTTCGCCCCCTCGCCCACCGGTTACCTGCACCGGGGCCATGCCTTTTCCGCCCTTACCGCCTTCGAATCCGCCCGCGCGGCCGCCGGCCGCTTCATCCTGCGCATCGAGGACATCGACGCCACCCGATGCCGCCCGGACTATCAGGCCGCGATCGTGGAGGACCTGGCCTGGCTGGGCCTGGGCTGGGAGACCCCGGTCCGCCGCCAGTCGCAGCACATGGCCGACTATGCCGCGGCGCTGCGCGACCTTTCCGAGCGGGGCCTGACCTACCGCTGCTTCCGAACCCGGCGCGAGGTGGCCGAGGCCATCGAGAGCGCCCCGCACGGCGCCATGGAGGCCTTCCGGGGCTCACCCTTGCCGCTTGACGAGGAGGCCCGCCGCGTCGAGGCCGGCGAGCCCTATGCGTGGCGCCTGTCGCTGGACGCCGCCGACCGCGCCCTGAACGGCTTCGGCGGCCTCACCTTCATCGAGGAAGGCGAAGGCCCGCAGGGTGAGCACGGCGAGATCCAGGCCCGCCCGGAGCTTGGCGGCGATGTCGTCCTGGCCCGCAAGGACGTCGGCGTCGCCTACCACCTGGCCGTCGTGGCCGACGACGCCCTCCAGGGGATCACCCACGTGATCCGGGGCCACGATCTCTTCGAGGCCGCCCATGTGCAACGCCTGCTGCAGGCGCTGCTGGCTCTTCCCGTCCCGGCCTACCGCCACCACCGGCTGCTCACCGGCTCTGACGGCAAGCGGTTCGCCAAGCGCGATGGCGCGCAGACGCTGCGCGAACTGCGCGCTTCGGGTATGACGCCGGACGCATTGCGGGGGGAGTTGGGCTTTTGAGCGAGGCGGTGATGCAGCCCACGGAGGCGCCGCGCTGGCAGGCCGTGGCGATGCTGGTGTTCGGCGCCTGCGTAATCGGCTTTTCCGGCGTCCTGGTGCGGCTGACCGGGACCGGGCCGGCGGCGGCGGGCTTCTGGCGGCTGGCCTGCGCCCTGCCCTGGCTGGCGATCATGACGCGGCGGATGTCCGGCCCGCTGGGCAGGCCGACGCCGATCGCGCTGCTGGCCGGGTTGACCTTCGCGCTGGACCTGGGCTTCTGGCACTATGGGATCAAATACACCTCGGTGGGCGCCTCGACGGTGCTGTCCAACCTGACCCCGGTGGTGGTGACCGCCTTCGCGTGGGTGTTCCTCAAGCAACGGCCGCGCGCACTGTTCCTGGTGGCCATGGCCGTCGCCGTCGGCGGCGCCTGGATGATGGGCGCCGGCAGGGGGGCGGGCACGCCGGTGCTGAACGCCCCGCTTGGCAACTTCTTCTCGCTGACCACGGCGTTCTGGTACGCCCTCTACTTCCTGACCATCAGCGAGGGGCGCAAGACCCTGGCCGCCAGTCGGCTGATGTTCTGGTCGGGGGTCGCAGGGGCGCCGCTGCTGCTGATCGCGGCCCTGCTGCTGCACGAGCAGATCGCACCCACGACCCTGGCGGGGCTCGCCGCCTGCGTGGGCCTGGGCGTGGTGCACACCGCCGGCCAGGGCTCCATCGCCTGGGCCATGGGCCGGCTCCCAACCTCGCTGGCCTCGGTGGTGGTGCTGGTGCAGCCGGTGGTGGCGACATACGCGGGCTTCCTGCTGTTCGGCGAAGCGCTCGGCCCCTTGCAGGCGGCCGGCGCGGCGGTGGCGCTCGGCGGCGTCGTCCTGGCGCAGTGGGCGGCGCGGCGGCCGAGGCCTGCGGCGACAGCCTAGCCCGGCTGGGCGCCTAGCTTATGAGGCCCAGTATAAAGGCCGTGACGGCGACGGACGACGCGCCGGCGATCCACCACATCAGGTCTCTCATGACTGTAGTTCCGTGCGGCCCCTTGTGGCCGAAACGGCGCGCTCGGGGGTCAGGTTCCCTGGGCGGGTAGGCCCCATGCCAGCCGCGCCGCCTCGATCCCCGCGAGCTTGGCGTGGAAGGCGCTCCAATCGTCGCTTTCCACGATCGGCGCCCACAGAGCCTCGATCTGCTCGTAGAGCAGCTCCTCCGGCTCGGCGCGCGCGAAATAGGGGTCGGCGAGGCGCTCAGGGCGGTCCGGCGCGAAGTCCGCCAGCAGGCTGCGGAAGGTGACGAACCCGTCTCGCCCGTAGAGGTCGGCCCGCGGCCCGCAAAGCGCGCGGGTTTCCTCGCCGCAGAACCAGTCGAAGAAGAACGGCTCCCAGCGCAGTTGCTCGCCGCCCGCGGCGAAGGCCCCGAACGCCGCCTGGACCAGGGCCGCGTCCGCCTCGCCCCCGCGTCGCACGACGCCCAGCCGGTCCAGCATCGCCGCCGTCAGCTCGTCGCGATAGGCGGGCCCGAATCCGTTCAGGGCCGCCACCAGGCCTGAACTGTCGGTCACCAGGCTGAGCGCGCCCGCCAGCTGCTGCAGGTTCCAGAACACCGCCTCCGGCTGCCGACCGAAGCTGTAGAGCCCGTGCTGATCGAAATAGGCGGCGGTGAAGTTCGGATCGTTGTGCGGCAGAAACCGGTAGGGCCCGTAGTCAAAGCTCTCGCCGGTGACGTTCATGTTGTCGGTGTTGAGCACCACATGCACGAAGCCCGCGGCCATCCAGCGCGCGGTCAGCCGCGCGGCGTGGGCGATCACGGCGTGCAGCATCGCCAGCGGCCGGTCGGTCGCCTCAGCCAGCTCCGGATAGTAGTTTTCGACAACATGATCGACGAGCGCGGTGATCCGGTCGGGCCGCTCGAAGAAGGCATGGCGCTGAAAGCTGCCGAAGCGGATGTGGCTCCAGGACAGGCGCACCAGAACCGCCGAACGCGTCGGGCTGGGCTCGTCGCCGCGCTCCAGCCCCTCGCCGGTCTCGATCAGCGAGAAGGTCCGCGAGGTCGGAACCCCCAGCGCCTCCAGCATGGCGGTGGCCAGCACCTCGCGCACCCCGCCCTTCAGGGTCAGCCTTCCGTCGCCCGACCGCGACCACGGCGTCCGCCCCGAGCCCTTGGTCCCCAGGTCCAGCAGCCGGTCGGTTCCGGCTTCCCGCATCTGGGCGAACGTGAAGCCCCGCCCGTCGCCGAGCTCGGGGTTGTAAACTCGGAACTGGTGGCCGTGGTACCGCTGCGACAACGGCGGCTCGATGTTCCCGGGCAGCGGCTCGAAGCGCCCGAAATGCGCGATCCATTCGGCGTCCGTCAGGCTGTCGAGGCCCACGGTCGCGGCGGCCCGGTCGTTGCGGAACCTCAGGATCGTCTTCGGAAACGCCTCCGCGCGCACCGGATCGGCGAACTCCGGCCCCAGCTCGGGGAACTTCGGATCGGGTCGATAGGCGGGCGAGACCGGCATGGATGCGATCTGGAGCCTTTGATCCGCCCTGGCAAGCACACCCTCCTCCGCTCGTCCCGGCGAAACCCGGGATCCAAGCCGAGATTGGCGTCGCTCCGGCGATCTCACGCGGAGCATGGGCGCCGGTTTTCGCCGGGACGCTCGGGGTAGCGCTGCCCCCTACCCGATCCGGATGCCCATCCCGCCGTCCACCGGCAGGATGGCGCCGGAGATGAACTTGGCCTCGTCCGACGCCAGGAACAGGGCCGCGTAGGCGGTGTCCCAGCCCGCGCCCATCTTGCCCCCCAGGGGCACCCGCGCGTCACGCTCGGCGCGGACCTCTGACGTGGGCTTGCCGGTCGCAGCCGCGATGCCGCTGACCGCCATGGGCGTGTCCATGTAGCCCATCATCACGGCGTTGCAGCGCACGCCGTAGCGGGCGTTGGACTGCGCCACGCTGGTGGTCAGCCGGTTCACCCCGGCCTTGGAGACCTCATAGGCCAGCTGGATGCCGCCGGCCCTGGCCGCCAGCGAGGAGATGTTGACGATCGCCCCGCCGCCCTGCTCACGCATCTGCGGCAATGCCGCCTTGATGGTCAGCCACATGCCCTTGAGGTTCACCGCGATGATGCGATCGAAGGCCGCCTCCTCCAGCCGGTGCGCCGGCGCGTCACCGCCGCCGATGCCGACGTTGTTGACCAGGATGTCGAGGCGCCCGTAGCGGGTCTTGGCCTCCTCAACGATCTTCGCGCAGTCCGCGCCCTTGACGATGTCGGCGGCGAGGAAGGAGGCCACATGACCCTCCTCGGTGATCAAGGCCGCGGTCTCCTCCGCGCGCTCCTCGATGCGGTCCACGCAGAGCACGCTGGCGCCTTCCCGCGCGAACAGGATCGCCATCGCCCGGCCGTTGCCCACCGTCTCGCCCGGCGTCTGGCCGGCGCCCACGACCACCGCGATCTTGCCTTCCAGGCGGCCGGTCATGATCAGAACCCCTTCAGGTCGGGATCGAGGGTCTGGCCTTCGTCGAGCTGCACCCCGAAGGTGTTCAGCATCATCGACACCTGGGTGTACTGGCCGGCGGTGAACACCACGTCCATCCGCTGCTTGTCAGTGAAATGCGCGCCCAGCTCGGCCCAGGTCGCATCGGTGATGAACTGGTCGGCGTGCAGCTCGTCGCTGGACTTGATCAGGGCCGCATCGGCCGCGTTCCAGCCGGCGCCCGCGCCGCCCTTGATCCGCTCGATTTCCTCGGCGGTCAGGCCTTCGCGCAGGCCGATCCGGTGGTGCTGGGTCCACTCATACCCGGACTTGCAGAGGAAACCGGTGCGCAGGATCACGATCTCCCGCTCCCGCGGCGGCAGGTCGTTGCGCCGCGACAGCACATAGCCACCCCAGGCGTTGAACCGCGCCAGCGCCTTGGGCGCGCGGGCCAGGGTGCGGAAGATGTTGAGCACCGGCCCGGGCCGGAAATCCTTCAGCGCCTCGTCCTGCTCGGGCGTCAGCTCGGCGTCGCTGAGCGGCGCAAACCGGGGCTTGGTCAGTCGCATCTAAGTCCTCCGTCGCCGCGTCCAGGCGGCCATTCCGGATACCTTAGCGGTGGGCGCGCGGCCATGCTAACCCAAGCCATGGCCAAGCGGATCACGCTCGATTTCCTGAAGACCGAAAGCACCTCGGGCCTGATCCTGGCGATCGCCGCCCTGGGCGCCATCATGCTCGCCAACTCGCCCTGGGCGCACGTCTATTTCGGCTTCATCGCCGAGCCCTTCACCGTCCAGCTCGGCGCCTTCACTGAGACCTTGCCGGTCATCGACTGGGTGAAAGAAGGCCTGATGGCGGTCTTCTTCTTCGTCATCGGCCTGGAGATCAAATACGAGATCGTCCGCGGCGAACTGGCCAATCCGCGCCGGCTTGCCTTGCCGGTGTTCGCCGCGCTCGGTGGCATGCTGGGGCCGGCGCTGATCTACCTGGCCATCAACATCGGCCACCCGCCGCTTCTCGCAGGCGCCGCGCCGCAGGGCTGGCCCGTGCCGGTGGCCACCGACATCGCCTTCGCGATCGCCGCCCTGGCCGTCGCGGGGCCGAAGCTGCCGCCCAACCTGCGGGTCTTCCTGCTGACGCTCGCCATCGTCGACGATCTGGGCGCGGTGGGCCTGATCGGCCTGCTGTTCACCGACCACTTCCGCATCCTGGAGCTGGCGGGCGCGCTGGTGGCGCTGACCGGCATGGGCCTGCTCGGCCGCTGGCGGCGCGCGCCCTACCTGCTCTACGCCCTGGGCTTTGTGGTGGTCTGGGGCTTCACGCTCAAGTCGGGCGTCTCCACCTCGCTGGCCGGCGTCGCGGCGGCGGCGACCATCCCGCTGGAGCCGCGCAAGCCTGGCCGGCCCGGCGTGCTGGAGGACTTCATGGAGGGCTTGCACCCTTACGTCGCCTTCCTGATCCTGCCGCTGTTCGCCTTCTGCGCGGCGGGGTTCAGCATCCGGGGCCTCGGCCTTTCCGACCTCTTCGGACCCATCGCAGTGGGAATCGCCGCGGGCCTGTTCCTCGGCAAGCAGCTCGGGGTCTTCGGCGCCACGGCCCTGGTGATCGGGCTGAAGCTCGCGCGCCGCCCCACCGGCGCCAAGTGGATCGAGCTCTTTGGCCTGTCGCTGCTCTGCGGGATCGGCTTCACCATGAGCCTGTTCATCGGGCAGCTGGCCTTCCCGTCCGCCGATATCGCCGCCGAAGCGCAGGTGCGGATCGGCGTGGTCGCGGGCTCCCTGCTCTCCACCGTCGCCGGCATGTCCATCCTCGCCTGGGCCCAGAAGCGCCGCGCGGGGGAAACGGACTAGGCGAGCGCCTCTCTCAGCGCCGCAGCGGTCTCTGCCGCCGCCATCGCCACCGCCGGCGAGACGTCGTGCATGATGTAGAAGTCGTGGACCAGGGCCGGGTAGTGCAGGTGACGGGCCGCCACGCCCGCGGCGTTCAGCCGCTCGGCATAGTCGCGGCCCTCGTCCTGCAGCGGGTCGAAGCCCGCCGTGACCACCAGGGCCGGCGCAGCGCCTTTCAGGTCACGGCGGCCCAGCATCGCGCGCGGCGCCTGCGGGTGGCCGACCGCGGCCAGCAGCTTCTCGAACCAGTCCAGCGAGGCCCGCGTCAGCACCGGGCCGTCCAGCGTCTTGCGCGAGGCGGTTTCCTCGTCCGGCCAGATGCCTGGATAGAGCAGCAGCTGGAAGGCGACCTTCCGCTGTGCGTCGTCCTTGAGGTCCAGGGCCACCGAGGCCGCCAGGTTGCCGCCGGCGCTGTCGCCGCCGACCGCAATGCGATGCGGATCGACGCCCAGGTCCGAGGCGTTGTCGAACGCCCACTTCGTCGCCGCCAGCGCATCGTCGTGGCCCGCCGGGAACGGATGCTCGGGCGCCAACCTGTAGTCCACCGCCAGAACCCGGCATGCGCCGCCCTTGGCCAGCCGCCGGCAATGGCCGTCGTGGGTCTCCAGGTCGCCGATCACGAAACCGCCGCCGTGGAAATAGACCAGCAGGCCCGAGGGATCGCCCAGCCCCGCCGGTCGGTAGAGCCGCGCAGGGATCGACTCCGCCACGGTCAGGTCGCGGGTCTCGACGTCCTTGGGCGCGTTCTGGTCCTGCGCCTGCCGTTGCATCCGATAGCCCGCCCGCACCATCTCCGGCGGCAAGGCGTCCAGCGGCGGCATCGGCTGGGCATTCAGCGCCTCGGCCTGGGCGTCGAGCATGGCGGCGAAATCGGGGTCGAGGGTCATGGCGCGGGCCTCTCTTGGAACGAAAAAGGGGCCGCCTTGCGAGCGACCCCCTGATCGAGTTCTGCGGTGCTTTATTCCGCGGCCTGCTTCGGCGTGTAGCCAAGGATGGCCTTGGTCTCGAGGAACTCGTGGAAGGCGAAGTCGCCCCACTCGCGCCCGTTGCCGCTCATCTTGAAGCCGCCGAAGGGGGCGGTCATGTCCGAGGCGCCGTTGATCGACACCTGGCCGGCGCGCAGCTTGCGGGCGACGGAACGGGCCTTTTCGATATCGGCGCCGTTCACATAGCCGGCCAGGCCGTACTCGGTGTCGTTGCCGATCTCGATCGCCTGGTCGACACTCTCGTAGCCGAGGATCGACAGCACCGGGCCGAAGATCTCTTCCTGGGCGATGGTCATGTCGTTGGTGACGTTGGCGAACACCGTCGGCTTCACGAACCAGCCTTTCTCGAGACCATCCGGACGATCGGGACCGCCGGTGACCAGGGTGGCGCCTTCCTCGATGCCTTTCTTGATCAGGTGCTGGATCTTGTCCCACTGCACCTTGGAGACCACCGGGCCCATGGTGGCGTTGCCGTTGGGGTCCCCGACGGTGATCTGCTCGGCGGCTTCCTTGGCCGCGGCGATCGCCTCGCCCATCCGCTTGGAGGGGACGAGCATGCGGGTCGGCGCGTTACAGGACTGGCCGGTGTTGGTCATCATGTGGCCGACGCCGCGCGCCACCGACTTGGGCAGCAGGTCGTCGTCCAGCACGATGTTCGGGCTCTTGCCGCCCAGCTCCTGGTGGACCCGCTTGACGGTCGGGGCCGCGGCCTTGGCGACCTCGATGCCGGCCCGGGTCGAGCCGGTGAAGGACACCATGTCCACGTCCGGGTGGCTGGAGAGCGCCGCGCCGACCGTGGGCCCGTCGCCGTGCACCAGGTTGAACACGCCCGCAGGAACGCCGGCCGCATGCATGATCTCGGCGAAGATCTGGCCGGAGAAGGGCGCCACTTCCGAGGGCTTCAGCACCATGGTGCAGCCCGTGGCGATGGCCGGGGCCACCTTGCAGGCGATTTGGTTCAGCGGCCAGTTCCAGGGCGTGATGAAGCTGCAGACGCCGATCGGCTCCTTGACGATCATCGTCTGGCCGCGGTCTTCCTCGAACTTGAAGTCCTTCAGGATGCCGGCGGCGGTGGCCAGGTGGCCCATGCCGGCGGGGACCTGCGCGCGCTGCGCCAGCGAGGCGGGGGCGCCCATTTCCTCGGTCACCGCGGTGGCCAGGTCGCCGAAGCGCTTCTGATACTCGGCCAGGATGCGGCCCAGCACTTCCAGGCGCTCTTCGCGGCTGGTCTGCGACCAGGCGGGGAACGCCTTGCGCGCGGCCTTCACGGCCTTGTCCACGTCGGCGGCGGAACCGAGTGCGATCTTGCCCGTGATCTGTTCGGTGGCCGGGTTCTCGACGTCCAGCGTCTTCAGCTCGACGGGATCAACCCATTCGCCGTCGATGTAGAATTTGAGGTACTCGCGCATTGACGTCCTCCGGGATCGTTCTGGGTGGCGGATCGCTAGATAGGCCCGCGCCTGTCCGGCTTCACCCCTTATCTTAGTGATCGACGGTAAGTGGGGAAGACAGATTCCCCAAAAGGCCACTATCAGCGCTGGTGGACCAGCGGCGCGCCGGCCACCGGCGCACGGCCCTTCAGCACATAGTCCGCGCGGATCGAGCCAATGTAGAGGTCCTTCAGGTCGTCCCCGCCCCAGGTGACGTTGGTCGGGTGGTTGACCGTTTCGCCCGACGGATCGTGGATCACCGTGACCACCTCGAGGCTCGGCAGGATCGCCACCACCTTGTTGGCCGCCGGCAGGCAGACCCAGACATTGCCCTCGACGTCCATGCCGACGCCGTCGGTATAGCCGAGGTCGTTGTGATCG
Organism: Phenylobacterium sp.; assembly: GCA_035656795.1. GTDB lineage: Bacteria > Pseudomonadota > Alphaproteobacteria > Caulobacterales > Caulobacteraceae > Phenylobacterium. The sequence continues at coordinate 8,679 of DASRRU010000192.1, read as the reverse complement.
GGCGCCGGCTTGCCCGGCTCCTGCAGCAGGCCCAGAGCCGGGCCGTAGCGGTGGCCCACGCCCAGCTTGCCGCCCGGCAGGATCGGGAAGGCCAACACGTCGGGGCCGGTGGTCTGGGCGCAATAGAGGGTCTTTTCGTCGGCTGACAGGGCCAGGCCGTTGGGGAACCGCAGCCCCTCGGCGACGATTCCGGCCGAACCGTCGGGGCGCAGCACGAACAGGAAGCCGTCGGGCCGTCCGTCCAGAGCCTGCGGCCAGGTCTCGGCGTGAGTGGAATTGGCGCACCAGATGTTCCCAGCCTCGTCCATCACCGGATAGTTGGCCGAGGTCAGCCGCCTGCCGTCCACCTCGGCGACCAGGGTCTCATGTTTGCCGGTGGCGGGGTCGAACCGCTGCAACGGCCCGTCCTGGCGGTCGTAGATGCCGAAGTTGGCGATCAGCACCCGGCCCTGGCGGTCCATGTTCAGTCCGTTGGGCGCCCCGCCCTTCGGCCCCAGCCGCTTGAAGGATCCGTCCGCGAAAATCTCGGCCACCGCACACTGGTGGTCGGAGGCGAAGACACGGCCGTCCTTGCCCACCACCACGTCCTCCGGCCGGTCGATACCGGCGGCGATCCTGACGAAAGTCTCCGTGGCGATGGGCGTCAGCGGCATCTCGCGCCTCCCTGAATTCCTGGCGCCGCCACCTTGAGCGCGGGGTCGCGTGCAGGACAAGCGCTTGCGGCCACGGCGGCGCGCCGATAAAGCCCGGACACCCCAGTTTGGAGCGCCCCATGGAAGGCATCTACGTCATCGTCGCTTTCATCGCCGTGATCGCGATCCTCAACCGCGTCGAATTCGGCCGGTTCGACTGAATTTGATCGCGATGCTGCGCCATGGCTGAGCGCGGAGCGGCCCTGGTCACCGGCGGCGCGCGGCGGATCGGCCGCGCCTTGGTCGGCGCCGCCGCCGACGCCGGCTACGACGTCGCCATCCACGTCCGCGCGGTGGACGACGAGGCCGAGGCCGCGGCCGCGGAAGTGCGCGCCAAGGGCCGCAAGGCTGCCATCCTCACCTGCGATCTGCGCAAGGAATCCACCACCGTGGCCCTGGTGGGCGAGGCCGAGACCGAGCTTGGGCCCGTGACCCTGCTGGTCAATTCCGCCAGCGTCTTCGAGGAAGACGCTTTCGCCGACATGAACCGCGCCTCCTGGGACGCCCACATGGAGACCAACCTGCGCAGCCCGCTGGTGCTGGCCCAGGTCTTCGCGCGACGCCTGCCCCCGGGGCGGACCGGCCTGATCGTCAACGTCCTGGACCAGAGGGTCCTGGCGCCGGGCCCCGAGTTCTTCTCCTACTCGCTGTCCAAGACCGCGCTGTGGGACGCCACCCGGATGCTGGCCCAGGCGCTCGGCCCGCGCATCCGCGTGAACGGCATCGGGCCCGGCCCGACCCTGCCCTCGAGCCACCAGGACCAGGCGGCCTTCGACGCCGAGGCAGCCGCGACCCTGCTGGGCCGACCCGTCGCCCCCACCGAGATCGCCCAGGCCCTGCGATACCTTATCGACGCCCCTTCGGTGACGGGCCAGATGATCGCTGTCGACGCCGGCCAGCACCTTTCAGGGCGCCGCTGATGGCGGACAATATCCACGCGGCCCCGATCCGCGCCGCCATGACACGGGTCTTCGTCACCGGACTCAAGGTCCAGGCCGAGATCGGGGTCTACAAGCACGAGATCGGCCGCGTGCAGCCCCTGGTGGTCGACGTCGAGCTGGACGTACCCACCGCCGGCGCGGACCGGCTGTCCGACACCCTCAACTACGAGGCCATCATGGCCGCCGCCCGCGAGATCGCCGCCGGCGGGCACATCGAACTGGTGGAGACTTTCGCCGAACGCCTGGCCCGCGCCTGCCTGGCCGATCCGCGGGTGACCAAGGCCCGCGTGCGCGTCGAAAAGCCCCTGGCGCTGGCCCCCGACGCCGTGGCCGCAGGCGTCGAAATCACCCTCGTCCGCGACTGAACCTTACGAAAGCTTATCTGGCGCGCCTGCCCGTTTGCGGCATGATCCAGCGCGAAACGGAGGTCTCATGACCGACACTCGCGACTTCGGAGCCCGAGAAGACCGTACCCTTCCGGCGGTCGTGTACGCGCTCTACATCGTCGGCCTCACGCACGGGCTTACGATCATCATCGGCCTGATCATGGCCTATGCCTGCCGCACCAGCGCGGGCCCGGTCATGTACAGCCATTACACCTTCCAGATCCGCACCTTCTGGCTGTCCATCGGCTGGTTCCTGGTCGGCGCGGCGATCGCCTTCTGGGGCGGCGTCTTCTCGCTGATCCTGATCGGCCTGCCGTTCCTGTGGCTCGGCGTGACCATCTGCGGCTTGACCTGGGCCTGGTTCCTGGTCCGCTCGATCCTGGGCGTCATCGCGCTCGCCCGCGAGGAGCCCTATCCGCGGCCCTATGCGTGGATGTTCTAGGGGGTTCCGGCCGATGGCCGCCGCGCCGCGCCTGATCGGGTTGCTGCTGGTCGAGATGGTTCTGCTGATGGTGGCGCTGGCCGGGTTGCTGTTCGGCGCCGCGGGCACGTTCGGCTGGCCGAGCGCCTGGGCCTACCTGGCGCTCTTCTTCATCCTTGGGATCGGCATCAGCCTCTGGCTCGCCCGGGTCGATCCTGGGTTGCTCGAGGAGCGGCTGATGCCCGTCTACCAGCGCGACCAGAAGTCCTGGGACAAGGTGTTCCTGACCTGCGTCATCGTCCTCTATGTGGCCTGGACGGCGCTGATGGGCCTCGATGCGCGGCGGATGGTCTGGTCTCACGTCCCCGTCTGGGTCCAGACGCTCGGAGCACTCCTGCTGGTCGCCAGCTTCCTCGGCGTCGCCTGGGTCTTCGCGACCAACAGTTTCGCCGCGCCGGTGATCAAGGTGCAGGCCGACCGGGGCCAGACGGTGATCGACACCGGCCCCTACGCCCTCGTCCGCCACCCGATGTACGCCTTTGGCCTGTGGCAGTTCGTCGGCGCCCCGCTGATGCTGGGGTCATGGTGGGGCCTGACGCTCATCCCGGTCGCCGTCGCCGGACTCGCCTGGCGCACCCTGGGCGAGGAGAAAATGCTGCAAGCCGAGCTGGCCGGCTATGACGACTATGCCCGGCGCGTCCGCTGGCGGTACGCGCCGGGGGTCTGGTGAGCGCTTACGCCGATACCAGCTCGCGCCGGACCATCTTGGAATAGTCGTCCGCCAGGCTGAGCGAGATGTTGCCCGGCGTGAAGCGGTACTCGCCGATCTCGGCCACCGGGGTCACCTCGGCGGCGCTGCCGGTGACGAAGCACTCGGAGAACTCCGACAGCTCCTCGGGCCGGATATGCCGTTCGATCACCTCGAAGCCCCGGGCCCTCGCCAGCTTGATCAGCGACTGGCGCGTGATTCCGTTCAGGAAGCAGTCCGGCAGCGGGGTGTGGATCACGCCGTCCTTGATGAAGAACACGTTCGCCCCGGTGCTCTCCGCCACATAGCCGCGGTAGTCGAGCATCATGGCGTCGGTGTAGCCGTCCTTCTCCGCGGCGTGCTTGGAGATGGTGCAGATCATGTACAGGCCGGCGGCCTTGGCGTGCACCGGTTCGGTTTCCGGCGAGGGGCGCTTGTACTTGGCCCAGCACATCCGGATGCCCTTGGCCTTTTCCTCCGGCTTGAAGTAGCTCGGCCACTCCCAGCAGGCGACCGCCACGTGGATCTTGGTGTTCTGGGCCGAGACGCCGATCATCTCCGAGCCGCGCCAGGCGATCGGGCGGACATAGGCGTCGGTGAGGCCGTTCTTGGCGCAGGTGTCCTTGCAGGCCTGGTCGATCTGGGCCACCGTAAACGGGATTTTGAAGTCGAGGATCTCGGCGGACTTGAAGAGACGCTCGGTGTGCGCCGTCAGCTCGTAGATCTCACCCCCGTACATCCGCTCGCCCTCGAACACCGCCGAGGCGTAGTGGAGGCCGTGCGTCAGTACGTGCACCGTCGCCTCGCGCCAGGGCACGAACTGACCGTCCAGCCAGATCCAACCGTCGCGGTCGTCGAAGGGAACGATAGACATGAGAGGGTGACCTCCTTTCAGAAGACCCCTCTAGAACCCTCCGCAGGCGGCCTCGTCAAACGAAATGGGCCGGGCGGGACAGGAGTTTGGCTATGAATCGGCCGGCGCGGGCGCGTCATCTTCTGGTGGTCGACGACGACGACCGCATTCGCGAACTGCTCAAGGAATACCTGGCGAGGGCCGGTTTCCGGGTCACGGTCGCGGCCGGCGGCGCGTCGGCGAAGAAGCTGATCGGGACTCTGGATTTCGACCTCGCCGTCTTCGACGTGATGATGCCGGGCGAGGACGGCTTCTCGCTGACGCGGTGGCTGCGCGAGCAGAAGGGGCCGGCCGGCAGGACCCCGGTCCTGATGCTGACCGCCATGGGCGAGGCGGGCTCCCGCATCGAGGGCCTGAAGCTGGGCGCCGACGACTATCTTTCAAAGCCGTTCGAGCCGGAGGAACTGCTGCTGCGCATCGAGGCGATCCTGCGCCGCGCCTCGGACCGCCCGACCCAGGGCGGGCCGCTGTCGCTGGGCCGCTGCGTCTTCGACCCCGAGCGCGGCGAACTGACCAGCGATGGCGAGCCGGTGAAGCTGACCGAGGCCGAAGTGGCCCTGTTGCGCCAACTCGCCCGCACGCCGGATGAGCCGGTGGAGCGGATGGAGCTTGCGCGCAGCGCCAGTGATCCCTCCGGCCGCGCAGTGGATGTGCAGGTGACCCGGCTTCGGCGTAAGATCGAGATCGATCCCAAGGCGCCTCGCTATCTGCAGACGGTGCGCGGCATAGGCTACCGATTGGCTCCCGACTGATGGCCCGTTCCCCGCGCGTGATCGGCCGCTGGATCAAGCGGCAGATGCCGAAGACCCTGTTCGGCCGCTCGCTGCTGATTATCGTCCTGCCGGTGGCGATCATGCAGATCGCGGTCACCTACGTGTTCTTCGATGCCCACTGGCAGACCGTGACCGGCCGCCTGTCCGACGGCCTGGCCGGCGACATCGCCTGGGCGGTCGAAAGCTACCGCGACGATCCCTCGCCCGCGGCCTTCGCCAAGCTGTCCAAGCGGGCGGAGGACTCCATGAGCCTGTCCATCGCGCTGCAGCCCGGCCGCAAACTGCCGGCCCAGCCGCGCGACGAGCCGGTGCTGGTCCAGCCCTTCCTGGCGCCGATCGACCAGTCGTTGCGCCGGGCGCTCTCGGAGCGGCTCGACCAGCCCTTCTGGTTCGACACCACCCGCTACCCGGCCTACGTGGATATCCGTGTCGCCGTCCCCGGCGGGGTGATGCGCGTCCTGGCGCCGCGCGACCGAGCCTTCGCCACGCAAGGCCACATCTTCGTCCTGTGGATGACCGTCGCGACGATCCTCCTGACCTCCATCGCCCTGCTATTCATCCGCAACCAAGTGCGCGCCATCGAGCGCCTGGCCAATGCCGCCGAGGCCTTCGGGCGCGGTGGCGATGTGCAGACCTTCAAGCCGCACGGCGCCAAGGAGGTGCGCCGCGCCGCTCGCGCCTTCCTCGACATGCGCGCCCGCATCCAGCGCCACATCGACCAGCGCACCACGCTGCTGGCCTCGGTCAGTCACGACCTCAGGACCCCGCTCACCCGCCTGAAGCTGGCCCTGGCGCTCGCCGAACCCTCCAAGCGCAACACCGCCATGAAGGGCGACCTGGCCGAGATGGAGCACATGATCGACGAGTACCTGGCCTTCGCCCGCGGCGAGGGCGGCGAGGCCTCCGAGACCGTGCATCTGCGCGACCTCTTGGAACAGGTCAGCGAAGGCGCCCTTCGCGCCGGGGCGCAGGTGATCGTGGCCGTCGACCCCACGCTCACCGCCTCGGTCCGGCCCAATGCGCTGAAGCGGGCGCTGTCCAACCTGGTGATGAACGCCGCCGTGCACGGCGAGCACGTCGAGGTCGCCGCCAAGCTCCGCGAGCAGGGCGGCGTCGAGATCGTCGTCGACGACGACGGCCCCGGCATCCCCGAGACCCAGTACGAGGAGGCCTTCAAGGCCTTCGGCCGCCTCGACGAGGCGCGCAACCTCAACACCAAGGGCGTGGGCCTGGGCCTGGCCATCGCCCGCGACGTCGCCCGCGGCCACGGCGGCGACATCACCCTCTCCCGCTCGCCGTTGGGCGGCTTGCGGGCCGTGGTGCGGTTGCCGGGCTGACGCTCAAAAGCTCGTCAGCCGCCCAGTTCCTTGGAACGCCGCAATGCCGCCGCCACCGTTTCGCGCATCAGCAGCGGCAGGCCGTGCTCGCCCAGCAGCACGTTGAGCGCCGCCTCGGTGGTGCCGTTGGGCGACGTCACCTGGCGGCGCAGCTCGGCCGGCGCCTCGCCGGTTTCGCCCAGCAGGGCTGCGGCTCCGGTGATGGTGGAGCGCGCCAAGCGGCTGGCGTCGCTTGCCGACAGGCCCGCGGCCACGCCGGCGGCCTCCAGGCTCTCGATGAAGGCGTAGAGATAGGCCGGGCCGGAGCCGGAGAGCGCCGTGGCGGCGTGGATCTGGTTCTCGTCGGTCAGGTCGACAACGGTCCCCAGCGGCTCGAACAGGGCGTGCGCCCGGGCCAGCGCCGCCGGGTCGTCGGCATAGAGACTGGCGGTCCCCTGGCAGATCGCCGCCGCCGTGGTCGGCATCACGCGCGCCACCGTGCGCCCGCCGAATTCCCGGGCGATGGCCTGCGAGCCCACGCCGGCGGCGATGGAGACGATCACCGCATCGGTCGACAGCCAGTTCGCGTATTGGCCGGCGGCCTCCAGCCATTTCTGCGGCTTTACGGCCAGGATCACGGTGCGGGCCGCGGCGAGGTCAGCCTCCGGCGGATTGAGCCTCGCGCCGGCCTTGCCGCAGGCCAGCGCCGCGTCCGAGGGGTGGGGATCGACGATGATGATGTCCGTGGGCGCGAAGGCTCCGGCCCTCATCCAGCCCTCAAGGATTGCGCCGCCCATGCGTCCGGCGCCCAGCATCAGAATTGGTGTGAACATGGGGGCGAACCTAGAGGGCCCGGCCGCTCACCTCAAATCAGATCGTCATGGCCGGGCTTGTCCCACCGCTGTCCGGGGATGACGAACACTTACAGGGCGCGACCTACGCCTCGCCGATGGTCTCGAACATGCAGGCCGCGATCGCCTCGGCCGGCGACTTCAAACCCTGCACCAGGAAATCGAACGCCGGGTAGAAGCGATCGGCGCCTTCGACGGCCACGTCGATCATCGCCGCGGCCTGGGCCAGGCTCGGCTGCTCACCGGTCATCAGCGCCATGCCGTGGCGGAAGATCACTTCGCCGTCTTCCCAGAGCTCGAAGTGCCCCAGCCACACGCGCGGGTTCACCTGGGCGATCAGCTCCTGGGCGGCGGCGCGCTGCTCGGTGGCCACCGTCAGGTCCATAGACAGGCAAAGCTGCAGGCAGTCGCCCTCCGGCCGCCACGCGAACCAGAGTTCGTAGTCCTTCCAGTCGCCGGCCAGGGAGAAGGCCAGGTCGCCATCTTCCGTGCGGTCGAAGGGCAGGTTCTCCGCGGCGAGCACATGCTCGACCACGTCGAGGGGATCAGCGCCGAGCTGGACGCTGTCGTCAGACGGGCTGGTGGTGTCCATAAGACCCCTTTCGCAGCGGGCGGGGAGCAGACGGCCGCCCCCGAATCGCCTGCGATATTGAAACTAATCTGCTTCGCGGCTTGAGCGTCATCCGGTTCTTGGCGGAAGGCGCCCACATTGTTGTGTGCGGTTGCGTTTTCAGCCGCCGACGCCCGGTTTCGGCTTGGCCTTCGGCGCGGGCTTGGCCGCCCGCAGCGCCTCGACCTCGGCGCGCAGCTGGGCCACCTCGGCCTTCAACGCCTCGAAATCGTCCCGGCGGATCAGGTCGAATTCGGCGGCCATCCGGTCGGCCTGGGCGCGGAACGCCGCCTTGGCCTCCTCGCTTGCCGCCTGGGCCAGGCCCATGGCGGCGGTGGACAGCTTGGCCATCTCGTCGAGGAAAGGATTCTGTGTCTGCATCTCGTACTCTGCCGGCGGACAACAGGCCTGCCGGATAACCCTTATATGGTCGCCATGGGGTGAAAGCGAAGAGGTTCTCCTCTAAAGCGACAGTCAACCCTAACGCCGGAGCGACGGTCCTGCTGCATTTCCCGAACGTCGACCCAATTCTGGTCCAGATCGGGCCCTTCGCGATCCGCTGGTATGCGCTGGCCTATGTGGCGGCGATCCTGCTGGGCTGGCGCTACGTCGTCAGCATGGTGCGCAACCCGAAACTCTGGGCATTCCGCCCGGCGCCCGCTACGGCCGAGCAGGTGGACGACCTGATTCTGTGGCTGACGCTCGGCGTGATCGTCGGCGGCAGGCTGGGCGACGTGCTGTTCTACAGGACCTCCCTGATCTGGACGGACCCGGTCGAGATCCTGAAGACCTGGCATGGTGGGATGAGCTTCCACGGCGGCGCCATCGGCGTTTTTGTCGCAGGCCTGGCCTTCGCCCGCGCCAAGAAGATCGACCCGCTCAGGCTGGGCGACATCATTGTCGCCGCCGAGCCGATCGGCGGTTTTTTCGTGCGGATCGCCAACTTCATCAACGGCGAGCTGTGGGGGCGCACGACGCACCTGCCCTGGGGCATGGTCTTCTGCAACCAGACCATCATGGCCGAGACC
>DASRRU010000191.1:0-19074 GCA_035656795.1 Phenylobacterium sp. | reverse complement strand
TTCCTGGTCTCCGTGGTCACCATCTCCACCGCCGTGGCCATCGCCGGCCCGGACCTGTTCACCGACGCCCTGCTGAACCACAGCTTCATCGGCGGCCATTGGGATATCGACGGCAACAATTTCAACTGGGAGAATGATCGTTATTCCGGCCCGCAGACCACCCGCGAGCTGGCCTGGACCGGGGGCGACACCCTGGAAGTCGATGTGCCGGCCCAGATCACCTACACCCAGGCGCCCGGCGCCGGAAAGATCACCGTCACGGGCTCTCAGCGGGCTCTGGACAACCTGGAGATCGAGGACGGCCGCCTGCGCTTCAGCCACGGCCACTACCGCCACGGGGGCGACCTGACGATCGTCATGACCGCGCCCGCGGTGACCCACTTCGATCTGCGCGGCTCGGGTCGGCTGGATATCGAGGGCTACGAGCAGGACAAGCTGAACCTCGACGTCTCCGGCGACGCCCAGGTCTCGGCCAAGGGCGTGGCCAAGGGGCTGCAACTGTCGATGAGCGGCTCGGGCGAGGCGGACCTCGGGGAGCTAAAGGTCAGCGACGCCGACATCAACATCGAAGGCTCCGGCGCGGCGACGCTTGCGCCCACCGGCGCGGCCATCGTCGACATCTCCGGCTCGGGCGACGTCACCCTGCTGACGCGGCCATCAAAGCTGGAAACCAACGTCTCCGGCTCCGGCAGCATCCACCAGCGGGACGGCTCGCCTGTCGGACCCGCGACGCCTGCGCCGACGCCCCCGAAGGCGGGCAAGAAGACCTGAGGTTCGGCCCTCCTCCCCTTGCGGGAGGAGGCCGCATCAAGCCGGGATGAACTTGAGCGCGACGCCGTTGTTGCAGTAGCGCAGGCCGGTGGGCTTCGGCCCATCGGGGAAGACGTGGCCCTGGTGCCCAAGGCACTGGGCGCAGTGGTATTCGGTGCGCGGCACGCCGATGGCCAGGTCGGTCTTCTTCAGCAGCGCGCCCGGTATGGCTGTGTAGAAGCTAGGCCAGCCGGTGCCGCTTTCGAACTTCCACTCCGACTTGAAGAGCGGCAGGCCGCAGCCCAGACAGGCGAAGGTCCCCTTGCGGTGCTCGTTGAGCAGCGGGCTCGACCCAGGCCGTTCGGTGTCCTCGTGCCGCAACACCTCATAGGAGGCCGGCAAGAGGCGAACCCGCCACTCAGCGTCATTGATCTTGCGGAACGGCGAGGCCGCGTAGGGGTCCTCCGCTGCCAGGGCGAGGCTGGGAACGGCGGCGGCCAGCGCGGTTCCCAGCAGGAACCCGCGGCGCGACAGGGGGGCGAAGGTATGGATGCTCATATCCGGATTACGTGGCGCCCAGGGCGAAAGTTACAAGCCTTGATCGGTTTCAGCCCTGTCACGGCGCCGGTCTTCGCTTCGGGCCCAGGGCGGGACTACAGCCCCGCGCCCTCCTCCAGGCCCAACATCAGGTTGAGGTTCTGCACCGCCGCGCCGGATGCGCCCTTGCCCAGGTTGTCCAGCTGCGCCAGCAGCCGCGCCTGGGTCCCGTCGGGGTTGCCGAAGACGAACAGCCGCATGCGGTTGGTCCCGTTCAGGGCCTCCGGGTCGAGGCCCGCCACATAGCCACCGGCCCCGGCGCGGGTCTTCTGCAATTCGGCGCATTCAAGGCCGCTCGCAACTTCGACAAAGCGCTCGCCAGCGTAGTGCGCCTGCAGCGCGACATGCAGGTCGGCGGGGCTGGGTTTGCCGGGCAGAGCCCAAAGCTGCAGCGGGACCTCGACGATCATGCCTTGGGCGAAGCGGCCAACCGCCGGCGCAAAGACCGGCGCATGGTTGAGCCCAGCGTGGACCATCATCTCCGGCACATGCTTATGCGCCAGGTTGAGGCCATAGGCGCGCAAGGCGTCAGCCGTGCCGGTCGGCGGCGCATGGCCCTCGAATTCCTCGATCAGCCCCTTGCCGCCGCCGGAGTAGCCGGAGACCGCGTTGACGGTCAGCGGGAAGTCCGGCGGGATCAGGCCGGCCGCCACCAGAGGCCGCACCAGGGCGATGAAACCGGTCGGGTAGCAGCCGGGGTTGCTGACCCGCATGGAGCCGGCGATGGCCGTGCGCTGGTCCTTGGCCATCTCGGCGAAGCCATAGGTCCAACCCGTGTCGACCCGATAGGCCGTCGAGGCGTCGACGATGCGAACGCTGTTGGAGGCCACCAGCGACACCGCTTCGCGAGAGGCCGCGTCCGGCAGGCAGAGCACGACGGCGTCCGCGGCGTTCAGCAGTTCGGCACGGGCGTCGGCGTCCTTCCGGCGCGCGGGATCGATCGACAGGATCTCCAGGTCCGCGCGGCCGGCCAGCCGCTCGCGGATCTGCAGGCCCGTGGTGCCGGCTTCGCCATCGATGAAGACTGTGTGGGACATCTGAAACCCCGATCATCCCCGCGCAGGCGGGGACCAGACAAAGAGAAAGGGCGCTCCGGTTTCCCGAGGCGCCCTTCCGAAACGCGCGTTTTCGCAGCTTCGCTTTTAGCGCTTCGAGACCTGGAAGATTTTTAAGGTACTGTTTTCATTTCGATATTTTGGTCGAATAAAATCTGTGAACGATCTGTGAAGTGCATTGTGTGGTTCGCTGCTCATCAGGCCGCCTTGCATAGAGTGAAGTCCACATGCACCGCGTCATAGGGAAAGATCACGCGCCCGCTGTCGGCGCGATCAAGCACGCCGGCAACAAGTAGCGCCTGCACGTCCCCATGTACGGCTTTCACATCGCGGTCAACGTGGCGGGCAATCTCTCGGATGGTCATTTCGCCCTGCCCCGTCATGGCTTGCAGAATGTCCCACCGTTTGGCCGTCAGCACCTTCCACAGCAGTTCGACCGTGGCGAAGCTGATGGACTCGCCAACTTTCTCGCCGACAAAGGCGGCGGCCATCTGACGTTTGGTTTCCTCGATTGAGGACACACCGAGCGTTACGATTCTCATTGTCCTGCCATCCATCTCGCCACGTCCTTCCAAAAGTCCGCCTGCAGGGTCGCCAAGTCGGTGAAGTGCTAGGCCACCTCGCGTTCGCCGACATGCTTGTGATCGCCCTTGCCAGTCTCGTTGTCGTAGCGCAGCACGCAGACGCCATCCGCCACCAAGGCCAACCGATACTTGAAGCCGTGTCCGCTGCCGCGCACCGGATCGGGCACGCGCCAGACCACCATTTCCACGAACGCCGTTTCCGACAAGCCCCCGCGTTTGCGGAGCAACAGTTCGGCTTCCATGTTGGAGTCTCTACCAACGGGCCCCTTTTGTTGTCAATTACTCCAACAGTTTACTCCAACAATTCGCGCGGCACCGCCCGGCTAGGAGGGGCAGGTCAGAACCTTCTTCTCCAGCCATGACAACGCCGCCAATCCGAAGACTGACGGCGCGTCAAGATATTGATAGCTGGGGCGCAACCGCTGATCGGGTGTTCAGCCGCCTTTTTCCGTAGCGGCGGCCGCAGCCGGCAGATCAACGTCCAGGACCTTGGCCTTGTAGCTCAGCAGGTACCGCTGACGCCGGGGACCTTCAGGCGCGCCTGGTAAACCTGCTGGTTGGTGTCGGCCCGGCGGTACACCATGACGGCCCCGTCCCGGAGGCGGTGGACCTGCTGGTAGAAGCTCTCGCCCATGATCCAGACTCCACAATTTCTGTGAAGGTTCTGTGCAAAACGTTAACTGGAAAGAGCGGTTGCGCCAAGGGGCTGCGAAGGGTTTGTGAATATGAGAACAGGCGCCTGACTTTCATCAAGCGCCTGCTTTTATTAGATAAATTGAAGCTTCGAAGTTAGCGCTTCGAGAACTGGAAGCTGCGTCGGGCCTTGGCCTTGCCGTACTTCTTCCGCTCGACCACGCGGCTGTCGCGGGTGAGCAGGCCGTGCGGCTTCAGCACCGCGCGAAGTTCCGGCTCGTAATAGGTCAGGGCCTTGGAAATGCCGTGGCGGATCGCGCCGGCTTGGCCGGAGAGGCCCGAGCCCTGCACGGAGACGATCACGTCGAACTGGCCCGCACGGTCGGCGAGGTCCATCGGCTGGGCGATCATCATCCGCAGCACGGGACGCGCGAAGTAGATCTCCTGGTCGCGGCCGTTGATGGTGATCTTGCCCTTGCCGGGCTGAATCCAGACGCGGGCGATGGCGTTCTTGCGCTTGCCCGTGGCGTAGGAGCGGCCCTGCGCGTCGACCTTGCGCTCGTGGACGACGGCATCCTCGGCGATGGTGCCAAGGCCCTTCAGGGCGTCGAAGCCGGTGGCGACTTCAGGCGTGGTGGCTTCCGACATACTCAGGCGCTCCGCACGTTCTTGGCGTTCAGATCTGCGAACGCGATGGTCTCGGGGTTCTGGGCGGCGTGCGGATGCTCGGGCGCATTGTAGATGCGCAGGTGCGTCAGCTGCTTGCGGGCCAGCGGGCTTTCCTTGGGTAGCATGCGTTCCACGGCCTTCTCGAGCACGCGCTCGGGGAAACGCCCGTTCAGGATCGCGCCGGCGGTGCGTTCCTTGACGCCGCCGGGGTGGCCGGTGTGCCAGTAGTAGATCTTGTCGGTGAGCTTCTTGCCGGTGAACTTCACCTTGTCGGCGTTCACGACGACGACGAAGTCGCCGCAGTCGACGTTCGGGGTGTAGTCGGGCCGATGCTTGCCGCGAAGACGGTTGGCGATGAAGGTCGCGAGGCGGCCGACCACGGCGTTCTCGGCGTCGATCACAATCCACTTCTTCTCGACCTCGGCGGGCTTCAGCGAAGCCGTGGTCTTCATCATGGGAAATTCATCCGGACATTGGCGGGACAAGGGGCCCCGGCGTGAGCCGGCGCATATGCCGACTAAGCCGGAGCGTGTCAACAGCGAGATGTCCGAATAGGCTCACATCGTTGAAAAGATGCGATTTTCGGCGTACGGTAGCATATTACCGCTTCTCGGCCTTGTCCGTTTCCTCATCCGCCAGATACGCCGCCGCCAGGGTCTTCATCGCCTGGGCCTTGGGCATCAGCGTCGGGTAGAACTGCACGAAGGTGGTGTCCACCGCCCCATGCTGCTCGTGACAGACGTTGCATTGCGAGGTCTGGGGGAGCGCGGTCGACGGCGCCTCGGATTGCAGGGGGAAGAAGGCCCAGCCACTCTTGAAGCGGGCGGTGTCCTTCACATGCGCCTCGCGCCCCATGGCCTCGCCCTGGAAGACGCCCTTCTTGTTGATCGAGCCGCGCCCCTGCCCCATCCGGGCCTCGAGCACAAAGATGGTCTTGTCAGGCCAGGTCCCGGTCTTCTCATAGACCGCATAGGCCTCGCGGTTGACGAAGACGTTGTCGAACATGTGGTGGTCGGCCATGCCCGGGGCCTCGGTGTAGGCCATGTCCATGCCGCTCGAGAGGTAGATCCAGGTCCGATAGTCCTTCGGATAGATGAGCTTGCCGTCGGGCGTGTAGGCCACGGCGGGCTTCGCGGGTTCGGCTCGGGTGGCCGCGGTGACGGCGAGACCGCCGACCAGGGCCACGGCCAGAGCCGCGGCGGCGATGCGAATTCGAGTTTGCACGTTCCACCCCAGACTTTACGGAGATATCGGCGTTCTTGTGCGCCAAGTCGCCCACTGGCGGCAATGACGCTCATCGCCGCCGCTCCCCTAGATCCGCCGCACGCGCCAGGCGAAGGCCACGGCCAGGCAGAGCGTCAGGGCCGCCATGAACTGGTGGGCGGCGGCCAGGCCGATCGGGACACGGGTCACCAAGGTCGCCACTCCCAGGCTCGCCTGGACCAGCACCAGGGCTGCGACGCCGATCGCCAGGCTGCGCGATGTCGGCGCGAGATAGGACGAACGCCAGGCCGAGGCGCCCACAAGCACCGCGACCAGGGTCAGCAGATAGGCGACCAGGCGGTGATGCAGTTGTACCGCGCCCTGACTGTGGGCCAGGGTCGCCCACAGGCCCGCCCCGGCGTAGTCCTGCGGCCACAGATGGCCCGCAAACAGCGGCCAGTCATTGTAGACCAGCCCGGCCTGGTTGCCCGCCACCAGGGCTCCCAGCAGGATCTGCAGGTAGATCAGCCCCACGAGCGTCAGAGCGCGACCGCCCCAGGGACTGGGCAGGACCTTGCGCGCCTGGCCCGCCAGGGCGTCGAGCGCCGTCCAGATCAGCGCGCCCAGCAGGGCGAACGCGATGCCCAGATGCAGCATCAGCCGCTCCGGGGCGACATAGACCCGGTTGGCCAGCCCGCTCGCCACCATCCACCAGCCGACGATCGGCTCCAGACCGAGGAGGACGATGACCGCGCCCATCTGGACGAACAGCCGCCGCGGGATCTCGCGGCGCACCGCGAACCAGATCAGCGGAATGAGGAACACCGCACCCACCAGCCGCGCCAGCAAGCGGTGCGACCATTCCCAGAAATAGATGAAGCGGAACTGGCCCAGCGTCATGTCCGGATTGACGAACCGGAACTGCGGGATCGCCCGGTACCGGGCGAACTCCGCCTGCCATTGGGCCTCGCCCAGCGGGGGCAGGACGCCGGCGACCGGCTTCCACTGGGTGATCGACAGGCCCGAGCCGGTCAGCCGGGTCAGGCCGCCCACCACCACCATGGCGACCACCAGGGCCGCCGTGATCAACAGCCAGATCGC
Organism: Phenylobacterium sp.; assembly: GCA_035656795.1. GTDB lineage: Bacteria > Pseudomonadota > Alphaproteobacteria > Caulobacterales > Caulobacteraceae > Phenylobacterium. The sequence goes on along the minus strand of DASRRU010000191.1, from coordinate 12,482 downwards.
AACGGCGCGGGAGCGGTCGGAACGCAGGAACGAGGTCATCGCGGGCGGCCTAACCCGGAAATCGCCGTGCGTCCACGCTTCCGCCCGCGGGTCCGGCCAGCTAAGCAGGCGCCATGTCCCCCCGCCTGCGCAAACTGATCGGCCTGTTCGCCATCCTGGCCTTCCTGCTGCTCTACATGGGCGGCGTGGCGCGCCTGGCGGCCTATGTCCCGCCCCATGGCCCCTGGCAGTTCATCTACTTCGCCCTGGCCGGGATCTGCTGGGGCGTGCCGGTCCTGCCGCTTATCTCCTGGATGAACCGGGCGCGCTGAGGCTTTTCGGGATTGCGGCGACGATCATCGCCCGCCTATAAGGCGCGCTCGCCGAAAGGCGTCGGAGCGTAGCGCAGCCTGGTAGCGCACTTGACTGGGGGTCAAGGGGTCGCAGGTTCAAATCCTGTCGCTCCGACCATCTCTTCCCCCGCACTCACTTTTTCGGGCCGTCATGGCCGGGCTTGTCCCGGCCATGACGGTCAGTGGGGATTGAGGAGCGCGTCCAACCGCTGTTTGGCGGCCTCGAGGTCGCGAAGCGCCTCGTAGAGGCCGTCCTTCGAGCCGCCGGGCGCCACGGCGCGGGGTTCCGCCACCGCCGGTGCGCTATCCGCACCCTCGCCGCCGGCGCTAATCAGGCGGCGCAGGCCTTCCTCGCGGTGCAGGCGCTGGACCCCCTTGATGGTGTAGCCCTCGTCGTGGAGCAGGTGACGCACGCCACGCAGCACCGCGATATCCGACGGGCGGTAGAACCGCCGGCCGCCCGCGCGCTTCATCGGGCGTATGAAGGCGAACTTGGTTTCCCAGAACCGCAGCACATGTTGCGGCACACTGAGCTCGTCAGCCGCTTCGGATATGGTCCGAAAGGCTTCCGGCCCCTTGGCCACGGCCTAAAGCGCCCTCACCGCGCGAGGGCGCGGTCGACTCGCGCCTTCATGACCTGCGAGGCGCGGAAACCGATCACGCGCCGCGGCTCGATGGCGGCGGGCTCGCCGGTCTTGGGGTTGCGCCCCATGCGGGCGCGCTTGGCCCGCACCTGGAAGACGCCGAAGCCGGAGAGCTTGACCTGTTCGCCCTTCTCCAGGGCGACCGACATCAATTCGAGGACGCGCTCGACCAGCTCGCCGCAATCCTGGCGGGTCAGACCCACGTCCTCATGGACCGCTTCGCAGAGGTCCGCCCGCGTAACCGTCGCGCCCTTCATGCCAGCTCTATCCCCCAAAGCACCAAGCTCACCGTGCCTTGATTGTCTCATTCCGTCAAAGACTTCAAGCGTCCGTTTGCGGGGTTTGCTGAGCATCAGAGGCGAACGACGCAGGCCCCCCAGGTCAAGCCGCCGCCCATGGCCTCCAGCAGCAACAGCTGGCCAGGCTTGATCCGCCCGTCGCGGACGCCCTGGTCCAGGGCCAGCGGAATCGAGGCGGCAGAGGTATTGGCGTGCTGGTCCAGGGTGGTGATCACCTTGGCCTCGTCGATGCCCAGGCGCCGCGCAACGCCTTGCAGGATGCGCAGGTTGGCCTGGTGCGGCACGAACCAGTCGACGCTCGCCACCTCGACGCCAGCGTCCGCCGCCGCCGCCGTCACTGCCTCGGAGATGTTGACCACGGCGTGGCGGAAGACCTGATTTCCTTGCATCCGCAGCTTGCCGACCTGGCCGCTGGTGGAGGGGCCGCCATCGACATAGAGCAGCTCTTGCTTGGTTCCGTCGGCGCGCAGGGCGAACCCCAGGAGACCTCGGTCGGCGGTGGTCCCCCGCCCCGCTTGCGGCTCCAGCACCACGGCGCCGGCCCCGTCGCCGAACAGCACGCAGGTGCCACGGTCGGTCCAGTCCATCAGCCGGGTCATGGTCTCGGCGCCGATCACCAGGGCGACTTTCGAGCGGTTGCGGGCCACGAAGCCGTCGGCCACGGAAAGGGCGTAGACGAAGCCCGAGCAGACCGCCTGCACGTCGAAAGCCACGCCCACGGGGCAGCCCAGCTTGCGCTGCACGATGGTGGCCACGGCCGGGAAGGTCAGGTCAGGCGTGGTGGTCGCCACGATGATCAGGTCGACCTCGTCAGGCGTGCGCCCCGCGGCCGCCAAGGCCTTCGCCGCGGCGGCGACTGCCAAGTCGGAAACCGGCTGATCGTCGCGGACCTGGTGGCGTTGGCGGATGCCGGTGCGCTCGACGATCCATTCATCCGAGGTGTCGACGAACTTGGCGAGGTCGTCATTGGTGACGATCCGTTCGGGCAGGTAACCGCCGACCCCGGTCACCACGCTACGCAGCACGCTCGTCACTCGCTGGCTCCTTGGGCGGTGGCGGCCGCATCGGCGGACGCCTGCGCGGGCTCGGCCAGCGCATCGGGGAGCCGCCTCATATTCCTTTCGATCTCGGCGGAAAAGTCGCTACGCGCCAGATCGACGGCCAGTTGGATGACCATGGCGAAATCCCGGTCGCTGGCCCCGCCATGGGCCTTCAGGACGATGCCGTTCAGGCCGAGGAAGGGCGCGCCCGGCGTCGGGCTCACCCGCTCGCGGAATTTCAGAAGCGCCGGTCGGGCCAACAGGTATCCCAGGGTGGCCAGCAGGCCTGACGTCAGGGCGGCGCGCAGCTCGGCGTACATGAACCGGGACGCGCCCTCCATGGCCTTCAACGTCACATTGCCGGTGAAGCCGTCGGTGACGATCACGTCCACCGAACCGCGGGTGATGTCGTCGCCCTCAACGAAACCGCGGTAGTCGAGGTCGATCTTGCCATGGCGCAGGATGCGGTTGGCCTCGCGGACCTCTTCGTGGCCCTTCATTTCCTCGGAGCCGACGTTGAGCAGGCCGACGGTGGGCTTCGACACACCGTGCGCCGCGCGGTGATAGGCCTCGCCCATGATGGCGAACTCCACCAGCCGTTCCGCGTCGCAGTCGATATTGGCGCCGACGTCGAGGAAGGTGGTCATCCCGCGCGGCGTCGGGATCGAGGTTACCAGGGCCGGCCGCTCCAGGTCCGCGCTCATCCGCAGGATCAGCTTGGAGATCGCCATCAGGGCGCCGGTGTTCCCGGCCGAAACCGCAGCGACGGCGTGGCCCTCGCGGACCGCCTCGACAGCGTTCCACATCGAGGTGCCCTTGCCGCGGCGCAGCGCCTGGGCGGGCTTCTCGTCCATGCCCACGACGCGGTCGCTGTGGCGGATCTCGACGCGACGGGCGGCGTCGCGATGCTTGGCCAAGGCGGCAGCAATCACCGTTTCATCGCCGTGCAGCAGGAAGCGGACATCTTGCGGCAGGGCCGAGATCGCGCGGATGACGGCCGGCACGACCACGGCTGGGCCGTGGTCTCCGCCCATGGCGTCAATGGAAATCACCAGGGGCTGGGTCAAGACGGCGCTTTGGTCCTTCGACGGGTCCCGCCGGATTCGCCGGGGACGATAGCCCCCGGGCACGGCAATGCAAACAAGGCCTTACGCGCTTAGGGCTCGCCGCCCTTCAACTTCTTGAGCACGGCGAAGGGGGATTCCGGCTCCGGCGGCTGTTGATAATCGAACTCGACGCCTGGCTTGCGGGCGAATGGGTCGATCTCCAGGGCCAGGTGTTCGACCACGTAGGCCGCCAAATCGATGTCCTCGCCCTCCAGGATATCGGGCGGGTCCGGCGCGTCGGGATCGTAATCCACCTCGCCGCCGGTCGGCTCCGGCGCCTGGGCGCTGCCGGCGGGCACGGCGCGCAGCTCGATCTCGCCCGACAAAGGGTGCTCGAAGTTGTCCAACGAGACTGCGCATATCTGCTCCACGACCGCATCGAAGCGGCCGCTGATCTCAACCCCGTCCATCCAGGGCCTCAGTGTGAGATTTGCGGTCAAGGCCGGCAGGCTGGGCAGGTTCAGCTCCTTGGCGATCCGGGCCCGCACGACGGCATCCGGCTCCAGGCGCACGCTCAGCGCCCCCCGGCCGAGCTCGTGCAGCCGCACCGGCTGGTCCCAGGCGTGGGTCACAGGGCTTTCCACGCCGCCTCGCCCGCCAAAAGCTGTTCAAGGCCCTGCGCGGCGAGCGCCGCCCGCTGCCCGAGCACGTAGGCCGTCAGTCTGGGCAACGCGGTGGCGTCAGCGTCAGCGTAGACGGTGCGGGTCAGCAGCGCATCGAGCGCGGCGGTGTCCGGCAGCGCCGCGAACGCCGCCTCATAGGACTTGCCGCGGCCATAGAAGGCCTCGCCCAGCTTGCGCATCTTGCGGCCTACCGCCAGGTCCCCCACGCCCATCTCGCGCAGGGCGTTGTCGAGTCCCTTCACATAGGTGTCGAACAGCGCCTGGCTGACGTCGGTCGCCGCCTCGCCATGGCCCCTCAACCGGTCGAGGAGCAGGACCACGTGCAGGCTGTAGAGCTCGAATCGGCCCTCAACCGTGTCCGGCGCGCCGAGGTCGGCGTAGAGACCCGGGCGCCTCGCCTGCTCCACCGCCCGCGCATAGAGCGCGCGGCCGGTTCCCACGGCGGGACGAGGTCGCAATAGCCGATCCAGCAACATGACGCCTCGATTTCGCCCGATCCGTTCCGTAAAGCCGCATTGAACTAAGGGGCGAGCGACGATAGGTCAAAGCCCTAGAACAACGCCTCGCGGCGCAACGAACGGGTTCCAGCCTCCTATGATGTCCCGAACCGCCTTCGCCGCCCTTGCCGCAGGGCTCTTGATCCCCGCCGCCGCGGCCAGTCTGTCGGCCTGCGCGCCGGTGACCAGCTATTCCGGTTTCCAGGCCATCGAGTCCGATCCGAAGGACGTCAAGATCGGCACGGACACCAAGTCCACCGTCCGCGGCCGCTTGGGGTCACCCTCTGCGACGGGCGCCTTCGATACGAATACCTGGTTCTACATGAACCAGCTCAAGTCCCGCGTGGCGTTCAAAATGCCGGAGGTTGTCTCGCGCAATGTGACCGCGATCACCTTCAACAAGGACTCCGAGCTGGTGGAGAGCGTCAACAGCTACACCCTCAAGGACGGCAAGGTCATCGCCTTCAACGGCCGCGAGACCCCGACCCGCGGGCGCGAGCTGACCATCCTCGAACAGATTCTCGGCAACGTCGGCCGCGGCGGGATGCTGCCCAACAGCAACGACGGCGCGCCCGGCAACCGCCCAGGCGACCGGCGGAACTGAGCGCGGCGCGGCTCATCCCCGCGATGCCGGGGATCCAGATGGAATGAAAAACGCCCCGGAGATCGCTCTCCGGGGCGTCTTCGTGTCAGCCCGTAGCTGTGATCAGTGGATCACGCCGTGGGCGAGGACCGCCAGCAGCAGCAAGGCCACGATGTTGGTGATCTTGATCATCGGGTTCACCGCCGGACCGGAGGTGTCCTTGTAGGGGTCGCCGACGGTGTCGCCGGTCACGGCCGCCTTGTGAGCTTCCGAACCCTTGCCGCCGTAGTGGCCCTCTTCGATCAGCTTCTTCGCATTGTCCCAGGCGCCGCCGCCCGAGGTCATCGAGATGGCGACGAACAATCCGGTGACGATCACGCCCATCAGCATGGCGCCGAGGGAGGCGAAGGCGTCGACCTTGCCGGCAATCGCCTTGATGACGAAGAACAACACGATGGGCGAGAGCACCGGCAACAGGGAGGGAACGATCATTTCCTTGATCGCCGCCTGGGTCAGGATGGCCACGGCGCGGCCGTACTCGGGCTTCACCTCGCCGGTCATGATCCCGGGGTTCTCACGGAACTGGCGGCGGACTTCCTCCACCACAGCTTCGGCCGCCCGGCCCACCGCGGTCATCGACATGCCGCCGAACAGGAACGGCAGCAGGCCGCCGAACAGCAGGCCCACCACGACGTAGGGGTTGGACAGGTCGAAGGCCACCGTGCCCAGGTTGTCGAAGAAGCTGCCCGGCGTCGCGTTGGCCGAGAAGAACTTCAGGTCCTCGGTATAGGCCGCGAACAGCACCAGGGCGCCGAGGCCGGCTGAACCGATGGCGTAGCCCTTGGTCACCGCCTTGGTGGTGTTGCCGACCGCATCGAGCGCGTCGGTGGTGACGCGCACTTCCGGGGGCAGGCCCGCCATCTCGGCGATACCGCCCGCGTTGTCCGTCACCGGGCCGAAGGCGTCGAGCGCCACGATGAAGCCGGCGAGCGACAGCATCGAGGTGGTGGCGATGGCGATGCCGAACAGGCCCGCCAGATTGTAGGTGACGATGATGCCGACGATGATCACCAGCGCCGGCATGGCGGTGGATTCCAGCGACATGGCCAGGCCCTGGATGACGTTGGTGCCGTGGCCGCTGACCGAGGCCTTGGCCACCGACTTCACCGGCCGGAAGCCCGTGCCGGTGTAGTACTCCGTGATCACCACGATGAGCGCGGTCACCACCAGACCGACGATGCCGCAGCCGAACAGGCTGTTGGCGTCGAAAGTCTTGGTTCCGACGGTCAGCGGCGCGGTGACCAGGGCGTGCATCACCCACCAGATGGCGCCCACCGACAGCACGCCGGTGACGATCAGGCCCTGATAGAGCGCGCCCATGATGTTGTTGGACTTGCCCAGCCGAACGGCGAAGGTGCCGATGATCGAGGTGACGATGCAGACGCCGCAGATCGCCAGCGGGACCAGCATCATGTTGCTGACCGCGTCGGTGCCGCGGAAAAAGATCGCCGCCAGCACCATGGTGGCGACGGTGGTCACCGCATAGGTCTCGAACAAGTCGGCGGCCATGCCGGCGCAGTCGCCGACGTTGTCGCCGACGTTGTCAGCGATGGTCGCGGCGTTGCGCGGGTCGTCTTCCGGAATGCCGGCCTCGACCTTGCCCACCATGTCGCCGCCAACGTCGGCGCCCTTGGTGAAGATGCCGCCGCCCAGACGGGCGAAGATGGAGATCAGCGAGGCGCCGAAACCAAGCGCCACCAGGCTGTCGACGACGTCGCGGCTGGTGTTTTCATGCCCGAGCGGGCCGGTGAGGACCGCGTAGTAGCCGGCCACCCCGATCAGGGCGAAACCCGCCACCAGCATGCCGGTGATCGCGCCCGAGCGGAACGCCAGCGACAGTCCCTTGGCCAGACTCTCCGAGGCGGCATGTGCGGTGCGGACGTTGGCGCGCACCGAGATCAGCATGCCGACAAAGCCCGCCGCTCCCGACAATACCGAACCGACCAGGAAGCCGATCGCTTCCAGTGGGCCCAGCAGGAAGAAGAGGATGATCAGAATCACGACGCCCACCATGGCGATCGTCGTGTACTGCTTGTTCAGATAGGCCTGCGCACCCTCCTGGATGGCGGCGGCGATCTCCTGCATTTTCGCATTTCCGGGCGAGGCCCTGAGTAGCGAGGCGGTCTGCAGGGCGCCGTAAAGCACCGCCAGCAGACCGGCCGCGATCACCAGCATCAAAATTGAACTCATGTTGTGCGCACCCCTTTGCGATTGCGCGGAGGGGGATCCACAGCCGTGTCATCGACACCGCTCCGGCCCGCTCCCAGCTCCTGGTTTCCCCAATTTTACGTGGCGCGCTCTCTTGGCGGCCCCGGTCAAGAGGCGGGAAGGTGCCAAAGATGGTCCCCCGGCGCAACCTGCGGCGCGGGGGGCTGCGTCAGGGATGATCCGGCGGGCTCGGGCGGGGCGGCATCACACGCTTCTGTGGGATCTGAGAGGTGATGATCACCGAGGCCACTACGCCGGGTCCGGCGATGGCGACGGCGTCGCGGGTCATGACCGAAACCAGCCTGGCCTCGTCGACCTTCGACCAGTCGTTGGCCAGCACGAAAGGCGTGCGGTGGCCGTCGCGCACCAGCGCATCGCGGAACGACGGCTCCAGGTCGCGGCTCTTGACGATATCGGCGCCGGTCCGGAGGTTCACGCGGACATAGACAAATACGTAGTTGACCAGTTGTCCGTCTATGACGATCGGCATCGCGACCGGCTGCAGGTCGACGTACAGGCCAACTTCCTTCGCCTTTTCCGCCGCGTGGGCGGACCCGGTCAGGATCAGCAGGGGCAGCACGAGCAGGCGCAGTCGCTTGAGCATGGCTTGCACGATAGACGCCCGTCCATTTCCGTAAGGTTGAAGGTCGCATGACCCCGCGCCAGCCGGGTGATATTCTGAAAAGAGAACGCCAGGGAGGCGTTGCGCCATGCGCCTCAGCCGCCGCCAGGCCGCCGCGGGCCTGCTCGCCCTCCCCGCAATCGGAGTTCCGCTTTCTCGCGCCCTTGCGCAGTCGGCGGCGCAGGCGCTCCCCGGGGACGCCGCCGAGCCGCCGACCCAGTTCGACGCCGCGCACGACGCCTATGGGCACATGCTCGCCCCGGTCACCATCAACGGCCAAGGTCCGTTCAATTTCCTGATGGATACGGGCGCCAACACGTCCTGCATCTCCCGTGACTTGGCGCAACGCCTGATGCTCGCCGCAACCGAACCGGCGCGGATTCACACAGTCGTGGGCGTCCGCGAGCGGCCCCGCGTGATCATCGATCGCCTGCAGGTCGGCGAACGCAGCCGAAAAGCGGTGCGCGCGGCCACCCTACCGCTGAGCGACGGCCTGGACGGCGTGCTCGGCGTCGACTGGCTCGACGGCCAACGCCTGGTCTTGGCCTTCAAGGACAAAAGCATCTCTATCGCCCGCTCCGTGCGCGACGTCGCTGCGGACGGCTCGGTGATCGTGCCGGCGCGCCGTCGAAAGGGCCAACTGACCATCGTCGACGCCGACCTCAGCGGAAGGCCCATCAGCGCGATGATCGATTCCGGATCTCAGGTGACAATCGCCAACACCCCGCTACGCGTGCTGGTCGCCACAGACAACAGCCCTGGCGGCGCCAGCAACAGCTATCAGCGGGTCGGACTGGAGACCCTGGCGGGCGAACCGTTCTCCGGCGAAATGCTCTACCTGCCGTTCCTGAGGCTGGGCGGGCTGCAATTGGGCAACGTCCCAGTGATCCACGCCAACATGCACGTGTTCGACCTGTGGGGGCTCAAGGAGGAACCCGCCGTGGTTCTGGGAATGGACCTCCTGAGCCAGTTCGAACGGGTGTCGCTGGACTTCGGCCGCTCACAGGTCCGCTTCGACCTCGCCGCCGGCCAGTTCACGCCGTCGAGCCCACGCGTCCGCCCGATCTAGGTGGGACGCCGCCCCTGGGGCTTTGGGCCGCGAGGCTTCCCGGCGTAGGGCTTGCCGCCTTTCGCAGGCGGTCCGTTGCGCGGCGGCCCCGGCCTGGGGCCGGGGGCCGGGCGCGGGCCGCGCGGGCGATCTGCGGCCGGCGGGGCCGCGGCCGGTTCGATGCGGATGTCGCCCTCGGCCGCGCCCTTCACCGCCAAGCGGAAACGCGCTTCCGTCTCGGCAACGATCTCGAATTTGGTCTCGCGGTCGAAGATGCGGATCTGGCCGATGTCCTTCTTGGTGACATGACCCAGGCGGCAGATCAGCGGGATCAGCCATTTGGGGTCGGCGTTGTTCTGCCGACCGATCGGCATTCTGAACCACTCGGCGCCGACGGTGTCGGGTCGGTGCGAAGGGCGCGGCCCTGCGGGGCCTTCCTGCATCGGATCGTAGCCCGCGCCACCGCGCGCCGGCCGAGCCGACGGGATGATCTGGCCGGTCTCCCGGGCGTCATCGAACATATCCTCCGGCTCCGGCAGACGCTGGCGCTGGTAGCGGATCAGGGCGACAGCCACCGCCTCGGGCGAGAGGTCCGCCAGCAGGCGACCGGCCAGCGTCAGCTCCTCCTCGGACCCCGGGGTCTTGAGGATCGGATCGTCGAGCAGGCGTTGCTGGTCCTTGGCGCGGATCTCGTCGGCCAGCGGAGGCCCCGACCAGCCGGCGTCGATGCTGGCGCTATCCAGCAGGCGCTCGGCGAAACGCCGCTTGTTGTAGGGCACCACCAGGACGGAAACGCCCTTCTTGCCGGCCCGGCCGGTCCGGCCGCTGCGATGCAGCAGTCCGGCCTTGTTGACCGGCAGTTCAGCGTGGATCACCAGGCCCAGGTCCGGCAGGTCCAGTCCGCGCGCGGCGACGTCGGTGGCGACGCAGGCCCGCGCGTGGCCGTCGCGCAGGGCCTGCAACGCGTCCGAGCGTTCCTTCTGGGTCATCTCGCCCGAGAGCGCGACGGCGGAGAAGCCGCGCTCGCGCAACGCGCTGTGCAGGTGGCGCACCTTCTCGCGTGTGTTGCAGAACACCAGCGCTCCGGGGCTCTCGAAATAACGCAGCAGGTTGACGACCGCGTGCTCGACCTCGTTGGGCGCCACGCGGACGGCGCGGTACTCGATATCCCCGTGGGCCTCATCACGGCGAAGGGTGTCGATGCGCACCGCATCGCGCTGATAGCGTCGCGCGAGAGTGGCGATCTCCTTGGCGATGGTCGCCGAGAACAGCAGCGTCCGCCGCTCCACAGGCGTCGAGTCGAGAATTTCCTCCAGGTCCTCTCGGAATCCGAGGTCGAGCATCTCGTCGGCTTCGTCGAGCACCACGACCTTCAGGGCCGAGAGATCCAGAGCGCCGCGCTCGATATGGTCGCGAAGACGGCCGGGGGTTCCGACCACCACGTGGGCGCCGGCCTGCAGCGCACGGCGTTCGGCCCGCGGGTCCATGCCGCCAACGCAGGTCGCCACCCGGGCGCCAGCATCCGCATAGAGCCATTCAAGCTCGCGACTGACCTGCAGCGCCAGTTCGCGGGTCGGGGCGACGACCAGGGCCAGCGGCGCCTCGGCGCGCCCGAACCGCGGGTCCCCGCCCAGCAGGCCCCGCGCCAGGGCCAGGCCAAAGGCGACGGTCTTGCCAGAACCCGTCTGGGCGGAGACCAGGAGGTCACGGTCGTCGGGCTCTTGCAGCACCGCCGCCTGAACCGGCGTCGGCTCCAGGTAGCCCTGCTGGGCGAGGGCGCGTTCAAGCGCGGGATGGGTGGCGGGAAACGGCATGCAAAGTCCTTGAGCCCGCCAGCGAAACGCGGCGGACGCGCCAAAAGCCGCAGCGGGCCCGACAAAGCAAGTGCTGCCTCAGATCACCGGCGGTCCGGAATCCCTCAAGGCGGCGCTTTCGGCCCGGATACGAAGCCAGAGCATAGCGGCGTTGAGCACCGAGAACACCACGGCATAGGAGGTCAAGCCAAAGACCAGGGGCAGGACGGCGATCTCGCCGGCCACCACCAGGTAGTTTGGGTGCGACAGGAACCGATAGGGACCCTTGCGGACCAGGGTCTCGCCGGGGACCACGATGATCCTGGTGGTCCACCGCGCCCCCAGCGACGCCAGCACCCAGACACGCAGCCCCTCCAGCACCACGTAGGCGCCGAGCCAGGCCGGGTTCGCCGGCGAATCCCAGGCAAGCCACCACAGCCCAGCCAGCCAGGCTGCGTGCAAGGCCACGATCAGGGGATAGTGCTCAGCGCCGCGCTCGACCCCGCCTGCGGCCACGAGGCGCGCGGTGTTGCGCCGCGCCACGACCAGCTCTCCCAGCCGTTGCGCCGTGACCAGTGCGAGGATGACGACGGAGACGATCATGCCGCTTCAAGTGTCACCGTGCTGGCGGTGAACCCTGGACCCATAGCGGTCACCAGCGAGCGCCTCGGGAGACCGGCGCGCCGCGCGCGGTCGAGGATGAAGAGGACGGTCGGTGAGGACATGTTGCCATGGTCGGTCAGCACCTCTCGCTCGTGGTCCAGCGCGCCCTGCCCCAGCCCCAGCGCGCCCTCCAGGGCCTCGACCACCTTCATGCCGCCAGGGTGACAGATAAAGCGGTCGATATCCTCCAGGCGCAGGTCCTGGCGGGCCAGCATGGCCTCAAGCACCGGCCGGATTTCCCGGCTGACGAAGGATGGCAGGGCCTGGTCGAGGACGACCGCGAGCCCACCCTCGCCGATCCTCCAGCCCATGACGCCCAGAGTGTCCGGCCAGGTGTGCTCGGCGCAGCCGGTGACCGCCGCAAAGCCCTCGTCGCCACTGGAGACCACGCACGCCGCCGCACCGTCGCCGAAGATGGCCGTCGAGATGATGTCGGTCTTGGAAAGGTCCTCCAGGCGGAAGGCCAGCGAGCAGAGCTCGACACAGACGAGCAGGACCTTCGCGCCGGGCTGGGCCTTGGCCAGCCGATAGGCGAGCGAAAGACCCGTCGCCCCGCCGGCACATCCGACCCCGAACAGCGGGACGCGCGCCGCATCGCACCGGAAGCCCATGCGGGTCATCGCCTTGGCCTCAAGGCTGGGCGTCGAAATCCCGGTGGTCGAGACCGTGACGATGGCGTCGACCTCGGCGCCGGTCAGGCCTGCTTCCGCCAGCGCCGCCTCTGCCGCCCGACAGAAGAGATCGAGCGCCACCTCGTCATAGACCGCGGAGCGATCCGCCCAGCCGTGCGGCTGGAGATACCAGTCCACGGGCCGCGCGATCTGGCGATGGCGCACACCGGCGTGATCGAACACCGGGCCCATCCGCACGAACTGGGGGAATCGGGAAATGAAGATCTGGTGGGCGACATCGAACACCTCGCTCTGAGGCAAGTCATTGGCTGGTGTCGCCGTTGCGAGCGACA
>DASRRU010000190.1:0-23432 GCA_035656795.1 Phenylobacterium sp. | reverse complement strand
GCCCTTGTCGACCTTTCGCGAGAGCCGCTCGCGCCGAGCCGCCCTCTCCCGGCCTCTCCCCCTCGCTTCGCGGGGGAGGGGAGGTCAACCCTGCGGGAAGCTCAGGCTGGGCTGGGCGGTCCAGGGATCGACCTTGGTCCGCGGGGCGGCGACCACCATCCGCCCACCCAGGCTGGAGCGGCCGATGCCGTCCACCTCGTAGAGCGCCTCGAAGTTGTCGTTGGCCTTCACCGCCTGGTGGAGCGCCTTCAGCGCCTGCGGATTGGCCATGGCCTCGGCGGCCTGCTGCAGGCCGGTGTCGCGGGCCCCGGCGATCACCACGATGTGGTTGCCCGACGGTCCCCGGAAGGCCGCCACATAGCCGTAGTCGCGGCGGGTGGCGTCCCCTTGGTTCGGGCCGCCTTCCTGGCTGCGATAGATGTGGCGGGTGGGGCCGTCGACCAACTCGTCATAGGTCTCGCCCACCGAGAACCGTGAGCCGGCGAACACCGGATTGCGCAGCACGCCCAGCCCGCTCAGGTAGCCCACATAGACAATGTTGTTGCGCTTAAGCATCTCCGGCGTCAGGTCCGAGGCCATCACCACGCGCAGGTTCTCGGCATGCGCCGCGCCCGCCGACAGCAGCGGCGCCACGTTGCGCAGCGCAAAGGCCGCGCCCACGGGCAGGTAGTAGAGGTCGAGGTCGCGGTAGCGGCCCATGGCCTTGGGATTGTCCATCAACCAGTCGTCGAGGTCCGAGGCCGAGTTGATCGAATATTGCCGGATCAGCCGGTCGACCCCGGCCGCCTCGTCGATCTCGCCGAAGATGTAGTAGTCGCCGAGAACCAGCAGAGTCGGCGTGTCGGATTTCAGGATCCCGCTCCACGGGGCGGCGGACTGCGCGCCCGCCAGGGTCCGTTCCCCGCCATGCGTCGTCCCGAAAACCGCCCAGGCGGCCAGGTTGAGCAGCACCAGGGCTGCAATGCCGGCGAGGACGTAGGACCGCATCGAGCGTGGGACGATCGCCGCGGGCGCGGGGTCGCCGTCCCGCGGCTCGGCGACCATGCCGTATTCGCCCTTGGGAATGGTCAGCCGGACCGGCTCGTCGCAACCGGCGCCGGCGTAGAAGTCGTCCAGCTTGCGGCGCAGGCGGTGCACGGCGACCCGCACCGAGGCGTCCTGCGAGCCGTCGAAGGCCGAGGACCGCCCGAACACCGCGGCGGCCACCTCGAACTCCTTGGGCCTCGCCCCGGCCATCGCCTGGGCTGCCAAGTAGTCGAACAGCCGGCTCAGCCCCTCCGAACGACCGAGCGCACGGCGCTCGCGCAGTCGCGCGGCCAGCTCAGCGATCTCGTTCGCCCGCTCCCTGGTCGCGTCCGACACGAATATTGTAACCTTCTGTAACCCCCCGGAGACCGTATTTAACCGGACAGCGGGCCAATTGGCAAAGTAAGGGTTGGAACAATGAAAATCCGGGGGACTCCCTTGAAGCGCCTTCTTACGCTCGCGGCCTGCGCCGCCCTGCCGATCTCGCTGATGCTGGCCTGCTCGCCGCAGAAGCCGCCCGCGCCCGTCAGCCAGGCGAAGTACAACGTCGACGCCTTGGACATGAAGGAATTCATGGGCCATGTGGTCGACCCGGCCTCATTCGCCTACTGGAAGGGCTCGGGCACCGATGAGACGGCCCAGGGGACGAAGGACCTGACGCCCACCACCGACGAGGGCTGGGAGCAGATGGAGACCGCCGCCGCGGTGCTGATCGAGGCCGGCAACGCCCTGCAGCTGCCCGGCCGCCCCCGCGCGCCGGAAGCCGACTTCGACAAGTTCGCCCAGCAGCTCACCGCCGAGGCGATCCTGGCCAAGGCGGCCGCCGAGAAGCACGACAAGCAGGGCGTCTATGCCGAGGGCGCCAAGGTCTATCTGATCTGCACCGCCTGCCACAAAGAGTACGTGATCGATCCGGGCATCAAGGCCAACGGCCCGGCCCAGGGCAATCCGCTTCCTGACTGGCCGGCCGACGTGAAGGCCAAGCAGGGCAAGTACGCCGCCAAGCCGGCCGGCTGACCGCACACATCAGGGGTTTATCCATGCGCAAGACTGTTCTCACCCTCGCCGCTGTCGCAGCCCTCGGCCTCGCCGGCCAGGCCGCCGCTCACGCGCGGCTGATCACCGGCTCGCCCAAGGCTGGCGCGACCGTACCCGCGCCAAAGGCGCTGACCCTGCACTACAGCGAAGAGCTGGTCCCGGCCGCTTCGAGCGTAAAGGTCGCCGGCCCCGGCGGCGCGGCGGTCGCCACCGGCCCGATGGCGCTCGACAAGACCAAGCGCGTCGTGACCGTGCCGTTCACCGGCGCCCTGACCGCCGGCGCCTACAAGGTCACCTGGCACATGAAGACCGAAGACGGCCACGAAACCGACGGCGACTTCGCTTTCCACGTGAAGTAAGTTTTCCTGCGGGGAGCCCTGGGGGCCGGTCAGGCGTTCTGGCGGGGCTCGCTAGGGAGGCCAGCGGAACATGACCGAACGCGCCATGGGCCCCGCCGGCCCGAATCCCCTCGTCAAACAGCCTGAACGGCCCAAGCTGCTGCAGATCCTCGGCCCCGGCCTGATCACCGGCGCCTCGGACGACGACCCCAGCGGGATCGCCACCTACTCCCAGGCCGGGGCCCAGTTTGGCTTCGGCCTGAGTTGGGTGATGCTGTTCTCGTGGCCGCTGATGTGCGCCATCCAGGAGATCAGCGCGCGCATCGGCCGGGTCACCGGCCGCGGCATCGCCGGCAACCTGAAGAGGCACTATCCGAACCCGGTCGTCTATTCGATCGTCACCCTGCTGGTCGTGGCCAATGTCATCAACCTGGGCGCGGACCTGGGCGCCATGGGTGCGGCCCTCAGGCTGCTGATCGGCGGCCCGCAACTCGTCTACGCCGCTCTCTTCGGCCTGGTCACCGTCCTGCTCGAGGTGTTCTCCCGCTACTCGCGCTATGTCTCGATCCTCAAGTGGCTGACACTGTCGCTGTTCGCCTATGTGGGCGTGGTGTTCATCGTCCATACGCCGTGGGGCGAGGTGGCCCGGAGCCTGGTGCTCCCACAGATCACCTTCACGCCGGCCTATATGACCGTGGTCGTCGCCATCCTCGGCACCACCATCAGTCCCTACCTGTTCTTCTGGCAATGCGAGGAGGAGGTCGAGGAGGTCAAGGAGCGCACGGACGCCAAGCCGCTGCAGCGCGCGCCGGAGCAGGCGCCGGCAGAACTCGACCGAATCCGATGGGACACCTACGTCGGCATGGGATTCTCCAACGCCGTGGCCCTGTTCATCATCCTGACGACGGCGGCGACTCTGCACGCCCATGGGATCACCGACATCCAGACCTCGGCCCAGGCCGCCGAGGCGCTGCGCCCCATCGCAGGACGCTTTGCCTTCACCGTCTTCGCCATCGGCATCATCGGCACCGGCCTGCTGGCCCTGCCGGTGCTGGCCGGCTCCTCGGCCTACGCCGTGGGGGAGACCCTCGGCTGGCACGTCGGACTGTCGCGCAAGCCGCAGCGAGCGAAGGCCTTCTATGCCACTATCGCGGTGGCCACCCTGCTGGGCGTGCTGCTCAACAACAGCCCCATTGACCCGATCAAGGCGCTGTTCTGGAGCGCGGTGATCAACGGCGTCGTGGCGGTGCCGGTCATGGCGATGATGATGCACCTGTCCAGTCACCAGGAAGCCATGGGCGACTTCAAGCTCGGCCGGGGTCTGAAGATCGTGGGCTGGCTGGCCACTGCGGTCATGGCCGCCGCCGCGATCGGCCTCTTCGTAACCTGGGGAAAGTAGGTCGGCCTGGCCGCCGACCCGGATGGATCCCGACTGACTTGATTCAAGTCAGTCGGGACAGGGTCTATGCCGCGCTCGCCTTGCGAAATGCATTGTTCGGATGATGCCAGGAGAATGCCTTCATGAAGGCATTTACATAGTCCCCGGCCTTGGCGCCGTAGTCCATGTGATAGGCGTGCTCATACATGTCGAGCGCCAACAGGGGCGCGCCGTCGGCTATCACCATGGTGTGGTCCGCCGCCCAGGTGTTCACCAGCCGCCCGTCGTGCCGGCTGTAGGTAAGCAGCACCCAGCCCGAGCCGCCGCCCAGCGCCTTGCCCATGCCGGAGAACTCGGCCGCCCAGCGGTCATGGCTGCCGAAGTCGCGCTCAAGGGCTGCGGCGAGGCCCGGGTTGACCGGCTCGGCGGCGCGTAAGCCATTGAAATAGATCTCGTGTAGGATCATCGAATTCCACGCGATCAGCTCCTCGCGCTTCAGGCCGTTGATCTCGAACACCGGAGCGGTGGCCGGATCGAGCTTGCCGAATTCCGCGCGGATGGCGCCCAGCCGCTTTACGGCGCCCACGTAGTTGTTGTCGTGGTGGCTGACGAGCAGCTTCTCGGAGAGGCCTGGAACAGCCTTCGGGTCGAAGGGCAGGGGTTGCGGGGCGAACCCCGCCGCCGGCGGCGGCGCGGGCTGCGCCGCGGCCGTGGTAGCGGCGGCGGCTATGGCGCCCGCAAGCGCGACGCCGCCCAGCAGGGCGCGGCGATCGAGAGTCGGTTCAGTCATGGGAATCTCCGGGGTTGATGGGTGAGGAGGCGCGCTCGCCGCGCAGCGGTCGGGGCGGGGCCGGTCGTCGAAAGCCGATCAAGCGCACGCTCCCGCCGGCCTTGCGGCCAAGCTTACGGGAGCGGGTCTTGGACGGCGCGCCGTCTGGCCGGGCGCCCGCGTCAGCCCGGAAGCGGGCAGACTAGCCTGACTGCCGGCCGGTTCAAGCCACCAACTGAGTGCAACGGCTAGCCGTTGAGTTGGGGGCAGGCGTCTATGACCTTCTCGACGGCCTCGCGGGGCTGGCCGCCGAACAGCTTGGCCTGCTCGGCGACCCGCGCGTCGACGGCGTGGCGCGAGGCGGCCGCCGATCCGCCCCGCCGGCCTCGCAGCCGCTTCGCCGCCGCCGCCGAATAGTCGTCTGCGACATCGGAGACCTGGGCGGTCATCGAGGCCGGCCGGTCCGGGTCCGCCAAGCGTGCGTTGGCCAGGTAAGCTGCGGCGCAATCGGCGTAGGCCGTCCAGCGCGCGGCGCTTCCGGCTGGGGCCGGCCCGGGTGCTGCGGCGGCGAGCGCCAGGATCGCGATGGCGGCTCTGTTGCGCATGGCTCCTCCTGCGGTCTTCAGCCGGGCGCTGGCGCTGTGAAGCGGCCAAGGTCGTGCAGGCCCAGACGCTGCTCGATCTGCGTGATCTGGTCCACCGCCATGTCGAAGCCGTCGCCCTTGAACTGCGCCCGCTCGATATCCTCGAACTGGTCGCCAGCCTCCTTCAGCTGCGCTTTGGAGAGGCTTTTCCTCCAGGCCTGGAAGACGATGGTGTCCTCGTAAGCGGTGTGCGCCTCATACATCCGCGCGAAATCTCCCAGCGCCCTGGCCAACGGCTCGGCGTCGGCGATGGCGACCTTGCCCGAAGCGCAACGGGCGGTGACGTAGGCGGTGATTTCGCGGCCGCGGTCGTGCTGGGCCAGAAGGGTCGCCACTAGGCCACCGGCTTCGCCCCCGGTCTTCTGCACCGCGGGGAAGATGTGCTGCTCCTCCAGTTTCTTCTCATGATAGTCCTCGCCAAAGGTCTTGAAGAGCCCGGCCGCCTGGCCGAGCGCGGCGGCGTCAAGGCTCGCTGGCGCCGTGCGCAGCACGGGGCCGACCTCGCGATAGACCACCAGGATCCGACGCAAGACCCCGTGCTCGCGCATCAGGTCCTCAGTGGCCGACACGTCCTCGCCGCCCTCGCGCTTGGCGCAACCCGGCAGCGCCAGGGCCGCGCCGACGGCGAGCCCGGTGGCGGCGGTGAAGGCTGCGCGGCGGGAAAGGGAGGTCATGGGCGGGTCCTCGGCTGGATCCCGCCATCTAAACGGCGCAGCCGGTGACCGGTTCAGCTCCCGTTTGAGTTGCTACTTCGGCGCCTTGCCGGCGTCCTTCAGGTCCTTGTCGATGTCGTGCTTGTAGAGGCTGTCCTTCGGCCGCTGGATGTAACGGCCGTGGCACTGGAAGCAGGCGTCGTACATGGCGCTGCCGGCGTCGTTGGTCTTGTCGTGGTCGTGGGCCGTCGCCGCCGCCATGCCGGCGATCCCGGCGGCGTTCAGCGCCATGGCGTACTTCATCCACGGCCCGTTGGGGTCGCGGGCGCGGCCGTCCATCATCAGCAGGTTGCCGGATTCCGCGATCTGGGCGGCGGTGTCGATATTGATGTTCCAGTCCGTCTGCGCGGTGGGCACCCGGTCATTCGCCCCCTTCTCGTCGTCCACCTCGCCGGAGTGGGCCCAGTAGGTCTCGGCCGCCGGATTGACGATGTGGCGCATGACGTCGCGCACCGACAGCAGGACGCGGCCCTGGGGGGCGGCCGTCGCGGGCGCGGCGGGCTTGGGCGCCGGGCTCTGGGCCATGGCCGGAACAGAACAGGCGAGCGCCAGCCCGGTCAGAAGTAGTGGCAGACGCATCGAAAACTCTCCCCCGTTTTGACGCCACCTTAGAGCGCGTCTGGGGGAGTTGGAAACCGGTTCGGCCGTCCAGCGCGCTCAATACTTTGCAGCGCAGGCGCGCGGGCGGGTGGAAGCTCCAACCTCCTCCGCGCAGGCGCAGGAGGTTGGAGCAGACGCCTGGATCAGTAGCCGTGGATCACCAGATCGGCGATCAGGCCGGTGGCGGCGGCCATCAGCACGAAATTGCCGTCGGCGTAGATCCAGCGGTAGCCAGGGGGCGGCGGACGCAGGCCGTAGTAGCCCCAGTCCTGCACGTAGTAGCCGCGGTAGCCGACGGGCACATAGGTCCCGCGGCGCCAGCCGAAGCGGCTGATTGGGCGATAGCCATAGCCCGGCGCGAACCAGTAGCCGGGACGCGGGCCTCGGAAGTCGCGCCACTCCGCGCGGCCCCGCCAGCTGTCGGCGCGGGCGCGGTCGTAGCGCAGGTCGCGGCGGTCCTGGTTGAGTTCGCGGTGGTCGCGGTTCAGTTCGGCGCGCTCGCCCGGGCCGCGATAGCCGTCGCGGTCGGCCTGACGCCGGTCGTGATTGAGGTCTCGGCGGTCTTCGTTCAGTTCGCGCCGGTCGTCCTGACGCTCGGTCTGGGCCGAGGCGGCCATCGGCGCAGCGACGGCGGCCAGGGCCACGGCAGCGTAGAGCAGGTGCTTCATGTTCAGTTCTCCTCTTCGGTCGTCCCGATGAGGCCAAGCTGACGTTGGGGCGCTGAACCCTGGCTGAACCGCGCTGTTCAGCTGGGGTCAGGGATCCGCCGCGGCATCGGCGCGTCGTGACTCGGCGGTGAGGCGGGTTGGGCGGGTTCCGCCGCCGGCAGGCTCGGCGGCGGATCGGCCTGCGCCTGGGACGGGAGCGGCGGGATCGTCAGCGGCTGAGGCTGGTCGAGTGGTCCGATCGACGAGGCCGGGACGGGGGCGGACTCGACTTCGAGATGTTGCGATTTCGCAGCGGCCATCGGCTTCGCCGGCGCGGGTCGAGATCCGGACGATGCCGTCGGCGCTGGCATTGGCGTTGGCGTCAGCACCATGGAGGGCGGTGGCGCGGACGTCCCGCCGTTCAACCGGCCGGCCGCAAGGGCCGAGGCGGCCGGGGGGGGCTGCGCGGGGGCGGCGGCCGGCGGCCGGGGGACACCGAGCACCATGAAGACAGCCAGAACTCCGCCCGCGCCAACCGCGGCGGCGGCGACCAACGGGGCAAGGCGCGGCGCAGAACGGCCGGGCCGGTCGCGCAGGCTCGCGCCCGTCGCGGCGGCGAGGCGGGGCGAGGGTGCGAACACCAGCGGCTCCTCCCACGCGACGACCGGCTGCGTCTGCGGCTCAGGCGCCGGCGGTGGCGGCGCCGCTGGCGGCGTCACGGGGCGCGGCGGCGGCTGGGCGGCGCGCCAACCGCTAAGCGTCAGCGGTGTCACCGGCAGGTGCGGCCAGACGCCCTCGCGGCTCCACGGATTGGCGGCGTCGTTCCGGAAGGGTGTCATGTTCGCCTCCCTGTGCTGGCCCAAGGCTGCGGGCGCAGTTCGGCGCTTCTGTGGCCGGCGGCGCCATCGTTGCGCCCTACCAGAGGTGCGGGATCAGCCGCTTGGTGCGGCCCAGTCGGCGCGGTAGGTCCCGCCGATCCCCTCGGCCAGGCCGATCATCGCCGGGGCGGCTGCGAAGCGCAGCGAGCTCACGGCTTCGGCGGAGCGGTGTAGAGTTCCACGTTGTTGCCCTCCGGGTCGCGGATGAAATAGGCGACGTTCGGAATGACCTCGCGGTTCTCCACGCCCTGCGCCTTCAGCCAGTCGGCCAGGCCTTTGGCGTTGGGCGTGGCCAGAATCACGCGGGAGAAGGCGTTGGCGCCCGCCGGCCTCATGGTGCTCTTGGCCAGCGCCAGGATCGCGCCGGCCGGCCCGTCACTGTAGCCCATGACGTATTCGTAGGGAGTCCCGCCGCGCTGGATGGTGTCGCGCACGCTGAGGCCCAGCTTCTCAGAATACCAGGCCTTCTGCGCCTCCAGGTCGATGACATAGAGCCCCGGACCGGCCACGTGCGCCGGCTTCAGGTCCGCCGGCGGCCCGGCAGCCACAGCTGCGCCCGCCGCGCTCATCGCCGCCACCGCGCCCAGCACGGCCATGGTCCAGGTCTTCATAGGTGCGCCCCCGTTTTCCCCGGCTCTCATCCTGGCGGGTTCTGAGGTCCTGGCAAGCGAAGCTAGCTGTCGAGCGCGCCCTGTCGGTCGCCCATGATGTGCTTGTATACCGCCAGCGCCATGCCGCGCACGTTGCGCGAGGCGGTGATCAGCGCGGCTTCGCCCACCAGCGTCGCGCCGCGCGCGGCCATGTCGTCCAACTCGTCGGCCAGTTCCGTGAGCTTCTGGTAGACGGCAATGTCGGTCGTCTCGGCCATGGCGGCATCCTTTATCCCGCGCCGCGGGCGGCGGGAAGCCGGCCGCCCGCCTGGTTTAGTCCCCGATAACCACGAAATTTCACCTTGAATTGAGAGGCCCGGGCCTAGGTTCCACCTCGTTATTTTCAGCGGGACCTTCCTCAGGTGTTTTCGATCGCCCCCTTCCCGATGATGCGGCTGGCCAGCGCCTTCGTCGTGCTGGTCTGCGCGATCATGCTGGTCTCGCCGCTGTCGATCCGCAATGTGGTCCTGCCAGGCGACCTGACGGTCGAGGCCCTGACCTTCTATGGGGTTACCGCCGGGGCCTATGGCCTCCTGCCGTTCGTGCGTCGCGGCGACATCGCCATTGTGGCCATGTGGGTCGTGCTGGGCGTCGGCATCGCCCCCTGCTTCCTCGGCCAGGAAATCTCGGCCTCGCACATGTTCGCCGACATGGCCGGCGTGCTGCTGGCCGCTGGCCCCGTGTTTATCGCCCGCTTCCGCCAGGTGGCGCAGGGCGACGTGCGCCTTTACCGCCGCCGCGAGGACGAGGCCGCCCAGTTCCTCGCCTCACATCCGGCCGAAGCCTCCGGCGCTACTTCAGCGCCTGCAGCCAACTGATCACCGCGGCCTCGAGTGCGATGCGCTTGCCGCTCCAGCCGTGATCGGTGGCCTCGTGCACGAGGGTGACCTGCGCGCCGCCGTCCGCCCTGATCGCCGCCACCAGCTTTTCGGCGCCAGGCGCCAGGCCGTCGTCTGACGTCATCACCAGAAGGGGTTTGGTCGACAGCCCCTTGGCGACCGCCGCGTTGAACGACAGGCGCGGTGAAAAGCCGATGATTTCGTCGGCCATCTTCTCCGCAGAGGTCCCGGCCAGGCTCTCCAGCTCTGTCGACATCGACTTGACGACGATCGGCTTGGCCGCCGGAACCGCGCCGCGCCCGCCCATGTCGGCGGCCGAGATCAGGAAGGCGCCAGCCAGGCCGGAATCCTGCGCCGCCGTCAGGGCGGTGACCCAACCGCCCATGCTGTGGCCGCCGATCACCAGCTTGCCGGTGTCGATCTGCAGCTTCCGGGCGTTGGCGGGTTCGCGCACATAGGCCAGCACCGCCTTCGCGTCGGCCAGGTTGCCCTCGAAGCTGAACGACCCTGGGCTCCCCCACGAGCCGCGGTAGTTGAAGGTCACGCAGTTCCACCCGGCCCGGCGGATCGCTTGAGCGAGGTCGAGGTTCTTCTCGTTGCCCGGCAGGCCGTGCAGCAGGACCACGGTCGGATGGACGCCCGCCCCGCCGGCCAGGTAGGCGACGCCATTGATTTCCACGCCGCCGCTGGGGATGTGCAGCACCTCCATCCTGGGCGGATTGGCCTTGTCGGCCGGCGGGTCAGTGAAGATCGCGGCGGGGATGGCGGGATGACCGACCGCCTTGCCCTCGGCCCATTGCGGCGCGGCGGCCAGGGTCAGCAATGCCGCCAACAGGATCGTGCGCTTCATTTCGGGCTCCGATTTACGTCGTACACAGAACCACAGCCCAGCTGGCTGCGAAAGACCCGGCCGGCAGCTAGATCTGCAGCCCGTAGACCTTGGTCGCCGTGCCTGAGAACAGAGCGGTCTTCTCGTCGGCGCTCGCGCCCCTGGCGATTCGCTTGAAGGCGTTCCACAGGGTCGGGTAGTCGCAGGCGCCCATGTCGACCGGGAAGTTGCTCTCGAACATGCAGCGATCCGCCCCGAAGGCTTCGATGCAGGCCTCGATATAGGGCGCCCACTCGGCGGCGAGCTGCGTCGATGGCGCCCGGGGTTCGCTGAGGAACGAGGGGAAGTTGCAGAACGCCATGGCCAGGCCGCCCAGCTTGACCACCACCTTGGGCGACTTGGCCAGCTCGCGGATGTTGTCGCGCCAGGCCCCGAACCGCTCCGGCAACCGCCCCTCATAGGCCCCGCGGCCCAGCGGCGTGCCGACGTGGTCGAGGACGATGGTGGTCTCGGGGAAGGCTCGCGCCAGGCTGATCACGTCCGGCAATTGCGGCTCCAGAAGCCAGGCGTCGAAGGTGAGCCCCATGGGCGCCAGCCGCGCGAACCCGGCGCGGAAGGGGTCCGACAGGTAGAGGCCGGCCTCGACGCGGTTCAACGGGCCCAGCACCGCCTTGTCCGCGTCGAAGGAGGCTGAGTTGCGGATGCCGCGAAAGCGGCCGCCGCCGGCCCGCACGTGGGCTTCCAGCACCGGAGCCACGGCGTCGCCCAGCAGCAGGTCCGCATTGCCGACGATGCCGGCGCAGGCCCTGAAGTCGCCATAGGTCCCGCTGGCGCTCATCGCCGCCACGCCGTTGACGAACTCGGTCTCGCCGATCCCGCGCAACTCGGCGGGGCCGTCGGCCTTGTACATCGCCCGGCACTCCACGAAGACCGTGGCCCGGACGTTGTGCCCGGATTGGGTGTCGGCGATCAGCTCGTCCAGCAGATAGCGGCGGGCGTCGGCGATGGCGATGATGAAGGGATGCTCAGGGTCGGCCGGCGTCCCGCCTGCCGCCGGCGGCGCATAGTTCCGGCGGTCCCACAGGTGGTGGTGTGGATCCACGATCGGCAGGTCGGGGTCCAGGATCTCTTCGGCCATGCGCTTACTCCCGCCTCTGAACTCAGAGTACGGGCGGACCTAAGCCTATCGCCCCGTCGCTCGGCAAGACCGGTTAGCCCTCGGCGGGAAGCGCGAAGGCCCGCCAACTGCTCGGCAGGCGCATCGCCGCGCGGGTGGCCTCGCGGAAGCTCTGGAAGCGGGCCGCGCCGTTTGAGCTCAGCGCCCACTCTGCGCGCCCGGTTTCGCGGACAAGGTATTGGATACCGTTCTGACTGGTACGCGCGACAACTGCGGCAAGGGCCATCTGGTGTCTCCGGCGTTAGGAGCCGACTGTTCTGTTACGGCTCAACGCTTGGGGGCATTTCAAGACCCGTGCCGAGCCGGGACAGGCTCTAGCGCGGTGGGGCGGCCCGGCTGGCCAGGTAGGCTGAGCCCTCAGGCGTGATGTCCCAGCCCTCGCGGCTGCGTTCGGCCAGGCCCAGTTCGGTCAGGGCGCGGGCCGCGGAGATGTTGATGAACGGCGCGTCTTCCCCGCTCTTCTTGCGCGCCAGGTTCTGCAGGGCGTTCAGTTGGGCGTCTGTCAGTTCAGCCATGTCTTGAAATCTACGCCCTTCGCCCGTTCAGCCGTGCGAGGCGAACACCTTCAGCACCAAGCCCAGCACGGCCATGCCTATGAAAGCCCACATGGCGATGGAGAAGCCCACGGCCGCCAGCAGGCCGAGAATTCGGCTCGGCCGCTTGGCCGGCGGCGGCTCCTCGTTCTCGCCGTGAGGTGGTTCCATGCTTGCCCCGTCCACGCCACCTCGCCCTGCCGGTTCTCGTCTGCGCCTGAATGACTCGCGCCCGCCGACAGCTGCAAGTAAGGGGCCACGTCCTCGCCTGCGGCGCAAGAGCCACGGTGACGCCGGGTCTACAGACGATTGCGGGACCGCCGCCGGGCGCTCAGGGCGCCTTGGGCGGCGCGATCGCGGTCAGCTCTACGTCGAAGATCAGCGTGGCGTCGGGCGGAATGCCGCGCTTCTGGATCGCCTGGGCCTGCGGTCCGGAGGCCACCTGCGAGAACGGCCGCCCCGGGCCGTAGGCCAGGTAGGGCGGCATGGTGATCCGCCAGTGATCGCCGACCCGCATCAGTTGCAAGGCCGCGCTCATGCCCGGGATCACTCCGTTCACCGCGAAGGTCGAGGTTCCGGTTCCGTCTCCGGGCGAGGTCGAGAACACCTCGCCGCTCTCCAGCCGCCCGATGTAGCGCATCGCCACGCTGTCGGCTCGCCTCGGATGGGCGCCGCCGGCCGGCCCCGAGGCCAGCACCTGGTAGCTGAGGCCCGGCAGGCTGACGGTTCTGCCGGCGACACCCTGTGCGGCGGCGGCGTGGACCAGGCCGAGAACGGCGGTGAGCGTCAGGGCGAAGGCGGAGAGGCGTCGGCGCATGGCGCGACTATAGGCAGATTGCGGACCATCTCCACAGCGCCGCCGGACTGGACTACCCTTGTTGTGCGAGTCCTGGCCACGACCGGCCCGGACGGCCAAAGGGAGGCTCAAAGGACATGAAGCTCAAGACGTTCGGCCTGGCGCTCGTCGCCACGGCGTTCATGGCGGGTGCGGCGCTGGCCCAGTCGGGGACCATGCAGCCTATTCCGAACCCGCCGGAAAAGGCCAAGCCCATGCATCACAAGAAGAAGGCCAAGGCTGCGGCCGCGGCCGATGCGGCCAAGCCCGCCGACGCGGCCAAGCCGGCGGACAAGCTGAAGAAATAGCGCCTAGGCCTCTTCCTCCTCCGCGCGAGCGGAGGAGGAAGGGCAGGCCTCAATGCGCGGGGTCGAGGAACATCAGGTGCAGGCTGCCCGGATGCGGCTTGGGGTGGTCGTTCGGCCCGGCGGCGGGATCGACGTCCATGGCCACGACGTAGAGCCGCCCGGTTTCCGGATCGATCGACATGGTCCTGGCGCTGACCGCGGTCTTGACCGTCGCGGCGGGCCGATAGGAGTCGTTGTCGCCCTGCTGGATCACCGAGATCGTCCCGTCGGCCCCGTTGGAGCTGAAGACCAGGCGGCGCTTCGGGTCGTAGGCCGCCGCGTCGGTGCCCTTGCCGATCGGCACGGTGGCCACCCGCGCGCCGGTCTCGGCGTTGACCACGGTCATCAGGCTGTTCACGCAGCTGACGAACAGCCTGTGGCGGACCTTATCGATCGCCAGGCCATGCGGGCTGGCGCAGTCAGGGATCGCCCAGCGGCCGTCGATCCTGTTGGCCTTGGTGTCGATCCGCACGACCTCGCGCTTGCCGGCGCCATTGACGAACAGATGTCCGCGATCGTCGGCGACGGCGTATTCCAGCTTGCCGCCCCCATCCAGGGTGGCCACCGTCTTGTCGGTCTTCGGGTCGATCACGGTGATCGAGCCGGTATCGCCGTTGATGATGAACACGTGGCCGGTGACCGGGTCGAGGGCCGTGGCGTCGGCGTCATCCGCCGCGGGGATGCGCGCGCCGGTCTTCAGCGTCTTCAGGTCGAACGCAACGGCGACCGCAGCCTTGCCGTCGTCGGTGTAGGCCTTGCCGGTGGCGGCGGAGATGGCGATGCCATGGGTCCCGCCGGGCATGCCCTCGACCTTGCCGATCATCCGGCCGTCGCGGCCGTCGACCACGGCGATATGGTCGCCGTGCGCCACATAGACCCGGTGCGAGCCGGGGTCGAAGACCACATAGTCCCACTTGTCAGGGCCGCCCAGCGGCACGCTCTTGGTGACCGAATAGCTGGGCGCGCTTTGCGCAAGCGCGGGCGCCGCCATGGACGCCAAGCTCAGTGACGCCGCCGCAACGGCCAAAAGTTTCAGGTTCATGGGGGCTCCTCGATTGGAGGCTATGGTCGTACTGCGCCGCCGCGGTCGTCGCCACCTGCGCGCCGGAGAAGAGCCGTGAATTTTTAGCGACAGCGGCAGGGTGAAGCGCCGCGTCAGCCGCGCATCACCGCCTCGTGCTTCTCGAAGCTCTGTTTGGAGAGCGGTCCGAGGGCCTTGATGACCGGCTTGAGCTGGCGGCCGCCCTCCACCATGAAGTCGAAGGCTGTGTGGCGGCTCTCGGCCTGGATCGCGCGCTGCGCCGCCAGTTCCCGGAGCGTCGGATCGTCCTGCGCCAGCCCCCGGGCCGCGCCGTCCAGGATGGCGATCTGCTCGGCGGCGTCGATGACCCCGTCCAGCGCCAGCGTGATCCTCACCAGCAGCCCATGGATCTGGGCGCGCACCGTTGGGTCGCGCAGGTCGTAGAGCTGCTCGCGGTTGCGGTCGTAGGTGTCGGTCTCGCGCCGCACCGCGCGCAGCATGCGCATGGTGAAGGGACCATAGGGGTCGCCACGGCCACGGCTCTCGTCGGTGATCCGGGTGATCAGCTCCAGGGCCGTCAGGATCTCGCCGAACAGCAGCGCCGCGCCGCGCTCGCGCTCGCGCCGCCGCAGGATCGCCTCCATCTGGGTGGCTGCGAATCCGCCCACCGTCGCCAGGAGGGCGCCGATCACCACCGACCAGAGGGTTGCCGTGTCGCTGCCCAAGCCCAAAGGCCTCTCCCAAACGCCCTCACCACCGTAGGGTCGGATGGGCCCACGCGCCAGGGTGGGCCGGCACTCACTGCCGCCAGGGTCCGTCCGGGCTAGGCTAGACCTTCGGCGTCAACCGCCCGCTCCGGCCTCCACGTCCCTTGGAAATAGAACAAAAATGCGAAGATCCTCCTCCCTGGGGAGAAGGTGGCCTGCGAAGCAGGTCGGATGAGGGGAGGCACGCCAACCGCCCCACGTCACGCGACCGTCAACCAGGCCCGGGCCCTCCGCCGACGCGCCACCCTGATCGAACGCACCCTCTGGACCCTCCTCCGCGACCGCCGCCTCACCGGCCTCAAATTCCGCCGCCAGGTCCCGAAAGGCCCCTACGTCCTCGACTTCTTCTGCTTCGCCCACGGCCTGGCCATCGAAACCGACGGCCCCATCCACGACCCCGTCCACGATGCCGCCCGCGACCGCTGGCTGGCCGCCCAAGGCCTCCGTGTCCTGCGCCTCCCCAACCGCGACATCCTCGGCGCCGCGCCCAGCGTGATCGCCAAGATCCCCGAAGCCGCCCAAGCCACCGCGTCCCTTCTCCCCGGGGAGAACGGACCCGCAGCCACCTCCAGCCTTGAACCCAACCGTCCTGACCGCACAGAAAAACCCCGCCAACGTCACCGCCAGCGGGGCTTCCCCTAACTCACGACCAGCACAAGCCGCGCTTAGCGCGGCCTAGCCTCAATACCCCTGGATCTTCGCGTAGCGGTCCCGGTGGAACGCCTGGTTGCCGAAGGCCGCTTCAGCCGCCCGCGCGCGCTTCAGGTAGAACCCCGCATCGTGCGCATCCGTCATGCCGATGCCGCCGTGCATCTGGACCATCTCGTTGGAGACCAGGTGGAAGGTGTCGCCCATCTTGGCCTTGGCCAGGCTGACCAGTTCCGGCGTGTCGGGGCTGTCGGCGTCGATGGCGGCCAGCGCCGCTTCCACCGCCGAGCGCGACAGTTCCAGGTCGGTGAACATCTTGGCCGCGCGGTGCTGCAGGGCCTGGAAGGAGCCGATCACCTGGCCGAACTGCACGCGCACCTTCAGGTAGTCCAGCGTGGTCTCGAAGGCCTGGACGGCGCTTCCCAGCATCTCGGCGGCGATGCCGGCGCGGGCCCGATCGAGGACCTTTTCCACCAGCGCGGCGCCGCCGGTCAGCGGCTCGGCGACGGCGTCCTTGAACTCGATGTTGGCCGCGCCCCGGCTGTCGGCCAGCGCCAGGCGGTGGCGGGAGACGCCCGGGTCATTGGCCTTGACCAGATAGAGGCCAATCCCGTCCGCGCCCTTGGCCGAGACCACCAGCAGGTCGGCGGCCATGCCCTCCAGCACGAAGGTCTTCTTGCCGGTGATCTTGCCGCCCTTGAATTCCGTGGCGACCTTTTCCGGGTTGTGGTGCGGGCCCTCGTCGATGGCCAGCGCGCCCACCGCCGCGCCCTCGGCGATCTTCGGCAGCCATTCGGATTTCTGCGCGTCCGAGCCGCCCAGCACCAGGGCCGAGGCCGCGGCCAGGCCGGAGGCCAGCAGCGGCGAGGCGGTCAGCGTGCGGCCGAGCTCTTCCAGGACCAGGCCCAGGCTCAGGTAGCCGAAGTTGGAGCCGCCATATTCC
Organism: Phenylobacterium sp.; assembly: GCA_035656795.1. GTDB lineage: Bacteria > Pseudomonadota > Alphaproteobacteria > Caulobacterales > Caulobacteraceae > Phenylobacterium. The sequence goes on along the minus strand of DASRRU010000190.1, from coordinate 6,812 downwards.
TCCGGGATGATCACCCCGGCCCAGCCCATCTCCGCCATCTCGTTCCAGGCGGCGACGTCATAGCCCAGCTCGGCGCCGGAATCGCGCATCTTGCGGAAGGCGGTGACGGGGCTCTTTTCCTGCACCCAGCTCTTGGCTGCGTCGCGCAGCATGCTCTGTTCTTCACTCAGAACGGCCATGTTGTGGTTCCTCTCAATCTAATCCGATCGTCCCGGCGAAAGCCGGGATCCATGCTGAATTTCAATTCGATCTCCCACCGCCCGACCAAGCGCTAACGCCGCTTGGATCCCGGCTTTCGCCGGGAGGGACGGAGGAGGGTCATCACTTGCTTTGCGTCAGGTCCGGCAGGCCCAGGATGCGCTTGGAGACGATGTTCGACTGCACTTCCTGGCTGCCGCCGAAGATCGTGAAGGCCTTGCCGAACAGCCAGCCGCGCACAGCGCCCAGCTCCTCGGCGGTGAAGTCCTCGCCCTCCCAGCCCAGGCCCTGGTGGCCCATGATCTCCAGCGTCATTTCGTGACGCTCCTGGATCAGCTGGGTGCCGGCGTTCTTCATGATCGAGGTGGCGCTGGAGGGGCCGGCATTGCCTTTGGCCTCCATCATCGCCCGGATCGCCGTCTGCTGGAACGCGCGGAAGTTGATGGCGTTGGCGACCATGCGGGTGCGCAGGTCCGCGTCGGCGATTCGGCCCTGCTCGTCCACGCCGACATACTCCTTGGCCAGCTGCTCCAGCGACCGGCCGCCCGAGCCCAGCCCGCCGCCGGCGCCCGTCAGGCCCGATCGTTCGTGCTGCAGCAGGCGCTTGGCGATGGTCCAGCCGCCGTTCAGCGGCCCCACCAGGTCCTTCTTCTCGGCCCGCGCGTTGGTGAAGAAGGTCTCGCAGAACGGCGAGGAGCCGGCGATCAGCGGGATCGGCCGCACCTCGACGCCCGGCTGATGCATGGTGAAGAGGACGAAGGAGATCCCCTCGTGCTTCTTGGTCGTGTCGGTGCGCACCAGGCAGAAGCACCAGTCGGCCCATTGCGCGCCGCTGGTCCAGATTTTTTGTCCATTAATTTCAAAGTGATCGCCCTTGTCGACCGCCTTGGTCTGCAGGGATGCGAGGTCCGATCCGGCGCCCGGCTCGGAGAAGCCCTGGCACCAGGCGATCTCGCCCTTGACGATCGGCGGGATGTGCTCGCGCTTCTGGTCCTCGGTGCCGTACTCCAGCAGCGTCGGGCCGAACATCATCACGCCCATGCCGCCGATCGGGTTGTAGGCCCCGGCGCGGTTCAGCTCCTGTTGGACAACCCGCGCTTCCGCCGGCGAAAGGCCCCCGCCGCCATAGGCCGCCGGCCAGGTGGGCACGCCCCAGCCCTTGTCGCCCATCGCCTTGCGCCAGGCCTCGTGGTCGGCCGAGGGCTTCATGCGCTCCTCCACCGCCATCGGGTTCGGCTTGCCCTTCAGTGCGGCGGGGAAATTGGCCTCGATCCAGGCCCGCGCGCTGGCGCGAAACGCCTCAAGGTCCGTACCGCCAAAATCAGCCATTCAAATTCGCTCCGTTCCCATTCCGCTCATCCCGGCGAAGGCCGGGATCCAGGCTGAGTCCCGGGCGAAATTCCCGGCGCGGCCAGCCTGGCTTAGGTCCCGCTTGGATCCCGGCTTTCGCCGGGACGCGCGGGGCTTGGTTATCCTGATCTCTATCCGTTCTGCGTCGTGTCCGGCAAACCCAGGATGCGCTTGGAGACGATGTTCGACTGGATCTCCTGGCTGCCGCCGAAGATGGTCGTGGCCTTGCCGGACAGCCAGCCGCGCACGGCGGCGATCTCGTCGTCGGAGAAGTCGTCGCCGGTCCAGCCCAGGCCCTGATGGCCGAGGATTTCCAGCGTCAGTTCGGCCTTCTCCTGGCCGATCCAGGTGCCCGAGTTCTTCATTACCGAGGTGGTGGCCGACGGGTTGACGTTGCCCTTCGCCTCGGCCGCCGCACGGGCCATGGTCAGGGCGTGGGCCTTGGCGTCGATCTGGTGCTTGGTGATGCGGGTGCGCAGGTCCGGGTCGGCGATGCGGCCGTGCTCGTCGACGCCGACGTACTTCTTCGCCAGCTCGTCCACCGGCAGGCCGGCCATCATCCGGCTGCCGCCCTGGCCGGAGCGCTCGTGCTGCAGCAGGCGCTTGCCCACCGTCCAGCCGCCGTTCAGCGGCCCGACCATGTCGTCCTTCTCGGCGCGGGCGTCGGTGAAGAAGGTCTCGCAGAAAGGAGAATTTCCGGCGATCAGCTTGATCGGGCGAGTTTCCACGCCCGGCTGGCGCATGTTGATGAGCACGAAGGAGATGCCCTCGTGCTTCTTCGAGGTGTCGGTGCGGACCAGGCAGAAGCACCAGTCGGCCCATTGCGCGCCGCTGGTCCAGATCTTCTGGCCGTTGATTTTCCAGTGATCTCCGGCGTCTTCGCATTTGGTCTGAAGACTTGCGAGGTCGGACCCCGCGCCCGGCTCGGAATAGCCCTGGCACCAGCGCAGTTCGCCGCGCACGATCGGCGGGATGTGGCGGCGCTTCTGAGCTTCGGCGCCGTATTCCAGCAGCGTCGGGCCGAACATCGAGGTGCCCATCCCGGCCACCGGGTTCTCGGCCCCGATCCGCGCCATCTCCTGCAGCAGCACGCGCGCCTGGGCGCCGGTGAGCCCGCCGCCGCCATACTCGGTCGGCCAGGTCGGCGCGCCCCAGCCCTTGTCGGCCATGCGCTGCTTCCACAGCTTGCCGTCGGCGCTCAGCGCCTCGCCGCCGGGGATCATCGCGGTCTGCGCGTGGGCGAGCGACTTGGGAAAGTTGGCTTCGAGCCACTCGCGCGCCTCGGCGCGGAAGGCGTCCAGTTCGGAACCACCGAAATCGGCCATCTGAAATTCTCCCTAAATACCTAGTCTTTTCATTAGCTTAAAGTTTAGCCTAACACGAAAATGCGACGGGTTGGAGTCTCCCCTTACTTGGGATCGGGCAGGCCCAGCACGCGCTTGGACACGACGTTCAGATTGATCTCCGAGGTGCCGCCCTCGATGGAGTTGGCCTTCGAGCGCAGCATGGTCCGCACGGCCGCCAGCTCGGCCTGGGAATAGCTCTCGCCGGCCCACCCCAGCCCCTGGCTGCCCATGGCCTCGCAGAGCAGTTCGTTGCGGTCCTGGGCGATCTTCGCGCCGGCGTATTTCATGATCGAGGTGGCGGCTGACGGCCCCTGGTTCGACTTCGCCTCGTCGGCCGCGCGGCGCACGGTCAGCTGGAAGCTGCGGGTCTCCATCAGGTGCTCGGTGATCCGCCGGCGCAGGTCCGCGTCGGCGATCCGGCCCGCCTCGTCCAGGCCCACATAGTCCCGCGCGGCCTCGACGACGGTGGGCAACGGGACCGCCTGGCCGATATTGCCGCCGCCCAGCCCCGCCGAGATATTGTCGCGCTCGTGCTGCAGCAGCCGCTTGGCGATCGTCCAGCCGCCGTTCAGCGGCCCCCAGAGCTGGTCCTTCGGGACCTTCACGTCGGTGAAGAAGGTCTCGCAGAAGGGTGAGGTCCCGTTGATCAGCAGGATCGGACGCGTCTCCACGCCCGGCGCCTTCATGTCGATCAGCAGGAACGAGATGCCCTCGTGCTTCTTTGTCGTGTCGGTGCGCACCAGGCAGAAGCAGCGGTCGGCGAAATTCGCGCCCGACGTCCAGATCTTGGTCCCGTTCACCAGCCAGTGGTCGCCCCTGTCCTCGGCGCGCGTCTGCAGGCCCGCCAGATCGGAGCCCGCGCCCGGCTCGGAGTACCCCTGGCACCAGCGTACCTCGCCCGTGATGATGCCGGGCAGGTGCTGGGCCTTGAGCTCGGGCGTGCCGTACTCGATCAGGGTCGGGCCGAACATCATCACGCCCATGCCGCCAATGGGATTGCGGGCGCCGATGCGCGCCATCTCCTCATGCAGCACGCGGGCGTCCTGACGGCTGAGACCGCCGCCGCCGTATTCCGCCGGCCAGGTGGGGGTGCCCCAGCCCTTGGCGCCCATGGCGGTGCGCCACGCCTTGGCGTCGGGGTTCTCGTCGTCGGCCTGGCCCGCGGCCAGGGCCAGCTGCCGCGAGGGGGCGCGCCTGAAGCTCTCGGGGAAGTTCGCCTCGAGCCACGCCCGGACCTCGGCCCGGAAGGCCTCGGTGTCGCCGCCAAAATCCGCCATCTAAATCTCGCCTTGGAAAACGTCAGAACTCCTGGAGGACCACGGCCGAAATAGGACGCGATCCGTATTCGCTACTTGGGGTCCGGCAGCCCCAGAACCCGTTTGGACACCACGTTCAGGTTGACCTCCGAGGTGCCGCCCTCGATCGAGTTGGCCTTGGCGCGCAGCCAGCCGCGCACCGCCAGCCGCTCGGCCTCGCTGAAGCCGTCGCCGGTCCAGCCGAGGCCCTGGCCGCCCATGGCCTCGACCATCAGCTCCGAGCGCTCCTTGGCGAACTCGGCCGCCGCGAACTTGATGATCGAGGTCGCCGCGCTCGGCCCGTTGGCCGCGCGGCTTTCCGCCGCCGTGCGCCCGATGGTCTGCCGCAAAGCCTGGAAGTTCATCTTGTTGAGCGTGATCCGCTGGCGCAGATCCGCGTCGGCCAGCCTGCCGTCCTCGAGGCCCACGTAGGTCTTGGCGACCTCGCCCAGGTCGCCGGACGAACCGCCCGCGCCGATCCCGCCCTCGCCGAAACCGGCGGAGATGTTCTGGCGCTCATACTGCAGCAGGCGCTTGGCGATCTCCCAGCCGCCATTCAGCTTGCCGACCAGGTTGCCCTTGGGGATCTTCACCCCGGTGAAGAAGGTCTCGCAGAACGGGCTGTCGCCGCTGATCAGCTTGATCGGCCGGGTCTCGACACCGGGCAGGCGCATGTCGATCAGCACGAAGGAGATGCCCTCGTGCTTTTTGGACGGGTCCGTCCGCACCAGACAGAAACACCAGTCGGCCTTGTCGGCGTAGCTCGTCCACACCTTCTGGCCGTCGATCTGCCAGTGGTCGCCCTTGTCCTCGCACTTGGTGGCGAGGCTCGCGAGGTCGGAGCCGGCGCCCGGCTCGGAATAGCCCTGGCACCAGCGAATCTCGCCGCGGACGATCTTCGGCAGATGTTCCTTCTTCTGCTCTTCGTTGGCGTATTCGAGCAGGACGGGCCCCAGCATCCAGATGCCGAAGGACAGGAGGGGCGAGCGGTAGTGGCCGCCGGCCAGTTCCTGGTCGATGACCCGCGCCTGCTGGGCGGTGAGGCCTGCGCCGCCGAAGTCCCTGGGCCAGGTCGGCGTGGTCCAGCCTTGCGCGGCCACCCGGCGCATCCAGACGGCCTGCGGGTCGTCTGAGCCCTCAAACGCGCGCCCGCCCCAGACGGCTTCGGGATCGGTCTTGGCGTCGGGGTCGCGCAGCTCGGCCGGATAGTTGGCCGCCAGCCACGCGCGGACGTCGGCGCGGAAGGTGTCCAGGTCAGCGGCGCCGAAATCAGCCATGGCGAGTTCCAACCCTTCAAGAACGTGGAGAGGCCGCCACCTTAGCGCCGCGCCCGGCGCAACGAAACAGTTGTTTGAACTGCTCAAGCGCCGACAACCGCCGAGCAAATCGGCTATAGACCCTCTCCCAGAAACGACCCTGTGGGGCTGGATGCGCTTCCTGAGAGACCTTCGGCCGGCGGCCTTGGCGCTTGCGCCCTGGACGGCGGCTGTCCTGACCCTGGCCGCGGGCGTGATGTTGCTGGCTTCGGGCGCGACGCCGTCGGAGCCGGTGCGCTTCATGCGGCTGATCCAGATCACGCCGGTCTATCTCATCGAGACCAGCCACTTCCTCTCCTCCATCCTGGGCCTGGCCCTGGTGCTGCTGTCCTTCGGGCTGCGTGCGCGGATGAACGCCGCCTGGGGCGCGACGCTCGGCGCGTTGCTGCTTGGCGCAACGCTCGCTCTGCTCAAGGGCTTGAACTGGGAGGAGACCGCGGCCCTGGCCGCCCTGGCGGTCCTGCTGCTGCCGTTCCAGGCTGCCTTCCCGCGCCGGTCCCGTCTGACGCGGATGGAGATTACGCCAGGGTGGCTGCTCTCGGCGGCGTGTGCGGTGGTGGGCGCAGGTGCGCTCGGCCTGTGGTCGTTCCAGCACTCGGACTACGCCGACCGGCCCTGGTGGCGGGTGATGGCCGACGCCGACGCCGAACGGGCGATGCGCGCCTGGGCCGCGGCGGCGCTGCTGCTCTTCGCCTTCGGCCTTTGGCGGCTGGTGGTCTCGGCGGCGACCCCGCCGGTGGTGGGCGAAAGCGACCCGGACTACGAGCGGGTCCGCGCCATCCTGGCCAAGGCCGAGGTCGCCGAGCCCGGCTCCAACCTGGCGCTGCTGGGCGACAAGCGCTTCCTGTTCTCGGCCTCCGGGGAAAGCTTCCTGATGTTCGGCGTGCGCGGTCGCGCCTGGGTGGCCCTGGGCGCGCCGGTGGGCAGGCGCGAGGAGCGCTCGGAGCTCCTCTGGCGTTTCCGCGAGCTGGCCGACAGCCACGCGGCGCGGCCGGGCGTCCATGGCCTGAACGCCGAGGACCTGCCCGAGATCGTCGAGCTGGGCTTTGCGATCCAGAAGGTGGGCGAAACCGCCGCCGTGCCGCTGGAGACCTTCTCCATGGATGGCCGCAAGCGCGGCACGGCGCGGCGGGCCTGGCGCAAGCTCGGCGAAGCCGGCGCCAGTTTCGAGATGCTGGAAGGCGAGGCGGTCACCGCCATGCTGCCCACTCTGCAGGCGATCTCCGACGAATGGCTGTCGCACCACGCCGGCGGTGAAAAGGGCTTCTCCATGGGGGGCTTCTGGCCGGGTTATGTGCAGGAGTTCC
>DASRRU010000189.1:0-17565 GCA_035656795.1 Phenylobacterium sp. | reverse complement strand
GAGAAGGATATCCGCTATTCCAGCCGCACCCGGCTCAACACCGACTCGCAGCTGAAGATCCATCGGCTCAAGGCGAGCCTCGCGGCCCTGCTCAAGACCCTGCCCCAGGACTGCGCCGATGATCCGGACATCCAGTTGCTCGACGCCTTCGCCAAGGAGAGCAAGGTGATCGTGGTCCAGCTGATCTACCGAGACCGGCCCTACGAGGGCAGCTTCAAGGATGTCGATTTCTCGCGCCAGACCATGCACGACCACTGGGCCTCCGGGCTCGCCGACGGCGCCCGCTCCGCGCGGCGTCGCAAGCGGCACCCGCAACACCTCCGGCCTGGCGGCGCGGTCAGCATAGATCCCGGTCTCGATCCCAACGGCGATACGCCCCCTCCAGTCCCGAAGGAACCGCTTCCATGACCCTGAAATCCAAGACCGCCGTGGTCACCGGCTCCACCAGCGGCATCGGCCTGGCGATCGCCCGCGCCCTGGCCGCCGAGGGGGCCAATGTGTTGATCAACGGCTTCGGCAAGCCGGAAGACATCGAGAGGGAACGCGCCGCCATCGAGAGCGAGTTCGGCGTGAAGTGCATTCACTCGCCGGCGGACATGACCAAGCCGGCGGAGATCGCCGCCATGATCGCGCTGGCCGAGACGACCTTCGGCTCGGTGGACGTGCTGATGAACAACGCCGGTATCCAGTTCGTCTCCCCCATTGAGGCGTTCCCGGTCGAGAAGTGGGACCAGATCATCGCCATCAACCTGTCGTCAGCGTTCCACGCCATGCGCGCGGCGATTCCGGGGATGAAGGCGCGAGGCTGGGGCCGGATCATCTCGACGGCCTCGGCCCACAGCCTGGTCGCCTCGCCCTTCAAGTCGGCCTATGTCGCCGCCAAGCACGGCATTGCGGGCCTCACCAAGACCGCGGCCCTGGAACTCGCCACGCACGGCGTCACCGTGAACTGCATCAGCCCCGGCTACGTCTGGACGCCCCTCGTGGAGAACCAGATTCCCGACACCATGAAGGCCCGCGGCATGACGCGTGAGCAGGTCATCAACGACGTCCTGCTCGATAGCCAGCCGACCAAGCAGTTCGTCACGCCGGAAGAGGTGGCCGCCATCGTGGTGTTCCTCTGCAGCGATGCGGCCAAACAGATCACGGGCGCCAATCTGTCGGTGGACGGCGGCTGGACGGCGGAATAAGGCTCACCCCGCCATGATCCTGGTGATCGATAACTACGACAGCTTCACCTACAACCTGGTTCATTACCTCAATGAGCTGGGCGCGGAGACGCATGTCGCGCGCAACGACGCGCTCACCGTCCGTGAGGCCCTGGGCCTGCAGCCGCAGGGCGTGCTGCTCTCTCCGGGCCCCAAGACGCCCAATGACGCCGGCATCTGCCTGGAGCTGCTTGCCGCCGCCCCGGCCGACCTGCCGATCTTCGGCGTCTGTCTGGGCCACCAGGCGATCGGTCAGGCCTATGGCGGCGAGGTGATCCACGCCAAGGCCCTGATGCATGGCAAGACCAGCCAGATCCATCACGAGGGCAAGGGCGTGTTCGCCGGCCTGAAGACCCCCTTCACCGCCACCCGCTACCACAGCCTGTCGGTGCGCAGGGAGGACCTGCCGCCGGACCTGGAAGTCACCGCCTGGACCGAGGATGGTGAGATCATGGGCGTGCAGCACATGACCCGACCCGTCCACGGCGTGCAGTTCCACCCTGAATCCATCGCTACGGAATGCGGCTACGACCTGCTGGCCAACTTTCTCGAGGTCGCCGGCGTGAGGCGCCTGGTTCAGGTCTGATCGCGCCCGAATGTCCGACGCCTTCAAGCCCTTGCTGAGCCTGCTGGCGGACGGCGGCACCCTGTCGGAAGACAACGCCGGGGAGTTCTTCGCGGCCTGCCTGCGCGGCGAACCGACGCCATCTCAGGTCGGCGCGGCTTTGACCGCCATGCGGATGCGCGGCGAGACGCTGGGCGAGATCGTCGCCTGCGCGCGGGCCATGCGCAAAGCCGCGGTTCATATCGAGCCCCCCTACCCCACCCTCGATGTCTGCGGCACCGGCGGCGATGGCCTCCACACGCTCAATGTCTCCACCGCCGTGGGGTTCGTCGCCGCCGGCGGGGGCCTGAAGGTCGCCAAGCACGGCAACCGGGCGCTGTCCTCGAAATCGGGCACGGCTGACGTCCTCGCCGAGCTGGGGGTCGATATCGCCATGCCGGCGGACCGGCAGCTGAATGCGCTGGACGAGGCCGGCATCTGCTTCATGTTCGCCCCAGCCCATCACGAGGCCATGCGCCACGTCGCGCCGATCCGCGCCGAACTGGGCTTTCGCACGATCTTCAACCTGCTGGGCCCCCTGACCAATCCGGCCCACGCGGAGCGCCAGGTCGTTGGAGTCTTCGCCGAGCGCTGGGTAATGCCCACCGCCGAGGCGCTGAAGGCCCTGGGTTCGGAGCGCGCCTGGGTGGTCCACGGCGGCGGCATGGACGAAATGACCACGACCGGCGAGACCAGCGTGGCCGAGCTGCGAGACGGCCAGGTGCGGCTGTTCACGGTGACGCCGGAGGCGGTGGGCCTGCCTCGCGCGGCGCTGGCTGACCTTACTGGCGGCACGCCCAAGCAGAACGCCGAGGCGCTTCGCCAGCTGCTGGCCGGCCAGAAGGGCGCCTATCGCGATATCGTGCTGTTGAACGCCGCTGCGGCCTTCCTGGTGGGCGACGCCGTCGAGACCCTGCGCGAGGGCGTCGAGATGGCTGCCGCGGTGATTGATGACGGCCGGGCCCAGGGCGCGCTGGACAAGCTGCGGAGCCTTGGCGACGCATGAGCGATATCCTCGAGCGGATCGCCGCCTACAAGCGCGAGGAGGTCGCGACCCGCAAGGCCGTTCGGCCCCTCGCTTCAGTCGAAGCCGCCGCCCGCGAAGCCTCCAAGCCGCGGGGCTTCCGCGCCGCCCTTGAACGAGCCCACGCCCCCGGCCGCTTGGCCCTGATCGCCGAGATCAAGAAGGCCTCGCCCTCGCGCGGGCTCATCCGCGCGGACTTCGAGCCCTCATCGCTCGCCCACGCCTACGAAAACGGCGGAGCCACATGCCTGTCAGTGCTCACCGACGCACCAAGCTTTCAGGGCGCCGACGACTATCTGGTGATGGCGCGTCTTGCGACGGGCCTGCCCTGCCTGCGCAAGGAATTCCTGGTCGATCCCTGGCAGGTGGCCGAGAGCCGCGCTCTGGGGGCCGACGCCATCCTGGTGATCCTCTCCATGCTAGACGACACGCTGGCGTCGGACCTGATGGAAGCCGCCCAGGCCCACGGCATGGACGTGCTCGTCGAGACCCACGATGAGGCCGAGATGGCGCGGGCGGCGAATCTGAAAGCCAACCTGATCGGGGTCAACAACCGCAACCTGCGCACCTTCGATGTGGACCTCGGGATCACCGAGCGTCTGGCCGCTGCGGCGCCGGCTGGGGCCTTGCTGGTGACTGAGAGCGGCATCTTCACCGCGACCGATGCTGCGCGCCTGGAGCGCTCCGGCGCCAAGGCCATGCTGGTCGGCGAAAGCCTCATGCGGCAGGCCGATGTGGCCGCAGCCACACGGGCTCTGGTGGGCGTCTGAGTCGGCGAGGTGCGAGCCCCGGCTCGCAGAATTCCGCTGAAGTTTCAGGGTCGCGAGCCGCAACTTGACATTAATACGGAACACCTAGAGAACATCGACAACGTTTGCGCTTTGTTCTCAGGCGCCTCAGGCAAGGGTCCGTCGATGCTCACCCGTAAGCAACACGAGCTACTCATGTTCATTCATGAGCGGATCAAGGAAAGCGGCGTATCGCCCTCCTTCGACGAGATGAAGGAAGCCCTGGATCTGGCGTCCAAGTCCGGCATTCACCGACTGATCACTGCGCTTGAGGAGCGTGGCTTCCTGCGCCGCTTGCCCCACCGGGCCCGGGCGCTGGAGGTGGTGAAGCTGCCACAGCAGGCCACCATGGCCGCCCCGCCCAAGGGACGCGCGCCCTTCAAACCACAGATCGTCGATGGGGGGCCTGCCGCGCCGGTGGCCGCCAACGACACGCGCGACCTGCCGATTCTCGGGAAGATCGCCGCCGGCACCCCGATCGAGGCGATCCAGCAGGAGCGCGACCGAATCCCGGTGCCCGAGAGCATCCTGGGCGCCGGCGAACACTTCGTGCTGGAGATCCAGGGCGATTCGATGATCAACGCGGGTATCCTGGACGGCGACTACGTGGTCATCCGCAAGGGCGACACAGCAACCTCCGGCGACATCGTCGTGGCGCTGGTGATGGGTGAGGAAGCCACCCTGAAGCGCCTGCGCCGCAAGGGCGCCTCGATCGCTCTGGAGGCCGCCAATCCGGCCTACGAGACGCGCATCTTCGGGCCCGACCAGGTGGCCGTCCAGGGCAAGCTCGTAGGTCTGATCCGCCGCTATCACTAGACCCACCGTCTCTCCCGCGGGATTGCGAGCAACCTCTACCCTGGTCCGGCGTTTTGGCGGGGCTGCGCGGGCTGCGTGCCTCATGGCCTGCGAATGGGAAGGCTTCGCGCCCTCGTGAAGTCCCAAGGGAGAAACAAAAACATGCGCTTAATTACGCTTTCGGCGATCGCCTTACTGAGTCTTAGCGTTGCGGCCTGCAACAAGCCGGCGGAAAAGGCAGCGGACGACACCACCAAGGCGAACGCCGAATCCGCGGCCGCCAGTTCCGCGGCCGACACCGCTGCGAAGGACGCCTCCGCCTCGGCCGCCGCGCCGACACCTGAAGCGGCCAAGGCTAACGCCGATGCGGCCACGGACGCGTCGAAGCAGGCCTCGGCCCACGCCGGCAAGGCGGCTGACGCCAGCTCGGACGCCGCAAAGGCGCAATCCAAGGACGCGCCCAAGTAGCAGCCTTCGGGTTCGGAGCCTCGGTCCGCTAGGTCGGGGCTCCGTCTGCGCCCTCAGGGCGCATCGTGGTAGGCGAACTCCACGAGAAACGCCCGTTCGCCCGGCCCGTGCTTGGCCACTTTCAAAAGGTCGACGACGCCCAGGAATCCCGACCTGTGGGCCAGATCCGGCGTGATGTCTTCCAGCGCGATTTCTTGGACTTTAGTCACCTCGATGTGGCCAGCCCCCAGGGGATAGCGACCGCCGACCTTCACACGGGCGCTGAGCCAGATGCGGACGCTGCAGGTCACGTCGCCGCGCATGACCGGCTCGCGCAGGCGCTGGGTGAACATCATGGGACGAAGCGCGGATCAGGGCCCCAGGTCCAGGGTCGGCGGCCGCGCAGGTCTAGCGCCCAGACGATCCGCCATCGGCCCGGCCCCAGGCGCCAGAGCTCGGCCGAACCGCCGCGGGCGAAGTCAGCGCCGGTCAGCACCAAGGGCGCGGCGCAGCTTTCAGGCGCAAAGTCGTTGCGCAGGATCACCAGTTCGGCTGAGCCGGACATCGGGACAAACGCCCCTCCTTCAACGGCCGTGCGAGCCATGGCCAGGCGGCGATCCCGAACCGCCGGATGGCGAAGACGAAGCCGCCGGCGATGGCCATGTGCAGGCCGCTGATCGAGATAATGTGCGCCAGGCCAGCGGCGCGCAGATCGTTCACCTGGTCCTTGGGGAAGAAGGCGTCGTGGCCGGTGATCATCGCGGCCGACAGGCCGCCGCTCTGGACGCCAAGCGTCTCGACGATGCGCCGCGTCAGCGCCCAGCGCAGCGCGTTGATCCGCATGGTCACCCGCAGAAGCCGACCCCGCCGACGCTCTGGAAATAAGCGTCGCGGGCGAAGCCATAGGACCCGGGGCTGGCCGGTTGCGGCGGGGAGTTGATCACCGCCAGCAGGCTGATCGGCTCACCCGGCGCCGGCAGGTAGCCACCGCGCAGGGTGACACGGACTCGGATCGGCGTGGCGGCCGGCGCCCAGTCGCGGACCCGCGCGGGTGCGATCAGCGGGCGTGGCCCGCCCTGCCCGGACTGACGATGTCGACCACCCAGCCTTGCAGCTTCTGCGGACGGGCATCCAGGCTCGCCACCGGGGCCTTGGCGTCCTCGGTGCGCAACTTGACCATCGAGAACCCGCCCGGCGCGCAGGCGAGCAGCACCAACGTCGCCGTCAGCGCCCGGGCGCGGCTCCAGCGCCTGGCGCCCAGGATCAGGGCGGCTTGACCGCGACACCGACCAGACCAACCCCAGGCCTGCGGTTCGCGCAGCAGGGTGAAATAGGCGGACGCGCCGCAGCCGAACGCCACCGGCGTCCACAGCGTCCAGCGGTCCGCCTGCCGCGCCGCCTGTTCGGCCAGCCACTCGACAGCGCGGCCGAGGCTAGGACGCGCCTTGGCCCACGTGCTAAGAGGCGCCGCGCCGGCGTCCTCCGCCGCGGCTTCCCCAGGTCTCTCAATCTCGATGTCCGACAGCCCCGTCGTCACCCGGATCGCCCCCTCGCCCACCGGCGCCATGCATATTGGCACTGCCCGGACGGCGTTATTCAACTGGCTTTATGCCCGCCACACAGGCGGCAAGTTCCTGCTGCGCGTCGAGGACACCGACCGCGAGCGCTCCACCGCCGAGGCGGTGCAGGTGATCTTCGACGGCCTGGCGTGGCTCGGCCTGGAGGCCGACGAGGCTCCGGTGTTTCAGGCCGCCCGCGCCGACCGGCACGCGGCGGCGGTAGATGAGATGCTGACCCGCGGCTCCGCCTATCGCGACTACATGACCTCCGACGAGCTGGAGATCGAGCGGACCAACGCGCGCGCCGAAGGCCGGGTGATCCTCTCACCGTGGCGGGATCATTCGCCGAACGACGCGCCGGACCGGCCGTTCGTGGTGCGGCTCAAGGCGCCGACCCAGGGCGAAACAGTCATCGACGACCAGGTGAAGGGGCGCGTGGTTTTCCAGAACAAGGATCTGGACGACCTGATCCTGCTCCGCACTGACGGCACGCCTACCTACAACCTCGCCGTCGTGGTCGACGACCACGAGATGGGGGTAACCCATGTCATCCGCGGCGACGACCATCTGAACAACGCCGCACGGCAAACCCTGATTTACCAGGGCCTTGGCTGGGCGGCGCCGGTGTGGGCGCACCTGCCGCTGATCCACGGCCCCGACGGGACGAAGCTCTCCAAGCGCCATGGCGCGCAGGCGGTCAGCGAGTTCGCCGACATGGGCTATCTGCCCGAGGCCATGCGCAATTACCTGGCGAAGCTCGGCTGGGGCCATGGGGACGACGAGATTTTCACCGACGAGCAGGCCACCGCCTGGTTCGACATCAAGGACGTGGTCGGCGCCCCTGCGCGCCTCGACTGGGCCAAGCTCAACCACCTGAACAACCACTATATCCGCCAGGCCGATCCGGGCCGGCTCGCCGGCCTGGTGGCCGCGATCCACAAGAGCCGGGGTTTTCCCCTTCATGACGACCACCCGGCGCGGCTCACCCACGTCATTCCATTCGTGCGTGACGGGGCGAAGACCACCCTCGAGCTGGCGGACGCCACGGTCTTCGCGCTGAGCCGCCGCCCCCTCGATTTCACCGACAAGGCCCGTGAACTGGTGACCAACGACGAGACCCGCGCGCGCCTGGGCCGCCTACGTCAGGCCCTGCAGGTCGCGCCCGCCTGGGACGTCTCGACGCTGGAAGGCGTCAACCGCGGCTTCGCTGAAAGGGAGGGCGTAGGCATGGGAAAATTCGGCCCCGCTCTGCGTGCGGCGCTCTCGGGCGGCGCCCCTGCGCCGGACCTCGCGGGCGCCCTTGTTTCACTCGGGAAAGACGAAAGCCTGGCGCGCCTCGACGACGCGCTTTCGCTTGGCGACTAACGCGCTATAAGCCGTCCGAACGGACGTTTCATTCAAGGTATCCGGAAGGGACAGGCATGGCCGACACAGCGAAGATCAGCATTGGCGGCAAGACTATCGACCTGCCCATTCTAAAGGGCACGACGGGCCCTGACGTCGTGGATATCCGCAAATTCTACGCCGAGAGCGACGCGTTCACCTACGATCCGGGCTTCACCTCGACCGCCAGCTGCGAAAGCAAGATCACCTACATCGACGGCGATGCGGGCGTTCTGCTGCACCGCGGCTACAAGATCGGCGAACTCGCTGAAAAATCGACCTTCCTTGATACCTGCTACCTGCTGCTGCACGGCGAGCTGCCGAATGCCGCGCAATATTCGGAATTCGAGCACACGATCACCTATCACACCATGCTGCACGAGCAGTTCGATAGGTTTTTCCAGGGCTTCCGTCGGGATGCTCACCCGATGGCGATCATGACCGGCGCGGTCGGCGCCCTGTCGGCCTTCTATCACGACAGCACCGACATCAACGATCCCGAGCAGCGGATGATCTCGGCTCATCGCCTGATCGCCAAGATGCCCACGATCGCCGCCCGGGCCTTCAAGTACTTCACCGGTCAGCCTTTCGTGCATCCGCGCAACGACCTCTCCTATGCGGAGAACTTCCTGCGCATGTGCTTCTCCGTCCCGGCTGAGGACTGGAAGCCCAATCCGGTGCTGACCCGGGCGATGGACCGGATCTTCATCCTGCACGCCGACCACGAGCAGAACGCGTCGACCTCGACGGTGCGATTGGCCGGTTCGTCAGGCGCCAATCCGTTCGCCTGTATCGCCGCCGGCATCGCCTGCCTCTGGGGGCCCGCGCACGGCGGGGCCAATGAAGAGGCCCTCAACATGCTCAAGGAGATCGGGACCGTGGATCGGATCCCCGAATACATCCAGGGCGTGAAGGACCGCCGCTACCGGCTGATGGGCTTCGGCCACCGGGTCTACAAGAACTACGATCCCCGCGCGACGGTGATGCAGAAGACCTGCCACGAGGTGCTGGACGAGGTCGGGGACGCCGATGATCCGCTGCTGAAGGTGGCCATGGAGCTGGAGCGCATCGCGCTCAGCGACGAGTATTTCATCGAGCGCAAGCTCTACCCGAACGTGGATTTCTACTCGGGCATCACGCTTCGCGCTCTGGGCTTCCCGCCGGAGATGTTCACGGTGCTGTTCGCCGTGGCTCGCACCGTCGGCTGGATCAGCCAATGGAAAGAGATGATCGAGGATCCGGCCTACAAGATCGGCCGTCCGCGTCAGCTCTATACGGGCGCGCCCGAGCGTCCGTACGTGCCGGTCGAAAACCGCTAGCCGGCGCTTCCCAACGCCCGATGCAAAGCCACGCGACAGCTTCGGCTGACGCGTAGGCTTTCGCCTGTCTTGAGGCGCAGGACCGCATCCCCCGCCGCGAGCGGCGTCACCGATTGCACGGCATCCAGAGCCACGATGGCGCGGCGATGGACGCGGACGAAACGGGCCGGATCGAGCTCAGGCTCCAGGCTCTTGGCGGTGCGGCGTAGAAGGGTCGCGCGGGCGGCCCCATGCAGAGCCAGGTAATTGCCCTGGGTCTCGATCCAGCTCACGCTGCCCAGGTCGAGCCGCGTGAAGCGGCCGCGCTGGCGCAACGCCAGGTCCGAACCGCGGTCATCGCCGACGTCCCGGCCGAAACGGCGTGCGGCGTGGGCCAAGGCGGTGAGGCCCGCGATCCAGGCCGCCACCAACGGGGCGTTGGCGGCGAGCTGATCGGCAATGTCGTGCAGCAGCGGGCGGTGCGTGGCGTGCGGCAGCCAGCGCGCCAGCACACATGAGGCCACGATCAGCGCGAAGGTCATACTGAGATTGAAGGCCAGATGCAGCGCGATGCGCCGCGCCGCGACAGGCGCCTCGATGGGCGCTCGCCGTGTGAGCGCCAGGATCGCAGGCGTCGCCGCTGCGCCCAGCAGGCTGGCCCCGAACAGGCGAGCGCCTTCGTGCAGCCACGCCGCCGCGTCGGGCGGCGTCCCACGCATCAGATTGTCGGGCTCCAGCATCAGGACGAAACCCAGCCAGTAGAGGAATCCGAGACCCAGATCGCGTGCGCCTCGGCGAGCGACGTGGCGGAGGTCGAGGATAGTGGCGGTCGGCATCGGGCGCATGGCGAGGAGTGTGGGAGCGCCCTCGCCCGGCGTCCATGGGGTGAATTGTGACGATGTGTTCATGGCGCGGGATGAACGGCGGCCCCGGCGACTATCGGCGAGGCCGCTGCGCCGCCAGACTCCGGCGCAGGATCTGGAAGGCATGGGGCGAGCGATGAAACGGTGTTTAGCGGTATTGGCGGCGATCCTGGCGGCCGCGCCCTTTGCGGCTTTGGCGGCGACGGCTCGCACCGAAGCGGGGGCCCTGCGCGGCTCGGACGCCGATGGGATCAGCGCCTATGAGGGCGTGCCCTACGCGGCCCCGCCGGTCGGGCCGCTGCGCTGGCGCGAGCCACAACCGGTTCAGCCGTGGGCCGGCGTCCGCGATGCGATCGCTTTCGCGCCCGCCTGCCCCCAACTGGGTGTCTCGATGCCTGGCGAGCCGAACCCGACGACCGCCGAGGACTGTCTCTACCTGAACGTCTGGACGCCGGCGAAGCGCCCGGCCGGAAAGCTGCCGGTGATGATCTTCATCCACGGTGGCGGCTACACAAACGGCGCGACGTCCCTTCCGCTCTACTGGGGGGACCGGCTGGCGAAGCGCGGCGTGGTCGTCGTGACCCTCGCCTACCGCCTGGGGGTCCTCGGGTACCTGGCGCATCCGGAGCTCACGGCGGAGTCGCCGCACCACAGCTCCGGGAACTACGGCCTGATGGACCAGGTCGCGGCGCTCGCCTGGGTGAGGCGCAACATCGCGGCCTTTGGCGGCGATCCGCGACGGGTGACGATCTTCGGCCAGTCGGCCGGCGCCATGTCGGTCAGCATGTTGATGGCCTCGCCCCTCGCTCAAGGCCTGTTCCAGGGCGCGATCGGCGAGAGCGGCGGCCTGTTCGAACCCCTGAAGCTCGCGCCCAGCTACAGACTCGACGTCGCCGAGCGCGATGGGGCCGGCTACGCCAAGTCGGTCGGCGCTCCGTCCCTCGCCGACCTGCGCCGCTTGCCGGTGGCCAAGCTACTGCAGGGCGAGGCGAACAAGGTCGCTCACCCGGTCGTCGAGCCCTACGCCCTGCCCCTCTCGCCCTATGACGCGTTCGCCGCCGGACGCCAGGCGCAGGTGCCAGTGCTGGTCGGCTGGAACGCCGAGGAGCCGCGCTCGCTCACTGACCTTGGCAGCGTTCGCGCAGCGACCTTCACCGAGGACATTCACAAGGCGTTCGGACCCCTGCCCGCGGCGATGATTGACGCCTACCCGCACGCCGACGATGCCCAAGCTATCCAGGCGCGCATTGACTTCGAGCGCGACCTGCGGTTCGGCTGGGATGGCTGGGCCTGGGCGCGGCTGCAGGCGCGCGCCGGGCCGCCGGTCTATGCCTATCGCTTCGAGCATCGCCCGCCGTTCCCCGCCGGATCGGTGCGCGCCGACTGGGGCGCCTCCCACTTCGCCGAGCTCTGGTACGTTTTCGATCACCTGGACCAGGAGACCTGGGCCTGGACGCCCGCGGACCGCAGATTGGCGGACACCATGGCCGGCTACTGGGTCAATTTCGCGAAACGCGGCGATCCGAACGGCGCCGGACGGCCGACCTGGCCGAGGTTCCAGGCGAGCGACGGGCAGGTCCTGCGTCTCAACGATCCGATCACCGCTGGCCCGCCGCCGGAGCTCGCCACACTCAAGGTGTTCGACGACGTCTACGCTCAGCTGCGAGGCGCCCCGTTCGGAACCGCCAAGGCTCCCTAGACCCCGTCTAGGCTGACTTCAATCAAGTCAGCCGGGATCAAACAGGGGCGTCGGCAATATCTGGAGCCCTTCTCCTCCACTCAAGTTGATCCAACCTGAGTGGGAAAGGCTCTAGGCGGATCGCGCCGCCACGATCTTCAGCACCGCCTCGGCCGCGGCCTCGGAAGGATTGGGGCCGCCCCGGCCCATCGTGTCGAGGGCGGCATATTGCGCCTTGGCCTGGCGGTCGCGCAGGGCCTTGTCGTCGAGACGCAGCGCTACCTCGTGGGCCAGGGTCTCGCCGGTGCAGTCATCCTGGATCAGTTCCGGGGCGATGAACTCACGGGCCGCGATATTGAACAGGGTGACCCACTTCGTACGCAGCAAGAACCGCAGGACGATCCAGGCGGTGACCGGGCCCAGGCGATAGCCGATCACCATCGGGACGCCGGCCAGCGCCAACTCCGTCGTCACCGTTCCCGAACAGGCCAGGGCGACGGTGGCCGCCTTCATGGCGTCCAGCTTGCCCGCCTCACCCTCGATCACATGCGCGCGGTGCGACCAGCCGGCGACACGCACCTTGACCATCTCGGCCACCGTGGGCGCGGCGGGGATCACCACGTGCAGGTTCGGATGAGTTTCCTTGAGGCGGCGCACGGCGTCCTCGAAGGGCGGCAGCATGCGCTCGATCTCGCCGGGGCGGCTGCCGGGCAGCACGATGAGAATCGGATCGCCTGCGGTCGCGCCGATCTGCTTGCGAAACCGGGCGGGCCTCGCCTGGGAGAAGTCCACGGTGAGCGCCGAATTCCCCACAAAGGTCACCGGCAGGCCTTCGGCCTCGAAATAGGAGGCGTCGAAGGCGTGGATCGACAGCAGGTGGTCCACTGTCGCGGCAAGGGTCTTGGCGCGTCCAGGCCGGGTCGCCCAGACCTGAGGGCCGACGTACTTGATCAGCGCCAGACCCGGCGTCTGCCGCCGCAACCGCTGGGCGACTCGCAGGGTGAAGCCCCAGGAATCGATCAACACCGCCACGTCCGGCTTTTCCCGCATGGCGAGCGCGGCGGTCTCGTCTGCGCGGCGCACGATTCGCGGATAGGCCAGCAGGCCCTCGAAGAGGCCCAGGATGGAAATGTCGGCTATATCGAAGGGGCTTTGCACGCCCTCCCTGGCCATCTGCTCGCCGCCGACGCCGACGAAACGGACCTCCTTGCCCAGCCGCGCCTTCAACGCCCGCGCGAGGCCGGCGCCGCGATCGTCGCCCGAGGCCTCCGCCGCCACCAGCATGACGGTCAGGGGTCGCTTTGCGGGCGGGCTCACGACGCGGGCGCCTCCACGCCGAGGATGAAAACGCCCAGCTCATCGGCGAGCGCGATCACCGCCTCGCGCTCCAGCACCAACAGGTGGCCGGCCTCTCCGACGATGCCCGCCAGGCCGGCGCGGGCGACGCCTTCGACAGTGGCGGGACCGATGGTCGGCAGATCGACGCGCGTCTCCTGGGTGGGCTTGGGGGCCTTGGCCAGGACGCCGACCGGCGTCTCGGCGCACCCGCGAAGGGCCTCCGGCAGGTGGGCGACCCGGGCCAGCAGGGCGTCGGTGCCCTCGGCGGCCTCCAGGCCGAGCACGAGGCCACGGCAGACAACGGCGGCCTGCCCCGCGTCCAGGCGGCCGATGGCGCGCGCGACCTCGAGCGCCTGGTGGATATCCGCAGTGCTTTCAGGACCCGGTTGGATGCGGCCCAGGGGGCCCACGCCCAGGCTGAGATCGTCCATCACCTCATGGGCGCCCTCGACGACGAAGCCTTCCTTCTCGAATTCGCCGACCAGCATCCGCAGCAGGGCATCGTCGCCCTTGCGCGCCGCGGCGATCGCGGCCGGCAGAGCGGCGAGGCCGCGCAGATCCGGCAACAGGCTTGCGAAATCGGGCCGCGCCACATTGCCCGCCAGGCACACAGAGTGGCAGCCGGCGCGCTTCAGGGCCTTGAAGCACTTGCCGAGTTCCGCCAAGCCGACCTCGGCGCCGGCGTAGGGCTCAAGCCCGTCGCCTGCGAAACCCTTGAGGCGGATGACGAACAGCGGCCGACCGGAGCGCTGGCAGTGCTCGGCGATCTCCACCGGCAGGCTTCCGCCCCCGGCGATCAGGCCGAGCTTCTGCACCTAGACCTCGCGTTCGGGCAGGCAGAGCGGCCGCCCGGCGTCGGCGCGGATGAAGTCGATGATCTCCATCACCGGCGCGGAATCGCCGAAGGTGTTGGCGGTGTCGTCGATGCGTTCCTGGAAGGTGCCCTCTTCGGCGAACAGCAACCGGTAGGCCGAGCGCAACTCGCTGATCGTGTCGCGGCCGAAGTCGCGGCGCTTCAGCCCCACCAGGTTCAGGCCTTCCAGGTGTGCGTGGTTGCCCCACACCAGGCCATAGGGGATGACGTCCTTGGTCACCGCCGCCAGGCCGCCGATGAAGGAATAGCGCCCGACCCGGCAGTACTGGTGCACGGCGGCCAAGCCGCTCACCATCACGAAGTCGCCGATGTGGACGTGGCCGCCGAGGGTGGCCGAGTGCGCCAGAATCACGTTGTCGCCCACGGTGCAATCGTGGCCCACGTGGCTGGTGGCCATGTACATGCCGTCGTCGCCGACCCGGGTCACGCCACCGGCCTGGGGCGTGCCGATGTGCATCGTCACATGCTCCCAGATCTTGTTGCGGTCGCCGATGACCAGCTGCGTCGGCTCGCCATTGTAGCCCGTGTGGTGTGGCGGACCGCCCAGGTTGGAGAAATTGCGGATCGTGCAGTCTTCGCCGACCTGGGTGTTCCCCTCGATGACCACGTGGCTGGCCAGCGTGGTGCGCGCGCCGATCCTCGCATGCTCGCCGATGATGCAATAGGGGCCGATGCTGACGCCGTCGGCGATCTCGGCGCCCTTGGCGACGATCGCCGTCGCATGGATATCAACGCTCACTTCGTGTCCACCACCATAGCCGCCCACTCTGCCTCGGCCGCGACCTTGTCATCGACCAGGGCGCGGCCTTTGAATTTGAAGATATCGCCGCGTGCGCGGGTGACCTCGACGGGCAGGCGCATCACCGCGCCAGGGCGCACCGGGGCGCGGAAGCGGCAGTTGTCCAGCGACATGAAGAAAATCGCCTTGTCCGCGACATCGACGTTCAGCGACTTCGACATCAGGACCGCACTGGTCTGGGCCATGGCTTCAACGATCAGGACGCCGGGCATCACCGGATAGTGCGGGAAATGGCCTTGAAAGAAGGGCTCGTTCACGCTCACGCATTTGACGCCGACGATGGATTGGCTCTCGACGTACTCCTCGCACCGGTCGACCAGCAGGAAAGGATAACGGTGCGGAATCCGCGCCATCACCTCGTTGATATCGATGTCGGTGGGAGCTTCGCTCACCGGCGCCTTGCGGCTCATGAATTTCCTTCCTTGTGGCTCGCCTGTTTCGCGAGCCACGCGGTTTCCCGCATCCATTGCCGAATCGGTCGAGCGGGATAGCCACCCCAGGTCTCGCCCGCCGGAACATTTTTGATCACCCCGGCCGCCGCCGTGATACGCGCGCCGGCGCCCACGGTCAGATGATCGGCCACGCCCGCGCGGCCTCCAAACTGCACGCCATCACCGATGGTCACGCTGCCCGAAATCCCCGTGTAGGCGGCCATAACACAGTTACGTCCGACCCGGACGTTGTGGGCGATCTGCACCAGATTGTCGATCTTGGTGTTCTCGCCCATGAAAGTGTCTTCAAAGGCGCCTCGGTCGACGCAACTGTTGGCGCCGATGGTCACGCCGTCCTGCAGGATCACGCGTCCGAGCTGGGGAATGTCCACCAGGCCCCCTGGGCCCGGCGTAGCGCCGAACCCGGGCTCGCCGATCCTCGCGCCCGCCAGGATCCGCACCCGATCGCCGATGAGGGCAAAGCCGATGGTCACGCTGGCGGAGATGTCGCAGTCACGCCCGATGGCCACGCCCGGCCCAATCACGGAGTTGGCGCCCACCCGCGTGCCGCGCCCGATCTGGGCGCCTGCCCCAACGACGACGCCCGGGCCGAGCTCGACCTGCGGCTCGATCTGCGCCGACGGGTGCACCCCCTTGTCGCCGGTGGGGAACCGTGGCCGGTGGAGGCGCGCTGCGGCGAGCGCATAGCCCAGCTGCGGCGAGGCCATGATCAGGGCCGCGCAGCCCGTCGGCAGGGCGTCGACGACTTCGGCCCGCACGAAACAGGCGCTGGCCAGGGTGGTCCCGGCCTGATCGAGGAACTTGCGATCGGTGGCGAAGGTGACCGTGTCAGCCGCCGCGCCCTCCATGATCGAGACCGCGCGCACTCGCCGGTCGCCCATTGAGACGTCGGCCAGCCGCGCCCCGGTCAGGGCCGCCAGTTCCGTAAGGGTGACGGGACCGAGGTCTTCGAAGAAGCGCGGATCGGGCATGGTTTCGCTGCGGCGACCCGCGCCTTCTTGAAGAGCTTAGCGCTTGGCCGGGGCGGCGGGAGTCCGCGCCGGACCCGGTGTCTGGACGATCGCCGGAGCGCCACCCGCTGTGGCCGGGGAGCCCGGCTGGTCAAGGCGTTCACGCTCAAAGGCGAACTGGGTGATCTTGCCGTTGATCCCGGTCACCACCGCGGGCGTGATATCCATCGCCGGGTTGCCGATGATCACTGCGCTGCGTTGCAGAAGGATGCTGCAGGCTTTCGCCTGGTAGGTCTGGCGCACGAACGGCTCCAGTTCCTGGCTGATCCGAGCGACGGCCTTCTGCTCGGTGGCCTGGACCTCGCGGTCGCGAAGCTGGGCCTTGCGCTGCAGGGCGTTGGCGCGGATCTGCAGCTGCGAGGCTTGGCTTTCGAGCGTCGCCTGGTCGAGCGTCGCGCGCCGCCCGTCGAGCGCCTTGGCGTCGTTGTCGATGGCGGTCTTTTCGGCGGTAAGCTCGGCGTTCACCTGGGCGACGATCTGCTGCATCCGGGTCTCCACCGAATGACCCACCGTCGAGGTCTGGATGGCGGTCTCGAAGGAGAAAATGCAAACGCCGGTCAGCGGCGGGCCATGGGTCACGGCCTGCGCCGCGGGCGCGGCGGCGGGCGCGGCGGCCTGTGCGAAGACGGCGGTGCTCGCGGTCAGGGCGATGGCGGCGGCGCTCATGCCCGCGGCGATGGTTTTGGAGGTCATGATATTCCTAGAAGCGTGTTGAGGTTGAGAACCGGAAGGTTTCCGTGATGTCGTAGGGTTCTTTCTTGAGGATCTGGCTGAAGTCGAAGCGGATGGGACCCATCGGCGACTTCCAGAAGACGCTCAAACCGGCGGACGCCCGTATGCCGAAGGCGTCCTGGATCAAGGGGTTAATGATGGCCAGACCCGTGGTCGTGTCGGTGGTCATCTTGTCGAAATTGTCCAGCAGTCCCTCACCTCCCACATAGGTGAACAGGGCCGCCTTGATGCCGTACTGTTCCGGCAGGAACGTCGGCACCGTGAGTTCGGCCGAGCCGATGGCGTAGACCTTGCCGCCCAGCGCGTCGTTCTGGTTGGTGCCCAGGTTGGCGAATGTCAGGTCGCGCGGCCCGATGCCGGCGATCTGGAAGCCGGGGAAACTGTCGCCGCCCTTGTAGAAGCGATCGTTGATCCGGACGTGGTCGCCGCCCCAGCCTTGGATGTCGCCGGCGC
This sequence comes from Phenylobacterium sp., assembly GCA_035656795.1. Classification (GTDB taxonomy): domain Bacteria; phylum Pseudomonadota; class Alphaproteobacteria; order Caulobacterales; family Caulobacteraceae; genus Phenylobacterium. The sequence continues at coordinate 260 of DASRRU010000189.1, read as the reverse complement.
TGCCGGTGATGCTGAGGATGTAGGTCTTGTTGAAGCCGTGATACCAGCCGCCCTCGGCCTCGGTCTTGATGTACTTCACGTCCCCGCCCAGACCCGCGAAGTCCTGGTTGAAGTCGAAGTAGAAGCCCCGCGTCGGGTTGATCGTGTCGTTTCTGCGATCCAGGCGGTAGCCGTAGCCCACCAGCGAGGTGAGGAACTGGCCGCGTTGATCGCAGATGGAGGTCGACACGATCAGGTTGGTCGGATCGCAGAAAGTCGGA
>DASRRU010000188.1:0-5897 GCA_035656795.1 Phenylobacterium sp. | reverse complement strand
ATCCTCGACAAGATCGAGCAGACCCTGCGCACCGAATTCATGTCGAACCTGGCGCGCACCTCCAAGCGCGACAGCCACGAGATGATGGCCGACATCTTCAACGCCTTCGACCGCCAGACCGAGACCCGCTTCATCACCGCCCTTGAAGAGCGCAACCGCGAGGCGGCGGAGCGGATCCGCGCGCTGATGTTCGTCTTTGAGGACCTCTCCAAGCTCGATCCGGGCGGCGTGCAGACGCTGCTGCGCACGGTCGAGAAGGACCAGCTGGCGCTGGCCCTGAAGGGCGCCTCCGACAGCCTGCGCGACATGTTCTTCTCCAACATGAGCGAACGCGCCGCCAAGATCATGCGCGAGGACATGGAGACCATGGGTCCGGTCCGCCTGCGCGAAGTAGAGCAGGCGCAGATGACCATGGTGCAGTCGGCCAAGGACCTCGCCAACAAGGGCGAGATCGTCCTGATCGGCGCCGGCGGCGACGACGACGAGCTGGTGTATTGATGACCATCTCCGTCCCCAAGGGCCCGGTCGAAAAGTTTGGCTTCGACACCGTGTTTGAGGCCAGCGGCGAGGTGCGGTTCGCATCCCCCCGGCCCAAGCGCAGTTTCACGGCCGATGAAGTTGAGCAGATCAAGCGCGCGGCGGAAGCCACCGGCGAGGCTCGCGCCCTGGCGGCCATCGCCAACCGCCAGGCCGAAGCGCTCGCCGTCATCGGCCACGCCGCCCAGCAGGCTCTGCCCGGGCTGGCCGCGGTCGCCCACGAACACCGCATCGGCTCCGCCGAGCTGTCGTTGGCCTGCGCGCGCGCCATCGCCGCCGCCGCGCTCGACAAGTTCCCGCAAGCCCCGGTCCGCGCGGCCCTTGAAGCGCTCGCGCGCGAGATCGAAGCCGCGCCGCGCCTGATCGTCACCGCAGAACCGGAGCTCATCGACGGCCTGCAGGCCGTCCTGGACGAGACCGCCCAGGCGGTGGGCTATCCCGGCGCTATTCAGGTCCGCGCCACGCCCGGCGTCGGATCGTATGCCTTCACCCTCGACTTCGGCGACGGCTCGGCGACCTTTGATCCCGCCGCCGCCGCCGAGCGGGTCGGCCAGGCCCTGCACGCGGCGCTCGCCGCCGAGGGGCTCCATGCCGAACCCCTGATCCCTGGCGGCGGAGTCCCCGCCGCAAGCACTCAAGAGCCCTGAAGGCCAGGCCATGTCCGAAACGCCCGATCCCGCAACCAATGAACAGCTGAAGCTGGATGAGTTCGCGCCCGGCGAAGGCAGTCTCGCCGAGACCATGATCGACGAGGCCAAGATCGCCACCGACCTGGCGACGGTCTTCGATGTTCCGGTGAACATCTCTGCCGTGCTCGGCCGCGCCAGCCTATCGGTCGCCCAGCTGTTGCAGCTGGGCCAGGGCAGCGTCCTGGAGCTCGACCGCAAGGTCGGCGAGGCGATCGATATCTACGTGAACAATCGCCTGGTCGCCCGTGGCGAGGTCGTCATCGTCGACGAGCGGCTGGGCGTGACCATGACGGAAATCATCAAGGACGGTGACTCCGCGGCCTAAGGCCGTGGGTGTCGGAGGGAGAATATCCATGCGGCTTCTGGTCGTCGGAAAATTGAACGGACAGCTCTCCACCGCCGTGAAGATGGCGATGAGCGCTGGAGCCAAGGTCAGCCACGTCGAGTCCATCGAGGCGGCGACCCATGCCCTGCGCGCGGGACAGGGCGCAGACCTGCTTTTGGTCGACTACGAACTCGACATCGCCGGCCTGATCGCCGCCAACGAAGCCGAGCGGATCCGGGTGCCGGTGGTGGCCTGCGGGGTGGCGGCCGACGCGGCCGGCGCGGCCGGGGCCATCCGCGCCGGCGCCAAGGAGTTCATCCCGCTGCCACCGGACGCGCAGCTGATCGCCGCGGTGCTGGCCGCCGTCGCCGACGACAACCGCCCGATGGTGGTGCGCGATCCGTCGATGCAGGCGGTGATCGCCATGGCCGACCAGATCGCCCCGTCCGACGCCTCGATTCTGATCACCGGCGAGAGCGGCGTGGGCAAGGAGGTCATCGCCCGCCACGTTCACCAGAAGTCGCGTCGCGCTTCGCGGCCGTTCATCTCCGTCAACTGCGCCGCGATCCCTGAGAACCTGCTGGAGAGCGAACTTTTCGGCCATGAGAAGGGCGCCTTCACCGGCGCCGTCGCCCGCCGCATCGGCAAGTTCGAGGAGGCCAACGGCGGCACCCTGCTGCTCGACGAAATCAGCGAGATGGACGGACGTCTGCAGGCCAAGTTGCTGCGCGCCGTGCAGGAGCGCGAGATCGACCGGGTCGGCGGGACCAAGCCCGTCAAGGTCGATATCCGCATCCTGGCCACCTCCAACCGCGACCTGGCCCAGGCTGTGCGCGACGGGACCTTCCGCGAGGACCTGCTCTACCGCCTGAACGTCGTGAACCTGCGCATCCCGTCGCTGCGCGACCGCCCGGGCGACGTGCTGGCGCTGGCCGAGTTCTTTGTGAAGAAATACGCGCTCGCCAATGGCATGCCGGAGCGCCAGCTCTCGGCCGAGGCCAAGCGCCGCCTGGCCAACCACCGCTGGCCGGGCAACGTCCGCGAGCTGGAAAACGCCATGCACCGCGCGGTGCTTTTGGCCGCCGGACCGGAGATCGAGGAGGACGCTGTGCGCCTGCCCGACGGCCAGCCGCTAGCCGCCGCCGACCCGCATGCGCGTACCGCCCAGGCCGCCTCGCTCGCCGCCGAGACCGCCAACCGCTCCTATGTCGGCCAGACCGTCGCCGCCATGGAGCAGCAGCTGATCATCGACACCCTGGAACACTGCGTTGGCAACCGCACCCACGCCGCGAACATCCTGGGCATTTCGATCCGCACCCTGCGCAACAAGCTCAAGGAATACACCGAGGCTGGCGTGTCCGTGCCCGCGCCCCAGATGGGCGCGGCGTCGGCGGCATGATCCAGCTTCGCTCGGTAGGTAGATAATGTCCGACGCCTCAGTTCCTTCCCGCTACGGCCAAGCTCCCACCGCGCGAGAAATGGTGGGTTGGGTGGCGCGTGGCGAGGTGGCGCTGGCCCTTGGCGTGGTCGGCATCGTCGTCCTGCTGATCCTGCCGATCCCGGCGTTCCTGCTGGACATGCTGCTGTCGATCTCGATCACCAGCGCCGTCCTGATCCTGATGACCGCGCTGCTCATCAAGAAGCCGCTGGAGTTCACCGGCTTTCCGATGGTGCTGCTGGTCACCACCCTCTTCCGCCTGTCGCTGAACATCGCCTCGACCCGCCTGATCCTCGGCCACGGCCACGAGGGCGTCCACGGCGCGGGCCACATCATCGAAGCCTTCGGCAAGCTGATGACCGGCGGCAGCTTCATCATCAGCCTGATCGTCTTTGCGATCCTGGTGATCGTGAACTTCGTGGTCATCACCAAGGGCTCCGGCCGGATCGCCGAAGTGGCCGCCCGCTTCACCCTGGATTCCATGCCAGGCAAGCAGATGGCCATCGACGCCGACCTGTCGGCCGGCCTGATCGACGAGACCGAGGCCAAGAAGCGCCGCAAGGAGCTGGAGCAGGAGAGCACGTTCTTCGGCGCCATGGACGGCGCCTCCAAGTTCGTTCGCGGCGACGCGATGGCGGGCCTGATCATCGTCGCCATCAACATCATCGGCGGCATCCTGATCGGAGTGCTGCAGCACCACATTCCAATCGGCCAGGCGGCGACCACCTACACCCTGATGACCGTCGGCGACGGCCTGGTGAGTCAGATCCCGGCGTTGGTGATCTCCATCGCCGCCGGCTTCCTGGTGTCCAAGTCCGGCGTCGAAGGCTCGGCGGACAAGGCGCTGGTCACCCAGCTCGCCATGAACCCGGTCGCCCTGGGCATGGTTTCGGCCGCCGCCGGCGTCATCGCCGTCGTGCCGGGCATGCCGATCCTGCCGTTCGCAGCGATCTCCATCGGCGCCGGAACGCTCGCCTGGCGCCGTTCCCAGAAGGCCATGGAGCCGCCGCCCGTCGAGATGAAACCCGTGGCCGAGGCCGCCGAGGAGCCCATCGCCCAGACGCTGGCCATCGACGAGATCAAGATCGAGCTGGGCTATGGCCTCCTGGGCCTGATCAACGACCTGGAGGGTCGGCGGCTCACCGACCAGATCAAGGCGCTGCGCAAGACGCTGGCGGCCGAATACGGCTTCGTCATGCCCTCGGTCCGCATCCTCGACAACATGCGCCTCCCCTCCCAGGGCTACTGCATCCGCATCAAGGAGATGGAGGCCGGCGCCGGCGAAGTGCGCCTGGGCCACATGATGGCCATGGACCCGCGCGGCAGCCAGGTGGATCTGCCGGGCGAGCACGTCAAGGAGCCCGCCTTCGGCCTGCCCGCCACCTGGGTGGACGAGGCGTTGCGCGAGGAAGCCACCTTCCGCGGCTACACCATCGTCGATCCCGCCACGGTGCTGACCACCCACCTGACCGAGATTCTCAAGGAGAACATGCCGGACCTGCTCTCCTACTCCGAGGTGCAGAAGCTCCTGAAGGACATGCCGGCAGAGCAGAAGAAGCTGGTCGAGGATCTGGTCCCCTCCGTCGTCACGGCGACCACCATTCAGCGCGTGCTGCAGGCGCTGCTGCGCGAGCGGGTCTCGATCCGCGACCTGCCGGCGATCCTGGAAGGCATCGGCGAGGCCGCCCCGCACACCACTTCGGTCACCCAGTTGGTCGAGCAGGTGCGCGCGCGCCTGGCGCGGCAGCTGTCCTTCGCCTACCGCGGCGACGACGGGGCCCTGCCGATCGTCACCCTGACCCCGGAATGGGAGAACGCCTTCGCCGACAGCCTGGTCGGCCAGGGCGAGGACAAGCAGTTGGCGCTGGCGCCTTCGCGCCTGCAGGATTTCGTGCGCGGGGTTCGCGATACCTTCGAACGCGCGGCTCTGGCCGGCGACAGCCCCGTGCTGCTGACAAGCCCGAATATCCGCCCCTACGTGCGCTCAATTATCGAGCGATTCCGCGGCCAGACCCCGGTGATGAGCCAAAATGAGGTCCATCCTCGCGCCAAGCTGAAGACGGTCGGCACGATCTAAGGCCCTTGCCGCGCCGGGCCCGATCGGCGAACTTTGGTTGAACACTCAATCAAGGCCTCGCCATGCGCGCCTGGACCCTCGCCGCCCTCAGCCTGCTCGCAACCCCCGCCGCAGCGCAGCCTGCGTCGCGCGGGTTCGAGATCAGCGGCGTGATCCACGCGCCCCCGGCCGCCGTCTGGCAGGCCCTGACCACGGCCGACGGGTGGCGGCGCATGGGCGTGCCCTTCGCGGTGGTCGATTTCCGCCTGGGCGGGATCATCGAGACCAACTACGCGGCCGACGCCCATGTGGGCCAGGGCGACAACATCAAGAACCAGGTCGCGGCCTACATCCCCGGCCGCATGCTGGCCCTGCGCAATGTGCAGGCCCCGCCGAGCTTCCCCTATCCGAAGGAGTTCGCCACCACCGCCACGGTGTTCGAGCTGCGGCCCGAGGGCGCGGCGGGGACGCGCATTACGGTGACCGGCGTCGGCTATGGCGAGGGGCCCGCCTACGACTGGCTGCTGGACAAGTTCCAGCAGGGCGACGCCTGGACCCTGGACCAGCTCGACAGGAGCTTCGGTGGAAGCGCGAAGGCCGGGCCGCCCGCGCCGAGCTTCAAGAAGGCGCCCTAACCCGGCGCGAGGGGGCAAGCCAGCATGATCCTGATCCTTCTGTTGTCCGCCCTGGGCCTGGCGAGCGGGATCTTCCTGCTGACTTTTGGCGCCGCGATACGCAGGCGCCCCGCAGCGCCCGCGCTGGAGGGCGTCCTGCTCAGCGCCGTGACCAGCTTCTTCGACGCGCTCGGCATCGGCTGCGTTGCGCCAACCACCGCCTACTTCAGGGTCCGCC
>DASRRU010000187.1:0-14716 GCA_035656795.1 Phenylobacterium sp. | reverse complement strand
GCTTCGAAAGGTTCAGAACGACCTCGCGGAAAACCGGCGTCGGCTCGACGCCGCAGTCATTCAGGCCGAAGCCGCCGCGGAGGCCAAGTCGGACTTCCTCGCCAACATGAGCCACGAAATCCGGAGTCCCCTGACCGGGATCATTGGCTATTCAGAGCTCCTCGGCCGGATGCCCGAGCTGCCCCCGACGGCGGCCACCTATGTGAGCCGGATTTCCTCAAGCGGCGAAAGCCTGCTGGCGGTGGTCAACGACATCCTGGATTTCTCCAAGCTGGAGGCGGACCATGTGGAGCTCGATCCTCGGCCATTCGATGTCAGCCAGTTCTTCGAAGACACCCTGGCGATGGTCTCGACCCAGGCCGTCGCCAAGGGTCTCTTCACGAGGCTGGAGCTGGATGGCGGCCTCCCGCCCCTGCTCAACGCCGACAGCCAACGCCTGCGCCAGGTCATGCTCAACCTGCTGGGCAACGCCATCAAGTTCACGAACCGAGGTTCTGTGAGTGTCGCCGTGGCCTACGACGGGACGCGCAACCGTCTCTGCGTGACCGTGTCGGATACCGGCTGCGGCGTCCCCGAGGACAAGCTGGGACGCCTGTTCCACCGTTTCTCGCAGGCCGACAATTCGGTAACCCGAAACTACGGCGGGACAGGGCTTGGATTGTCGATCTGCAAGGCGCTCATCGAATTGATGGGCGGCCAGATCGACGTCGCCTCAGTCGTCGGCGTTGGATCCCAGTTCACGTTCTTCGTCGTCGCCCCGCAGGCCGAGTTGCAGCAGATCGGACAGGTCGCGGCGGCGGTTCGCCCGGATCATCCGGCGCGGCCCTCGCGCATCCTGGTGGTCGACGACCTTGCGATGAATCGCGAGCTGGTGCGCACCATCCTCGAGGCGACCGGCCATTCGGTGGAGGAAGCCGCGGGCGGGGCCGAAGCCGTGGATGCGACCCTGCAGACGTCTTTCGACCTGATCCTGATGGACCTGCAGATGCCGGGCATGGACGGCTTCACCGCCGCCAGGGCGATCCGCAGGCAAGCTTCGCCCAACAGAGACACGCCCATCATCGCGCTTAGCGCCGACGTGCTTCCAGAGCATGCCGCCGCCGGCGCGAAGGCCGGCATGAACGGGCATATCGCAAAGCCGATCAACGTGGCCGAGCTGCTGAGCGTTGTGGCGGCCTGGGTCGATCGGGGGCCGGACCGGGACGAAGTGGGCTCCGGCGCATTGCCCAATCCCGTCAGCCGCATAGCGGCGGCGCGAATCTAGCCGACGCTGGCCTCTCGCCCGGGCCGCATTCGAAATGCATACAATCGCCAGCCGACGGCTAAGGTCGGCGGGACCGCGCCGGTTCGTGGGTGGCGTCCCTCCCGAGGGGCGTTACCCGCATTCCAGGTTTCGACCGAGATGGATCGAGTTCAGCCGATGCCCAAGCCGACAGTCTCCCTTCGCGCGCTGCAGGTGAGCAACATCATCATGGCCGTGATCCTGGTGGGGATCGCCCTGTGGCTGCTGCGCCGGATCCTGGAGCCCTTCGCCCTGGCGGTCTTCCTGCTGATCATGATCGACAGCCTCGCGCGCGCCCTGAAGGCGCGGATCCGTGGCTTTCCGCCCGCCGCGGCCTTGCCGGCGGCGATCGCGGCGATCGTGATTCTGTTCGGCCTGGCGATCTGGCTCACCGTGGACAATGCCGCCGACTTCGCCGAGCGATCCGCAGGCTATACGGCGCGGATCAACGCCCTGCTGTTGGGCGCGGCCGAGCGGCTGGGGATGGCCGCGACGCCGACCGTCTCCGGACTGATCCGGGAACTCAATCCGGTGCGATATGCCGGCGCCTTCGCCAGTGGCCTGAGCCATTTCGCCGAGGGCGCGGTCTTCGTGCTGATCTATCTGGGGTTCCTGCTCGCTTCGCGGCGGGGTTTCGCCGCCAAGGCCGGCGCGTTCTTCTCGACCGAGGCGGAGCGCCAGGAAGGTGACCGGATCTTCGACCGGATCCGGCGAGGCGTGGAGAGCTATATCTGGGTGCAGACCGTGGTCGGGGTGATGATTACCGGCGCGTCGGCGGCGCTGATGCTGGCGACCGGCCTCACCCACATCCCTTTCTGGTGCGCGATCATCTTCCTCGCCAACTACATCCCGGCGATCGGGGCGGCGATCGGGGTGCTGTTCCCGGCGGCGTTCGGCCTGGTGGAATTCGCCGACGTCTGGCCGGCGATCGGGCTGGTGGCCGGGCTGGAGGCGATCCACTTCGTGGTCAGCCATGTGGTGCAGCCGCGGATGCAGGGCCGGAGCCTGAACCTGGACCCCATCGTCGTCCTGCTGGCGCTCACCTTCTGGGGCCTCGTCTGGGGCGCCGTCGGGGCGTTTCTCTCGACCCCACTGGCGGTAATGGCGATGGCGATCCTGGCGGAGTTCAGCGGCACGCGACCCCTGGCGGTCCTGCTGTCGCGGGACGGCAAGCCCTATGGGGAGGTCGGCTCACCGTCCTGACCGTGCAAGGCGGTTGTGCGTCTAGCGCGGCGCGTCGAAGGGCGTGAGCGTGGAGATCTGGCCGCTGTCGAGGGTGAAGCGGACCTTCTGGCCCACCGTGGCGGCGCCAAGGAGGGCGCTCTTGGCGACCGGGAAGGGCTGCGACCCGGCAGGCCAGTTGATCGCCTCGACCGGGTCGTAGGCGATCGTGACCCGGCCGGTCTGGGTGTCGATCTCTTTCACGACGCCGACGATCTGGATCTGGTTGACCGGCGTGGCCCGGGCTCTCGGGGCGGAGGGGGTCGCGGGCGCCGATGACGGCTTGGAGCCGCCGCCGCCACCACCACCGCCGCGTCCGCCGCCGCCGCGCCCGCCGCCGCCACCACCGCCCATCTGGGCGTGGGCCACACTGGCGGCCATCAGGACGATCAGGATGAGGGAGAGTCGCTTTAGCATGTGCCTAGTCCTAACCTAGATTTGCGCCCCGGTGATCGCGAACTGGTTACGCGAACTGAAACCTTGGCCCCGGCGTGAGCCTTGCCGCCGGATCGCGAAGCGGGGCGTTGCGCGCGGACCTGCAAGCGGGTCACATGCCGCCGCAACGATGGCGGGGGGATTCATAGAGCGATGCGGCGAGTGATGCGGACGGCGATGATCGCGCTTGGCGCCTGTGCGGCGGCCGCGGCGGCGATGGGCGGTGCGGCCCGTGCGGCGGTGGAGCGGGTGGAGGTCACGGAGCGGACCCCCTTCGCCGGCGGGATGAGCTTCGGGGCCGCGGGCGCCTACGAGAAGATCCGCGGCGTCGCCCATTTCGCGCTGGACCCGAACGCGGCGGCCAACGCCCGGATCGTCGACCTGAAGCGGGCGCCGCGCGACGCCCGGGGCCTGGTGGTGTTCGACAGTCCCTTCGTGATGCTGCGGCCGGTGAAGGCGCAGGACTCGACCCTGATCTATGACGTCAACAACCGCGGCAATATCGGCATCCTGGGCCAGGTGAATGGCCGGAGCCCAGCGCTGAACGACCCGACCACGGCGGCCGACGCCGGCGACGGCTTCTTGATGCGGCACGGCTTCACCCTGCTGTTCTCGGCCTGGACCTGGGATGTGGCCCCGCCGCCGCCGGGGGGCAAGCCTCTGGTCCTTGTCCCGCCGATCGCCAAGGGGCCCGGTGGGGCGGCGATCACCGGGCCGGTGGAGAACGAGTTCACCGTCGATGCGCCGGCTGACGTCGCCACCTACGCCGGCATGGCGGGACTGACCTATGAGCCGGCGACGCCGGACGATCCCAAGGCGGTGCTGACCGCCCGGGCGCGGCCGAGGGATCCGCGGGTTCCGCTGGCGCGGACCTCCTGGCGCTTCGTGGCGGCGGAGCGGGCGGGCGGGCCTGGGCGGGTGCGTCTGGACGGCGGATTCAAGCCGGGCGTGCTCTACGAACTGACCTATGTGACCAAGGATCCCAAGGTGACGGCGGCCGGCCTGGCGGGGATCCGCGACCTGCTGTCCTGGTTCCGCGACCATCCGTTCGCGGGCGCGCCCGCGCCGAAGCAGGAGCTGATCTACGGCATCAGCCAGTCGGGGAGGCTGATCGGGCGGATGCTGCACGACGGGCTGGACGTGGACGAGACCGGGCGCCTGGCGTTCCAGGGGGCCTATCTGGAGGTGCCGGGCGGCGGCGGGTCGGGCGGGTTCAACAGCCGCTTCGTGCAGCCGACGCGGCATCCCTCGATGTTGCAGGAGCACGACCACCCGTCGGACGCCTTCCCATTCACCACCGCGCCCTCCCGCGACCCGGTGAGCGGCCGCACCGCCTCGCTGCTCGACCACGCCGCGGACGCCCAGGGTAGGACGCCCAAGGTGATGTTCGCCAACACCTCGACGGAGTTCTGGAACCGCGACGCATCCCTGATCGGCACGACGCCGGACGGGGCGAAGGACGTGGCGCCGGCGCCGGGCGTGCGGCTCTACGCTTTCTCAGGATCGCAGCACTACGTGGGCCGCAGCCACGTCCGCGCGCCGTACCTCAGCTGCGTCTCGACGACGGACCACTACCTGCCGATGCGGGCGCTGATCCTGGCGCTGGACCGCTGGACAGCGGGCGGGGCCGAACCGCCGCCGAGCGCCTATCCGCGCATCGCCGATGGCGGCCTGCTCAGCGTGGCGGCCTATGGCGCGGCCTTCCCGAAGGGGATCGGCCTGACGCCGCCCGCCGACAACCTGCACGAACAGCGCCTCGACTTCGGGCCGCGGTTCGAGAGCGAGGGGATCGCCGAGCGCATCCCGCCGGCCAGGGGCCCGGACTACGTCAGCCGCGTGCCCGCGCCCGACGCCGACGGCAACGACCGCGGCGGCGTGCGGATGATCGAGATGCAGGTTCCGCTGGGCACCCACACCGGCTGGAACCTGCGCGCCCCGGAAACCGGCTTCGCCTGGGCGACCGCTCGCTTCGACGGCAGCTTCGTCCCCTTCGCCCGCACCGAAGCCGAGCGGAAGGCCGCCAACGACCCGCGGCCCAGCCTGGCGGCCCGCTATCCTACCCGGGACGCCTATGTGGCCAGGGTGACGGCGGCCGCCGCCGCGCAGGTGAAGGCGGGCTTCCTGCTGCCGGAAGACGTCGACCGGGCCGTGGCCGAGAACGTCGGGCTCTACGACCGGGTCATCGCGCACGACCCGGCGGATCGGAGCTGCGAGTACCTGTTCGGGAATTAGGGCGCACTTTTGCCCGACAGTACTCCGTCATCCCGGCCGTAGCGAAGCCCCCGGGTCCGACCGAAGGTCGGCCCGAGGACATGCTCCCAGCCGGGATGACGGAGGTCCTCTGACCTGGTCTTCCTACCGCGCCGCGTCCCAGGCCTTTTCCGCCACGGCCACGGCAGCGGCTTCGATCCTGTCCTCCAGGGCCGTCGGCTGAGCGGTGTTTGGCTGGGCGTCGAAGTCCATGAAGGGCGAGGCGGTCTTGGTGACCGGGGCCCAGTTGGGCGCGCCCTTGCCGTTGGGATCGCCAGTCTTGGCGAAGCGGACCCAATAGTCGCCCATCAGCTCGGAGACGTGTCTGTCCTCGGCGTCCCAGACTTCCTTGTCGGCGCGGGTCGCGAACAGATAGGCGAGCTCGCCGCCGTGATCGGCGCCCTTTGCCTTGGCGCGGTCGCTGCCGGCCACCTGGTCGAAGTAGTAGGACCAGGCGGGCAGGCCCGCGGCGGCGTTGCGTTGAGCCAGGTAGCGCGACGGCTGGATGGCCAGGCTCTGGGTGATCAGGTCGGACTCCGCGCCGGCCTTGGTGGGGTGGACCTTGGCGGCCTCCAGGAGCTCGGGAAAGGCTGCGCCGAGGGCCCCCTTGGCCACGGCGACGTTCTCGGCGACCAAGCTGGCCTCGTGGGAATTGCCGCCGATCATCAGGGCGACGGGGAGCTGCTGGCCCTTGCGGTAGGAGTCGCCGGGGCTGCGCAGCATCATCACGCCATCGACCATCGGCCCCGTGGGCCCAGCTTTCAGCACGTCGGCGAGCGGGATTGCGCGCAGCTGCGCGGCCGTAGCGTCGGCGGCGCCGACGCTCTTGGCCCAGCTGGCGCCGAAGGCCTCGCCGGAAAGCGGTCCGCCGCGGATCGGGGACGCCGCCGCCGTGCCGCCGCCGGACTCGGAAATGGCCCGCACGAAGAGGCCCTTGGCCGCCTGGGTCGTGGTCAGCATCTGGACCGCCACCGCCCCGGCGCTCTCGCCAAACACGGTCACCCTCTTCGGGTCGCCGCCGAAGGCCGCGATGTTCTTCTGCACCCACTGCAGGGCTGCGATCTGGTCCATCAGGCCGTAGTTGCCGAGCCGACCGCCGTCGGCGTGCTCGGCGGTCAGCGCCGGGTGGGCGAAATAGCCCAGGCGGCCCAGGCGGTAGTTGATGGTCACCACTACGACGCCGCGCCGGGCCAGGGCCGAGCCATCGTAGAGCGGCACGCCGCCGGAGCCGCGGATGAAGGAGCCGCCGTGGACGAACACCATCACCGCGTCGGCGGCCCTCTTTTGCTTTTGGGCCGCAGTCTTGGCCGGCGCGAAGATGTTGAGGAACAGGCAGTCCTCGCTCTGCGGGCCGACCTGCGCCCAGGGATCGTCGCTGAGGTGCGGCTGCGGACAGGCCGCGCCGTTGGCCGTGGCGGGCCGAACGCCGGGCCAGGGCGTTACGGGCTGCGGCGCGCGCCAGCGCAGGGGGCCGGACGGCCCGGCGGCGTAGGGAATACCGCGGTAGACGGCGACGTCGCCTGCAGCCAGGCCCTGGACGGCCCCGGAGTCGAGCTTCGCCGTCGGTTCGGCCCGCGCGGCGCCCGAGATCGCGCCAGCCGCCACGGCGGCGGCGATCATCAGCTGCAAATTCTTCACCTGGACATCCCCCACCGATCGCTTTGCAGGCTGGATAACATGTTGCCGGGGCCGGCGCTCCGCTTGACGGCGCGACCATGCACAGATCGAGTGTGCGCCGGGGCGGTGCGCAGGCGCCTGGCCCCCGGGGAGCCTGCCATGAAACGTCTTCTGCTACTGTCCGTCGCGGCGCTGGCGCTGGTGGCCGGAGCGGCGGTGGCCAAGCCCGCGGTCCATGGTTCCGTTGAAGGGGCGGCCCCGGCGAGCGCGGCCGACGCCAGGGCCTTCGTCGCCAGGGCGGAGAAGGATCTGTCCGAGATCGGGGTCTACGCCGCCAAGGCCGAGTGGGTCTACGAAACCTACATCACCCCCGACACCAGCGACCTGACCGCCAAGGCCGGCGCCGAAGCCACGGAGATGGCGACCCGGTACGCGAAGCAGGCGGCGCGCTTCGACCATGTGAAGGTCGACGAGGTGACCCGGCGAAAGCTGCTGTTGTTGAAGATCGGCCTGGTTCTCCCCGCGCCCGACCGGCCCGGCGCGGCCAAGGAGATGGGCGACATCCAGGCGCGCCTGGCGACCCTCTATTCCACCGGCACGGCCACCATCGACGGCAAGACGATGCATTTGGAGGACCTGGAGGACGAGCTGGCCAAGACCCGCGATCCCGCCAAGGCCCGGGAGATCTGGGAGACGTGGCGCAGGGTCTCGCCGCCGATGAAGGCCGACTATGTGAAGCTGACGGCGTTGGCCAACGAGGGCTCGCGCGGCGTGGGGTTCAAGGACACCGGCGCGCTCTGGCGCTCGGGCTACGACATGTCGCCGGACCAGTTCGCGGCCCTGAGCGACAAGATCTGGGGCCAAGTGGAGCCGTTTTATACGAACCTCCACTGCTATGTGCGCACCCGGCTGAACGCCAAGTATGGCGACGCCGTGCAGCCCAGGACCGGCCCGATCCGCGCCGACCTCCTGGGCAATATGTGGGCCCAGCAGTGGGGCAACATCTATGACGTGGTGGCGCCCGCCAACAGCCCGGGCATGGGCTACGACCTGACCAAGCAACTGGTCGCGCACGGCTATGACGCGCCGAAAATGGTCAAGACGGCGGAGAACTTCTACATCTCGCTGGGCTTCGAGCCCTGGCCCAAGACCTTTTGGGAACGATCCCTGATCGTGCGCCCGGCGGACCGGGAGGTGCAGTGCCACGCCTCGGCCTGGGACGTGGACAACAAGAACGACATCCGGCTGAAGGCCTGCGTCCACGTAAACGCCGACGACTTCTTCACCGTCCACCACGAACTCGGCCACAACCTCTATCAGCGGGCCTACAACACCCAGCCGTTCCTGTTCGAGAACGGCGCCAACGACGGCTTCCACGAGGCGATCGGCGACTTCGCCGGGCTCAACGCCTTGACGCCCGGCTACCTGAAGCAGCTCGGCCTGATCGACACCGTGCCCGGGCCGGACGCGGACATCCCCTACCTCCTGAGGCAGGCGATGGACGGGATCGCGTTCCTGCCGTTCGGCCTGCTGGTCGACAAGTGGCGGTGGGAGGTGTTCTCCGGTCAGGTGACGCCGGAGCACTACAACGACGCCTGGTGGGCGCTGGTGAAGCAGTACCAGGGCATGGTCCCGCCAGGGCCCCGACCCGACGACGCCTTCGATCCGGGGGCGAAGAACCACATCGCCACGTCCGTGCCCTACGCCCGCTACTTCCTGGCGCGCATCTATGAATACCAGTTCTACCGCGCCGCCTGTCGAGAAGCGGGCTGGAAGGGGCCGCTGAACCGCTGCTCGATCTATGGCGACAAGGCGGTGGGGGCGAAGTTCAACAAGATGCTGGCCATGGGCGCCTCCCGGCCGTGGCCGGAGGCCCTGCAGGCCTTCACCGGCGAGAAGGACATCGACGCCAGCGCCATCGCCGACTACTTCGCCCCGCTGAACGCCTGGCTGACCGTGCAGAACAAGGGCCAATCCTGCGGCTGGAAGAGCTGACGGCGCCGCTTGCCGCCTAGGCATGACGCTAAAGCTTGCTAGGGTTGAGGAAACCGATCCGCAAAGGATGTCCCGTGCGCTCGATTCTCCTGGCCGCCGCGATCGTGGCGCTTCCGATATCCACCCTCGCCGCAGTCCCTTCAAAGGCGCCGCCGACCAAGGCGACCAGCGCCTGGTGGGGGCACATCAAGGTGCTGGCGTCGCCTGCCTATGAGGGCCGGCTGACCGGCAGTCCCGGCTACTACAAGGCCGCGCGCTACGTGGCGGGCAAGTTCAAGGCCGCGGGACTGAAGCCGGGCGGCGATGCGGGGACCTACTTCCAGGCGGTGACGTACCTGAAGGAGAGGGTGGACGCGGCGCACTCCTCGGTGGCCCTGGTGGACGGCGGCAAGGTGACCCCCCTGGCGGTCGGGCCGGACCTGACGCTGGGCGCACGCGACGAGCAGCCGAAGTCGGTCTCCGCGCCGCTGGTGTTCCTGGGCTACGGCCTGCACCTGCCGGAAGCCGGCTACGACGACTTCGCCGGCCAGGACCTGAAGGGCAAGGTCGTGGTGGTGCTGGGCGGCGGGCCGGGCAGCCTGTCGGCGGCCCTGAAGTCACACGCCTCCTCGACCGAATTCCCCAAGGCCCTGGAGGCGGCGGGCGCGGTGGGCGTCATCCGGCTGCAGAACCCCAAGGCCATGGACATCCCCTGGCCGCGGCTGATCGCGCTCTCCAGCCAGCCGGGAATGCGCCTGGCGGAGCCTGAGCTGCAGACCTATCACCGGGCGATGTTCTCGGCCTCGGTGAACCCTGAGAAGGCCGAGGCGCTGTTCGCCAAGTCGGGGCACACGTTCGCCGAGCTGCTGGCGCTGGCTGACGCGCGCAAGCCGCTGCCGCGCTTCGCGCTCAACCAGTCGGTGAAGGCCGAGGTGGCGAGCGAGACCCGCCAGATCGCCTCGCCCAATGTGGTCGGCGTGCTGCCGGGGTCCGATCCGAACCTGAAGGCGCAATTTGTGGTAGTGTCGGCGCACCTCGACCACCTGGGCGTGGGTGAGCCGATCAAGGGCGACAAGGTCTATCACGGGGCCATGGACAACGCCGCCGGCGTGGCCTCGATGATCGAGACGGCCAAGGCGCTGCGCGCCCAGGGCCACCGGCTCAAGCGCTCCATCGTTTTCGTGGCCATCGCCGGCGAGGAGAAAGGGCTGCTGGGCTCCAGGGCCTATGCCGAGCACCCGACGGTGCCGAAGAGCGCCATCGTGGCCGACATCAACATGGACGAGTTCCTGCCGCTGTTCCCGCTGAAGCACCTGCTGGTGCAGGGCGAGGGCGAGAGCACCCTCGGCGACGCGGCGCGGGAGGTGGCGGCCGCCAGGGGCTACGACACGCTTCCCGACCCGGCGCCCGATCGCAACATCTTCGTCCGGTCCGACCAGTACAGCTTCATCAAGACCGGGGTGCCGTCGGTGGCGCTGAAGGTCGAGGGTCTGCCGGGTTCGCCCGAGGCGCAGATGGATAAGGACTGGAACACGAACCGCTATCACTCGCCGCAGGACGACCTGACGCAGCCGGTGGACCTGAAGTCCGCCGACGACTTCGACGCCTATCTGCTGGCGCTAGTGACCCGCGTGGCCGACGCCAAGGCGCGGC
The DNA here is from genome assembly GCA_035656795.1 of Phenylobacterium sp. Classification (GTDB taxonomy): domain Bacteria; phylum Pseudomonadota; class Alphaproteobacteria; order Caulobacterales; family Caulobacteraceae; genus Phenylobacterium. The sequence continues at coordinate 4,284 of DASRRU010000187.1, read as the reverse complement.
CGGTGTGGAAGACCGACAGCTTCTTCAAGCGGTTCGACACGACGGGGGCGGCGACGGGGGGGCAGCCGTGACGACGGCGCCGGCGGCGATCGGCGGCGCCCTGTCGGTCCAGACGCTGAAGACCCGCGCGCTCGACGTGGCCATCGAGATGGTCGCTCTGCGCGGGCCGGACGACGTCAATGTGCGCGACATCGCCGAGACGATCGGCACCGGCGCGTCGAGCCTCTACTACTATTTCAAGAGCAAGGACGCGCTGCTGGCCGAGGTGGCGGCGGAGGGGTTTCGGCTGCTGGAAGCCGCGGTCGTGGCGGCGCGCAACGACGGCAGCGGGCGCGAGCCGATCCGCAGATGTGGCGGCGCCTACCTGCGCTTCATCCGCGAGCGCACGATGCTCTACAAGGTGATGTACCTGGAGCGCATTCTCTCCGGCTTCGAAGTGGCGCGGGAGGCCGAGCGGCGCGCCTTCGAGACCTTCGCGGCGGGGATCGCGGACGGCGCGCCGACCCAGGAGACCGAGGACAGCGCTCTGGCGCTCTGGGCGTTCGGCCGCGGGGTCGGCTCGCTGTCGATGGCGCAGGAGGCGATCGCGCCCGGGACGGGACGCGCGCTGACGCAGCGGCTGGTCGGCGGGCTGGAAGTACTGATCGGGCGGCGAATCCGCGGCACGCCCTAGGCGGCGCCAGCTTCCTGGCCGGCAGACGACGATGCTTTTCGAGGGGGGCGCAAGAAATGTCGATCACGAGGTCGGAAGGAAAGCATCAGCCCGCCGTGCGGTGGCTACTCCTGCTGTTGCTCTGTTCGGTTTCCCTTCAGCCCGTCAATGCGGCGGCTTTGGCCAAGCCAGGCGTGATCGACGCCGCCACGGTTTCGGAACTCATTGTGACGGCGTCGAAAACCGTGGCGGAACTCACCGTGACGGCGAAGCTCAAGTGCCTGGCGCCGGACAAGATGGGTGAGCGGGCCGTGCCCCCAAGGGTCGTGAGCACCTTTCCTGTCAAGGGCGCGGTCGTCCGGCCGGGGTTGTTGATCATCCGGGTGACGTTCAACCAGCCCATGGCCTGCGAGGGCGCGCTGACCGCTGCGCCGCCCCTCGAAAATCCATGCCCTGGCGCGTCACAACAAATGCTGTTGAGCTACGATCGAAGGACCGTAAGGACCGTCTGCGTCGTGGAGCCCAGCACACAATACGGGATCTGGCTGAGCCAGGATCCCACGGCGCGCAGCTTCCTGGGGTTGGGTGGACTGCCTTCCCAACCCTACCGTCTGAGCTTTTCGACATCGGCCGAACCCGCAGTGACGACCGTCTGCGACGCCATGGTCCAGGACGAGGATACCGCGCGCCAGATTCGAAAGCGCCGGACCCTGGATTGTTCGAGCGAGAATTCGACCTCAGGCGGATAGTCCCGTCAGGTTGCATCCAGCGCGGACCTTCGCCACGGTCGCGCGTGGCAGGCCCCCACGGTGCGACGCATTTGCCGCTTGTGGAACCGGGTTCGACGGTTCGGTATGCCTCGCAAATCGCTCGCAAGCGGGGAAACATCCATGACGTCCGTCAAACTTGCCGTGTTCGGCGCCGCCGCCAGCGCGCTGCTGGTCTACGGCTGCACCACGGGACCTGCGCCCAGCGCGCTGGCCTCCGGCGGCAATGTCGCGGCGACCACGCCGGCGCGGGTCGACAACTTCATCCTGGCCGACGCCCAGAAGCTGGAAGGCCACGAACTCTACCGGATGGGCGACGCCAAGGCGGTGGTGATTGTCACGCAAGCCAACGGCGATGCGGCGGTGCGCGCCATGGCCGGTGACCTGAAGAGCCTGCAGGCGGCCTACGCCGGCAAGGGCGTCGAGCTGATGCTGCTGAACTCCACCGCCGACGCGGACCGCGACGCGATCGTGGCCGAAGTCACAAAGGCCGGGTTCACCGCGCCGGTGCTGATGGACCCCAATCAGATCGTGGGCGAGGGCCTGGGCGTCACCCGCTCGGCGGAGGTGTTCGTCGTTGATCCGAAGACCTGGACCGTCGCCTACCGTGGCGGCGTTTCCGGGGTGGCCAAGGCGCTGGACGCTCTGACCTCCGGCCAGCCGGTGACGGCGGCGAGCGCGCCGGGGACCGGGTCTTCCATCGCCTTTCCGGCGCGGGAAAAGAAGGCCCAGATCACCTACGTCAAGGACGTGGCGCCGATCCTGGAAGCCAAGTGCGTGGCCTGCCACGAGGAAGGCGGCATCGGCCCCTTCGCCATGACCAACTACAACATGGTCAAGGGCTTCTCGCCGATGATCCGCGAGGTCATCCGCACCAACCGCATGCCGCCCTATGGCGCGGACCCGCACGTGGGCAAGTTCTCCGACGACAAGCGGCTGACCGCCGACGAGATCAAGACGATGGTCCACTGGGTGGAACAGGGCGCGCCGCGCGGCGACGGGCCCGATCCGCTGGGCGCCAAGCACCTGGTGGCCGCCGAGTGGCCGCTGGGCAAGCCGGACGTGATCCTGAGCGTGCCGGCCTTTACGATCCCCGCCTCCGGTGTGGTTGACTATCAGCACCCCTGGGTCGCCAATCCGCTGACCGAGGGCAAGTGGCTGAAGGCCTCGACCATCAAGGTGACAGCGCGCCAGGGCGTGCACCACGTGCTCACGGGCTTCATGTCGGATGTGCCGAAGGACGGCCAGCCGGCCTTTGAAAACAAGTGGGGCGCGTCGGTCGGCAGCTATGCCGTGGGCGCCGAGAGCGAGATCGCGCCGAAGGACGCCGGCACCTTCATCCCCGCCGGCGGCGCTATCGGATTCCAGACCCACTACACGCCGTTTGGCAAGGAACAGACCGACAAGACGCAAATCGCGCTCTATTTCTACAAGGACAATGAGAAGCCCGACCTGGTGATGCACAACTCCCAGATCGTGAACAACGCCATCGTCCTGCCGCCGAACGACGGGCACCACGAAGAAGTGGCGTACATGGAGTTTCCGAAGGACGCGCTGCTCTATTCGGCGTTCCCGCACGCCCACTACCGCGGAGCGTCCTCGGATCTGTGGATCCGCTATCCGGACGGCAAGGAAAAGCTGCTGCTGGCTCTGCCGCACTATGAGTTCAACTGGCAGCGCCACTACACCTTCGCCGAGCCGATCAAGGTGCCGGCGGGCTCGAAACTGATCGCCCACTACGTCTACGACAACTCCAAGCGCAATCCGCACAATCCGGATCCGACCAAGACGGTGGTCTGGGGCGATCAATCCTGGGAGGAGATGTTCTTCACCCGCATCCGCTATCGTTGGATGGACGAGACCTCAGTTCACTTGGTGAACTACGACGAGGCCCTGCAAGCCGGCTCGCTGATGGGCATGCTGGATAGCAACATCGACGGTAAGCTCGAGAAATCCGAAATGAAGGGCCAGATCGGCAAGATGCTGCTGGCCCAATGGGACACGATCGACGCCAACCACGATGGTGTCATCGACAAGGCCGAGTTGGCCGTGGCCCAGAAGGCGATGATGAGCCATCGCCGCCAGCAGGCTGAAGTGACGCCGGCCGGAGGGGCAACCCCGACCGCGGGCGGCAAGTAGGCCCGAACCCCAGAAAGAGTTGGCAAAGGCCCGGCGGAAACGCCGGGCCTTTTTCGTCGGACGACGCTTACGCGCGCCTCGACCGGGCCGCGTCAGGCCAAGCTTGTGCCATGCAGGCTGGGCGTCTCGGGCCGCGGCAGGGCGCCGGACCTGTAGGCGGCCATCAGCCTTTCCTTTTCCTCCGCCATCTTCGCGCCGAGCCCCTCCATGTCGAGGCCGGCCCTACGGGCTTGCGAGAACATGCCCTCGACGCGTTTTTCCTCTTCCTCGACGTGGTGCTCGATCTCTTCGGACAGCACCTTGATCTTGGCCTCGTAGAACGCGTCATCGGGGCCGCCGGCCTCGATCTCGGCAATCAGCACCTTGGCGCCGTCGTGCTCGACGTAGGCCTCCTTGAGCAGGTCTTCCTCCACCGCGCCTTCACAGGCCGGGTAGAAGACGTCCTCCTCGATCTTCGTGTGGATGCTGAGCTCCATGCAGATCTGTTCGGCGATTGCCTGCTTGCGGCCATCGCCCTTGGTGGACTTGAACCTGTCGAACAGGTCTTCAACCTTGCGATGGTCGGCCTTGAGCAGGGCGATGGCGTCGAGTTTCGGGGCGGTGGCCATGATATCTCCGGGGAAAGGGGTTCGAAGGCCCAATCCCCGACACGGACCGAGGTTCCGTCAGCGTCACTGGAACACCGGCTTGCGCTTTTCGAGGAAGGCGCGGCGGGCTTCCTGGCCG
>DASRRU010000186.1:0-10295 GCA_035656795.1 Phenylobacterium sp. | reverse complement strand
TCGCTCTTATGACCGATCAGGTGGCGGCCCTGCAGCAGTCGGGCGTCGCGGCCGCGCGCCTGGATTCCAACATCGACCCGGCCGAAAAAGCCGACACGTGGCGGCGGATCGAGGCGGGCGAGCTCGACCTGCTCTACATCTCCCCCGAAGGCCTGATGCAGCCCTGGATGCTGGAGCGGCTGGGGCGTGTGCCGCTCGCCCTGATTGCCATCGACGAGGCGCACTGCGTCAGCCAATGGGGCCACGATTTCCGGCCCGAGTACCGGATGCTGGGGCGGCTCGCCGACCTGTTCCCGGGCGCGCCGCGCCTGGCGGTGACCGCCACCGCCGACGCCCGGACCCGCGAGGATATCCGCGCCGAGCTGCGCCTGGAGACATCGCCGGAATTCGTCGCCAGTTTCGCGCGGCCGGAGCTGGTGCTGTCGGCGGAGCGCAAGCGCGGCTCGGCCACCAAGCGGGTCGTGGAACTGGTCACCGCGCGGCCGGATCGATCGGGGGTGGTCTATGCCGGCTCCCGCGACAAGACCGAGCAGATCGCCCAGGCCCTGCGCGACGCCGGCGTCCCGGCGCTGGCCTATCACGCCGGCCTGGAACGGACGCTGCGCACCACCCGGCTGGAGGAATTCCTGGAGGCCGACGCGGCGGTGATGGTGGCGACCATCGCCTTCGGCATGGGCGTCGACAAGCCCGACGTCCGCTTCGTGATCCACGCCGATGCGCCCGCCTCCATCGAGGCCTACTGGCAGGAGATCGGCCGGGCCGGGCGCGATGGCGACATGGCCGAGGGCATCACCCTCTATGGCGCGGCGGACATGAGTTGGGCGCTGCGCCGCATCGGCGAGCGGGACATGGACGCCGCGGTAAAGCAGGTGCAGGTGGGCAAGGTCCGCCAGCTCTACGCCCTGCTGGACGGCACCGGCTGCCGCGCCGCCACCGTGCGGCGCTACTTCGGCGAGGAGGGCGTCGAGACCTGCGGGCAATGCGACCTTTGTTCGGGCCGCGTCGAACTGTCGGACGCTACGGAGGCCGCCCAGAAGGCGCTGTCAGCTGCGCATCGCCTGGCGGGGCGCTATGGCCGCGGCCGACTGGTCGACCACCTGCTGGGCAAGACCAAGGACGTCTCCGACCACGAGGCCTCGCTCTCCACCTGGGGCATCGGCCAGGACCTGTCGGCGGGCGCGTGGCGCGACCTGGTCGAGCAACTGCTGTTCGAAGGCCTGCTGCGGGAGGACCCCAACGACGGTCGCCCGCTGGTGGGCGTGGGTGACGCCGACGAGGTCAAGCGCGTCTTCCGCGGCGAGCGGCGGGTGCAGATCCAGACGCGGGAGGAAGAGCCGGCCGGCCGTGTCCGCAAGCCGCGTAAGGGCCGCGACGCCCTGGTGACAGCGCCCTCGGACCAGGCGCTGTTCGAGGCGCTTCGCGCCTGGCGCAGCCGCGCGGCCAAAAGCCAGCACGTGCCGCCCTACGTCATCTTCCACGACCGCACCCTGGCTGAGATCGCGGCGGTAAAGCCCGGCTCCCGCGCCGCCCTCGAACGGGTCAACGGCGTCGGCGAAGGCAAGCTCGCCCGCTACGGCGACGCGGTGCTGGAGGTCGTGGCGGCGTTCGCGAGCTAAAATCCACCCCTCAGGGGCGGGGCGCGAAGCGCCGGAGGGGGTTTCCTCCGCTGAGTTCGCAACAGCCGACATCCCGAACGCCGGAGAGGAAACCCGCTCAGTCGGCTTAGCCGACAGCTTCCCCTGTGGGGGAGCATCTTGCAACGTTAGACGTCCACCTCGGCGTCCAGGGCGTTTTCCTGGATGAACTCGCGGCGGGGCTCAACCAGATCGCCCATCAGGCGGGCGAACATGTCGCCGGCGTCCTCGGCGTGGGTGATCTTGACCTGAAGCAGGGTGCGGGCGTCGGCGTCCAGCGTCGTCTCCCAGAGCTGGTCGGCGTTCATCTCGCCCAGGCCCTTGTAGCGCTGGACCGAGAGGCCGCGGCGGCCGCCGTCCATCACCGCATTGACCAAGTCGATCGGCCCGCGGACGACCGTGGCGCGGTCGCGGCGGGTGAAGGTCGCGCGGCCGGCGAAGATCTCCGCCAGCTCCTTCGAGCGTTCCGCCAGGCGCCGCGCGTCGGCGGCGTGCAACAGCAGCTCGTCCAGCACGATACGCTCGGAAACGCCGCGCTTCACGCGGGAGAAGACATAGCTGCCGCCGGCGCCCGGCGCCCCGGTCCAGGCGCCGTCGCCCTCCTCGGCGTAGAGGTCCAGGCGCGCGGCGGCCTTGGCTGGATCGCCGCCCTCGGCCAGCAGGCCCGCAAGCGCCGACTGCTCGATGGCGAAGGCCGGCGCGCGCGCGGCCAGCCGCTCGACATTGGCTTTCGCGCCGCGCGCGGTCTGCACCATGGCCAGGAGGTCCGCGCCGGTGATCCGCTCGCCATTGGAGAGGTCGAGGGTCGCCCCGTCGACGCCCTCGTCGATCAGGTAGATTTCCAGCTCGGCGTCGTCCTTCAGGTAGCGGACCGACTTGCCCTTCGCCGCCTTATAGAGTGGCGGCTGGGCGATATAGAGGTAGCCGCGGTCGATCACCTCACGCATCTGGCGGAAGAAGAAGGTCAACAGCAGGGTGCGGATGTGGGCGCCGTCGACGTCGGCGTCGGTCATCAGCACGATCTTGTGGTAGCGGATCTTCTCGATATCGAAGTCTTCCGAGCCGATGCCGGCGCCCAGCGCGGTGATCAGGGTCCCGATCTGCTCGGAGCCCAGCATCTTGTCGAAGCGGGCGCGCTCGACGTTCAGGATCTTGCCGCGCAAGGGCAGGATCGCCTGGTTGTCGCGGTTGCGGGCCTGCTTGGCCGAGCCACCGGCGGAATCCCCCTCGACGATGAAGATCTCCGACTTGGCCGGGTCCTTCTCCGCGCAGTCGGCGAGCTTGCCGGGCAGCGACGAGATATCCAGCGCCGACTTGCGCCGGGTCAGTTCACGCGCCTTGCGCGCGGCCTCGCGGGCGGCGGCGGCCTCGGCGATCTTCTGCACGATCAGGCGCGCTTCGGTGGGATGCTCCTCGAACCAGGAGCCCAGGCCCTCGCCCACCAGGCCCTCAACCGCCGGGCGCACCTCGGAGGAGACCAGCTTGTCCTTGGTCTGGGAGGAGAACTTCGGGTCCGGCACCTTGACCGACAGCACGCAGGTCAGGCCCTCGCGGGCGTCTTCGCCGCCCACCGAGACCTTCTCGCGCTTGGCCGCGCCGGAGCTCTCGGCATAGCCGGTGATGATCCGCGTCAGGGCCGATCGGAACGCCGCCAGGTGGGTGCCGCCGTCGCGCTGGGGGATGTTGTTCGTGAAGCACAGGACGTTCTCGTGGTAGCTGTCGTTCCACCACAGCGACATGTCGAGCTCGACGTTCTCGCGCCGGCCGCGAATGACGATCGGCTCCTTGAGCAGCGGCGTCTTGGCGGCGTCCAGGTGGCGCACGAAGGCCTCGATGCCGCCCTCGTAGTGCATGACCTCCACGAAGGGCTCGGCCCCGCGATGGTCCTTCAGCCAGATGGTCACGCCGGAGTTCAGGAACGCCAGCTCGCGCAGGCGGTGTTCCAGGGTCTTCAGGTCGAAGTCGATGAAGGCGAAGGTCTGCAGCGACGGCAGGAAGGTGACCTCAGTGCCTGAAAGCGGCTCGCCGCTCTCGCGCAGCGGCGCGACGCCGGTTTCCTTCAGTGGGGCGACGGCGTCGCCGTGGCGGAACTCCATCTCGTAGGACTTGCCGCCGCGATAGATCTTCAGCTTGAGCAACTCGGAGAGCGCATTGACCACCGACACGCCTACGCCGTGCAGGCCGCCGGAGACCTTGTAGGAGTTCTGATCGAATTTCCCGCCGGCGTGAAGCTGGGTCATGATGACCTCGGCCGCCGAGATGCCCTCGCCCTCGTGGATGTCCACCGGGATGCCGCGCCCGTCGTCGGTGACCGTGACCGAGCCGTCGGCGTTGAGGATCACCTCCACGCGGGTCGCCCAGCCGGCCAGGGTCTCGTCGATGGCGTTGTCGACCACCTCATAGACCATGTGATGCAGGCCCGAGCCGTCATCGGTGTCGCCGATGTACATGCCCGGCCGCTTGCGCACGGCGTCGAGGCCCTTCAGGACCTTGATGCTCTCCGCGCCATAGTCGTCCTGCCCGTTGTTCTCAGGCGTCGGGCCCTGGCCGTGGGAAGAATTGGGGCCGTGGGGATCGTCGTTTTCTTCGCTCATTCGGGATCCAACTGAGTCAGGCCGGAGGCGTCTACGCTCACGCCCTGGGCCCGTCCTTTCAGGTCTTCGAAGAGGTGCTCGTCGGTTCCGGTCAGGAAGGCCTGGAGCCCGAGCGCCTCGATTTCGTCGAACAGCGCGGCCCGCCGGATGCGGTCCAGATGCGCTGCGACTTCGTCCAGCAACAATATAGGGCGTGGCGCTGATTCTGCACGCGAAAGCCGCGCGGATTGGGCCAAAACCAGGTTCAAAATCAGCGCTTTCTGCTCGCCCGTTGAGCATTCCGCCGCGGGACGGTCCTTTTCGGCGTGGATCACGGCCAGATCGCCGCGGTGCGGGCCGGTCAGCGCGCGTCCGGCGGCGGCGTCTCGCGGCCTCGCCGAGGCCAGCGCCCGGGCCAGCCTGGCCTCGATATCGGCGATCTCCAAGCCGGCGCCAGCCATCTGCTCCCACTCGCCGGTGAGCGACAGCCGGGCCTGCGGAAAGGGCCGCATCCCCCGGTCATCGATCTCGGCCTGCAGGGCGGAAAGCGTGCTGGCGCGGGCCTCGGCCATCAGGGCGCCAGCCTCCGCCAGGCGGGCCTCAAGCGCGTCCAGCCAGGCGGCGTCGGGCGCCTGGGTCTCGTCGGTCAGCAGGCGCATGCGCTCCCGCTGGACGCGTTCGTAGGCCTGGGCGTGGGCGGCGTGGCGCGGGATCGCCGCGAACACCAGGCGGTCGAAGAAGCGGCGGCGGTCGGCCGCCCCCTCCAGGAACAGGCGGTCCTGGGCCGGGGTCAGCCAGACCTGGCGCAGGTGGTCGGCCAGGCGCCCCGGCGGCACGGTCTCTCCGGCCAGCCGCACCGTGCGCCGAGCCGCGCCGGCTTCACCGACCCCGGTCCCCAGCTGGGTCTCTTCGCCATCCGCCGAGATGATCGCCGAAACCGCCCAGGCCCGGCCGACCGCCTCGCCCGGCAGCCGTCGGCCGACCTCGGCCAGGCTCGCCCCGCGCAGGCCCCGGCCGGGGGTGAACAGGCTGATCGCCTCCAGCAGGTTGGTCTTGCCGGCCCCGTTGGGGCCCACCAGGAACACCGGCCGCCCGTCCAGCACGAGGTCGGCCCGCGCATAGGAGCGGAAGTCGGTCAGGGTCAGGCGGGCCAAGGACTGGCGAAAGGGGGCCACGGCGGTCACGGCGGGGGTTCTACAGGGTTTCGCGCGGCGGGGCGAAATGAGGCCGCCGACAACCCGACCAGGTCCGCATTCGGCCAGTGGTTGTCCTGCGCGCCGGCCACCTTACGTCTAGGCTCAAGAAACAAAAGCGGAGGGCTCCATGGACCAGACGACCAAGGCCGAGGCGTTCGGCGCCCTGCACCACGATGGCGAGATCCTGATCCTGCCCAACGCCTGGGACGCGGCCAGCGCGGCGGTGATGGAGGACGCCGGCGCCAAGGCGGTGGCCACGTCGTCCGCGGCGGTGGCCTGGGCGCACGGCTATCCCGACGGCGACATCCTACCCCTCCCCTGCCTGCTGGAGACCATCGAGGCGGTGGCAAGGGTCGTGAAGGTCCCGGTCACCGCCGACATCGAGGGTGGCTACACCGACGACCTGGAGCGACTGGCCGAGACCATACGCGCGGTGATCGGCGTGGGCGCGGTGGGGATCAACCTTGAGGACGGCCGCCGTGACCCGGACCTCCACGCCCGCAAGATCGAGGCGGCGCGCAAGGTCGCCGACGGGGCCGGCGTGGCCCTGTTCATCAACGCGCGGACCGACGTCTATCTGAAGGGCCTGGCCGAGGGGCACGCGGCCTATGTGGAGACCACCGCACGGGCCGAACGCTACCGCGACGCCGGGGCCAGCGGCATCTTCGTGCCCGGCCCTAAGGACCCCGACCTGATCGGCCGGCTAGCCGACCAGATCCGCCTGCCGCTGAACATGATGCTGGTGGCCGGCCTGCCGGACGCGGCGCAACTGCAGGCGCTGGGCGTGCGGCGGGTCAGCTCCGGAGGCGGGGCGTTCCGCGCGGTCTATGCGCGGCTGGCCAAGGCGGTGGCGGGCTACCTGGCCGACGGCAAGGTGGAAAACTTCGCCGGCGATCCCGATGGCCTGGGCAATTTGAACAAGCGGTTCGGGGTGTAGCTACTTATCCCCAAACCCCGTTCGTCATGGCCGGGCGTCCCACGGCTGTCCGGTTCATGCTGCGGCCAGGTTGAGAGAAAGTTGTCGGGGGTCTTGGGCTCGGTTTAGGGGTGGCTTGAGGAACTGATCGACGGGCCGCAGGTGCGTGATGTTGGCGCGGACCAGTCTGGCGAAGGCGAGGGGGCTTAGGGTGATCTTGCCGGCGTCCTGGACGAGCCGCAGCAGCAGGTAGGCGATGAGAGCGGTTGCGATCTGGATACGCACGGCGTTCTCGGAGCGGCCGATGAAGTGAATGATCTTCAGGGTCTGCTTGAGCCACCGGAAGAAGATTTCGATAGCCCAGCGGCGCTTGTAGAGATCGGCGATCTCCTGGGCCGGCGCGTCGAGGTCGTTAGTGACGACCCGCAGGAGCTTGCCGTCCTCAAGCCTGACGCCGATCTCGCGGGCCGGGTCGGTGAAGGGGTTCTGGCGGGTGGAGGCAGAGCCGCTCGGGCAGGCGGCCGATGCGGTCGTAGACGAGTTCCGAGCCGTCCGGCAGGGCCTGCTCGGCGGTGACGGCGAGCAGGGTGTTGTTCTTCAGGCGGGTGACGAGGCGGCAGCCGGCCGCGTCGAGCCCGGCCCACCAAGCGTAATGATAGTCGTCGAGATCGAAGACGTAGGTGGCGCCCGGCTCGATGGGCATGGCCTGGGCGGCGGTGATGTCGTTGACCCTGGCCGGGTGACCTCCAGGTAGAGCGGTCGCTCGGCGTCGGGGTCGTAGATGATGTGCGCCTTGGCTCCGCGGACGCCCTTGGAGAAGCGCGCCCGCTCGGCGGCGACGCCCGAGTGCCGCACGCCGGTGGAGTCGATCAGCCGCACGGCTTCGCCAGAGGCCTTGCGCAGGCCGCGGCCAGCCTGGGCGACGAGGGCTTCGAACAGGCCCGAGAACACCTTGTGCGAGCGCAGGCGGTTGGCGTCAGCCAAGGTCGAGCGCGACACCTCGCTCGCGCCCAGGTGATAGTACCTGGCCGAACGGCTGGTCATCGCCGTCTCGATCTCGCGCAGCGGCACCGCGCCAGCCAACTGGGCGGAGAGCAACGCCACCAGCTGCGAGCGGGTCGACAACCTGCGCACCCCGGTATCGGCGCCGTGCTCGTCCACAAGCTTGTCGAACACCGACCAAGGAACCTGCTTCGGAACCCCGTGCAGGACGCTATTGTGGTGGCGCATGGCGTTGGTCCTTTCTCGTGTCCAAATCACCGGCAAGTGTTTGAATTCGAGTAGAATCAACGCCCTGCACCCCGTCCAGTGGAACTGAACCGGACAGCCGTGGGACAAGCCCGGGGATGACGATTGCGAGTTGAGGTCCTAGCTCGCCATGCGGTGCAGGCCGCAGAGCTTGTTGCCGTCCGGGTCGCGCAGGTAGGCGAGGTACATCTTGCCATTGGCGCCTTCGCGCACGCCCGGCGGGTCCTCGCAGGTCGTGCCGCCGGCGGCGAGGCCCGCCGCGTGCCAGGCGTCGGCCTGTTCGGACGAGGCGCAGGCGAAGCCGATGGTGCCGCCGTTGGGCGGGGTCGCCGGTTCGCCGTTGATCGGCAGGGAGACCGAGAAGGTGCCGGTCGGCGTACGGTAGAAGATGCGGTGGCGATCGACGATGGCCGGAGGGACGCCGAGGGCGCCCAGCGCGGCGTCGTAGAACAACTTGGCGCGGTCCAGGTCGTTGGTGCCGATCATGATATGGGAAAACATAGGTCTCTTTCCTCGGTTGGCCTGCTGTTGGCGACGCAAATGAGGGAAGTTCGCGGCGGTGGCAATCCTGGGCCGTTAGCCAAATGTGCGTTGCATCGCAGATGACCTCGCGCGCGCTCACGCCTATCTTGCCATCCATGACCGACACCCTCGACGCCGATCCGCAGACGCTCGACGAAATTCCTCGCGAACCGACGCAGGACGGGCCGAACATGCGGCTCTATCTCGTCGACGGCTCGGGCTTCATCTTCCGGGCCTTCCATGCCCTGCCGCCGCTGACGCGGAAGTCGGACGGCCTGCCGGTGGGCGCTGTGGCGGGCTTCTGCAACATGCTGTGGAAGCTCTTGGTGGACATGAAGGCCTCGGCCGAGGCGCCGACCCACCTGGCGGTGATCTTCGACCACTCGGAGTCCACCTTCCGCAACAAGCTCTACGACCAGTACAAGGCCCACCGCCCGCCGCCGCCGGAGGACCTCGTGCCCCAGTTCCCGCTGGTGCGCGACGCGACGCGGGCCTTCGGCGTGCCCTGCCTGGAGCTGCCCGGCTACGAGGCCGACGACCTGATCGCGGCCTATGCCTGCAAGGTGCGCGACGCCGGCGGCGAGGTGGTGATCGTCTCCTCCGACAAGGACCTGATGCAACTCGTCGGCCCCAAGGTCTCCATGCTGGATACGATGAAGACCCCGAACCTGGTGATCCGCGCCGAGCAGGTGTTCGACAAGTTCGGGGTGACGCCGGACAAGGTGGTCGACGTCCAGGCGCTGTGCGGGGACTCGGTCGACAACGTGCCGGGCGCGCCGGGCATCGGGATCAAGACCGCCTCGTTGCTGATCAACGAGTTCGGCGACCTGGACACGTTGCTGGCGCGGGCCGGCGAGATCAAGCAGGACAAGCGCCGCCAGACCCTGATCGATTTCGCCGACCAGATCCGCCTGTCGCGCCAGCTGGTGCAGCTCGACTGCGACACCCCGCTGCCCAGCCCGGTTGATGAGCTGGCGGTGGCCGAGCCTGAGGCGGCGACCCTGGCGGCCTTCCTGGAGGCGATGGAGTTCCGCACGCTCGCGCGCCGGGTCGCCGAGGCGCAGGGCGGAGCCGCGCCCACGGCCACGCCGACCCCCGGCGAGGCCAAGGCGCCGGAGCCGCCGAAGCACGGGGCCATCGACGTCAACGCCTACAGTTGCGTGCGCGACGTGGAGTCCCTGGACGCCTGGATCGCTCGGGCCTTCGACAAGGGGCTGGTGGCCTTCGACACCGAGACCGACGCCCTGTCGTCCTCCGCGGCCAATCTCGTCGGCGTCTCGCTGGCGGTTGCGCCCGGCGAGGCCTGCTACATCCCCCTCGGTCACGAACAGGCGCAGGAGGGCGGGCTGCTGCTCGAGGCCCCCGCCGCCCTCGACCAGATCCCGCTGGCCGACGCGTTGGCGCGACTGAAGCCGCTGCTGGAATCCCCCGCCGTCCTGAAGGTCGCCCAGAACGGCAAGTACGACATGGCCGTCCTCTCCCGCTACGGGATCGAGGTCGGGCCGATCGACGACACCATGCTGATCGCCTTCGCGCTCGAAGGGGGGCTGCACAAGAGCTACGGCATGGACGAGCTCTCCAAGCGCCTGCTCGACCACGAGCCGATCAGCTTCAAGACCGTCGCCGGGAGCGGCAAGGCGCAGAAGAGCTTCAAGCACGTGGAACTGCCGTCAGCCACTTGCTACGCAGCGGAAGACGCCGACGTCACCCTGCGCATCTACGAGCACCTGAAGCCGCGGCTAAGCCACGAAAAGCTCACGACCGTCTATGAAACCCTCGAGCGGCCCATGCCCAAGGTGCTGGTCGAGATGGAGCTGGCAGGCGTCAAGGTCGACCCCGGGACGCTGCGCCGGCTGTCCAACGACTTCGCCGTGCGCATGGGCGAGCTGGAGCTCGACGCGCACCGGGTGGCCGGGCGGCCCTTCAACCTGGGCAGCCCCAAGCAGATCGGCGACCTGCTGTTCGGCGAGATGGGCCTGGCGTCGGGCCGCACCACCGCGACCGGCGCCCAGTCCACCGACGCCTCAATGCTGGAGGAACTGGCGGCCCAGGGTCACGAACTGCCGCGCATCCTGCTCGACTGGCGCCAGCTTTCGAAGCTGAAGGGCACCTACACCGACAACCTGGTGGCCGCGATCGATCCGAAGACGGGCCGCGTGCACACCTCCTATTCGCTGGCCGCGGCGACGACCGGCCGGCTGGCCTC
>DASRRU010000185.1:0-24290 GCA_035656795.1 Phenylobacterium sp. | reverse complement strand
CAGCCCCTGACGCAGCCCCTGACGCAGCCCGCGACGTCCTCAAAGAAATAGGCGCATTTGAAGCGGCTCCCCTTCGGGTGAAAATGGGCTAGGCTGACCCTTCACGGATTCACTTCTCGCTTTGGCGGCCCGGTCATATGTCCGAACAGACGTCCCAAGAACCGACCATGGAGGAGATCCTCGCCTCCATCCGGCGAATCATCTCCGAAGACGACGCGCCTGCCGCCGAAGAGGCGGAGGCCGCACCGGAGGCCGGGGCGCCCGTTGCGGTCGCCGAGCCGGAACCTGCGCCCGAGCCCGCACCGGAACCTGCGGTCATCGAGGCGGCGCCTCTCGCCGAGGCGGAACCCGAACCGGCGCCCGCAGTCGAGGAGGAGGCTCTGGAATTGACCGAGAAGGTGGAGACCCACGGCGATCTCGACGTGTTCACCGCGCCCGCCGCCGAGGCCGTCGCCGCGCCAGCCCCGGTCGAGACTCTGGTGAGCGAACATGTCGCCAGCGTCGCCGCCTCGGCCTTCGGCCAGCTTTCGGCGGCCATCGCCATGCCGCACAGCGACCGCACGCTTGAGGACGTGGTGCGCGAACTGCTGCGCCCGCTCCTGCAGCAGTGGCTGGATGACAACCTGCCGTCCATTGTCCAGCAGGCCGTCGAGACCGAAGTCGAACGCATCGCCCGCGGCCGAGTACGCTAACCCCCTCAACACCGCTCATCCCGGCGAAAGCCGGGACCCAAGCGGCGCTCGCGCATCCCGCGGCCGTTCAGGGCTGTTCCATAGGCTCAGCTTGGGTCCCGGCTTTCGCCGGGATGGGCGGGTGTGTATGCACCGCCAAACCTGATTGCTGACCCATGCTTGAAAAGACCTTCGACCCCAAGTCCGCCGAACCGCGCCTCTATGCCGCCTGGGAGGCCTCGGGCGACTTTGCGCCGATCAGCGACCCGGCCGCCGAGCCGTTCTCCATCGTCATCCCGCCGCCCAATGTCACCGGCTCGCTGCACATCGGGCACGCGCTGAACAACACCCTGCAGGACGTGCTGATCCGCTTCGAGCGGATGCGGGGCAAGGCCGCGCTCTGGCTGCCCGGCACCGACCACGCCGGCATCGCCACCCAGATGGTGGTTGAGCGCCAGCTCGCCGAAGCCGGCAACCAGAGCCGCCGTGACCTGGGCCGCGAGGCGTTCGTCGCCAAGGTCTGGGAATGGAAGGCCAAGTCCGGCGGGACCATCACCAACCAGCTGAAGCGCCTGGGCGCCAGCTGCGACTGGAGCCGCGAGAGGTTCACCCTGGACGAGGGGCTTTCGGCGGCCGTTCGCAAGGTCTTTGTGACCCTTTACAAGGAAAAGCTCATCTACCGCGACAAGCGGCTGGTGAACTGGGATCCGCACTTCCAAACGGCGATTTCCGACCTGGAGGTCGAGCAGCGCGAGGTCGACGGCCACTACTGGCACTTCGCCTATCCGCTGGAGGACGGCTCCGGCGAGATCGTGGTCGCCACCACCCGGCCGGAGACCATGCTGGGCGACGTCGCGGTCGCCGTGCACCCCAAGGACGAGCGCTATCAGGGGATGATCGGGCGCGCCGTGCGCCTGCCGATCGTGGGCCGCCCCGTGCCGATCATCGCCGACGAGTACGCGGATCCGGAAAAGGGATCCGGCGCGGTGAAGATCACCCCGGCCCACGACTTCAACGACTTCATGGTCGGCAAGCGCAACAACCTGCCGATGATCAACCTGTTCGACGATTTCGCGCGGATCAACGACAACGCGCCGCCGGAGTACCGCGGGCTCGACCGCTTCGCCGCCCGCAAGAAGGTGGTCGAGGCATTCGAAGCCCTGGGCCTGCTGCGCGGGATCGAGAAGACCCGTCACATGGTGCCGCACGGCGACCGCTCGGGTGTCGTCGTCGAGCCCTATCTGACGGACCAATGGTACGTGAACGCCGAGGTGCTCGCGAAGCCGGCGATCGAGGCCATCGAGCAGGGCGACACCGTCTTCGTGCCCAAGGCCTGGGAGAAGACCTATTTCGAGTGGATGCGGAACATCCAGCCCTGGTGCATTTCGCGCCAGCTCTGGTGGGGCCATCGCATCCCGGCCTGGTTCGGACCCGGCGGAAAGATCTTCGTCGCGGAGACCGAGGCCGAGGCCAAGGCGCAGGCGCTGGAGCACTACGGGCGCGAGGAGCCGCTGCGCCAGGACGAGGACGTGCTGGACACCTGGTTCTCGTCCGCGCTCTGGCCCTTCTCGACGCTCGGCTGGCCGGAGAAGACCGAGGACCTGGCCCGGTTCTACCCGACCCACACGCTGATCACCGGCTTTGACATCATCTTTTTCTGGGTCGCCCGGATGATGATGCAGGGCCTGCACTTCATGGACGAGGTCCCCTTCAAGCGCATCTTCATCAACGCCCTGGTCCGCGATGCGGAAGGCAAGAAGATGAGCAAATCCAAGGGCAACGTCATGGACCCCTTGGAGCTGGTGGACGACTACGGGGCCGACGCCCTACGTTTCACGCTGACCGCCATGTCGGGGCAGGCGAGGGACATCAAGCTCTCCCGCGAGCGGATCGAGGGCTACCGCAACTTCGGGACCAAGCTGTGGAACGCGACCCGCTTCACCCAGATGAACGGCGCCGCCCGCGCCGAGGGCTTCGATCCGGCGACGGTGAAACTTCCGCTCAACCGCTGGATCGTGGGCGAGACGACACGGACCGCCAAGGCCGTGACCGCGGCGCTCGATACCTGTGGCTTCGACGCCTGCGCGGACGGCCTCTACCGCTTCGTATGGCGCCAGTACTGCGACTGGTACGTGGAGCTCTCCAAGCCGGTGCTGGGCAAGCCTGACGAGCCGTCGGCCGACGAGGCCGCGCGCGACGAGACCCGCGCCACCGCCGCCTGGGTGCTCGACGTGATCCTGAAGCTCTTGCACCCGGTCATGCCGTTCCTGACCGAGGAGTTGTGGGCGCAGACCGAAGGGCTAGGCGCCGCGCGCGATCACAAGGGCTTCCTGATGACCGCGCCCTGGCCCGATCTGCCCGATAGCCTGATCGATCCGGCTGCTGACGCGATCATCGGCCTGATCGTCGAGACCATCGCCGAGGGGCGCTCGGTCCGCGCCGAGCTGAACGTGCCCAATTCGGCTCGTCCGGCGCTGCTGGTGGTCGATGCGACCCCGGCGCAGCGCAGCGTGCTGCAGGACGCCGCTCCGCTGATCCAACAGATGCTGCGGGTCGCCGAGGTGCGGATCGTCGACGCGCCCCCCGCGGGCGCGATCCCTTACGTCGTGGAGGGCGCGACGCTGGCCTTGCCGGTCGCCGAGTTTATCGACGTCGCCGCCGAACGTGCGCGGCTGGGCAAGGAGGTCGGCAATCTCGCCGCCGACATCGACCGCACGGCCAAGAAGCTGGCCAACGCCGACTTTGTCGCCCGTGCGCCGGAGGAGGTGGTCGAGGAGAACCGCGAACGCCTGGCCGACGCGGAAGCCTCGAAGGCCAAGCTGGAGGCGGCCCTGTCGCGACTGGGCGCGGTGGTCTGACCGCGCAGCCGGGCCTGGCCGGTCTAGAAGTGGTGCAGGTGCAGGGTGACGACCTGTTCGTCAGCGGCGTGGTTGAAGGCCGCCTTGATGAACTGTGGGCCGTGCAGCCCCAGCGGCGCCTCCCGCGAAAATCCGACGTCCTCCGTCGGGATGCCGAACAGGCCGCGGTTCACCTTGTGGTCGTCGTTGGCGTCATGGAACACCTGAACGGCGTACACGCCGGGGGGCACATCCTGGAGGGTGACCACGGTCTCCCCGCGCTGGGCAGGCGCTGATCCGGCGACCACGCAGGCATCGGTCAGGAACTGGTCGGAAGTGCATAGTTCGACGCGCACGTGTCCCTCGGAGGAGCGGACGTTCTCGACATGGACGACCACATCGCCGGTCGGCTGGGCGAAGGCCGGCGCGGCCGACCCGAGCAGGGCGGCTATGACGGCGAGAAAGGCAAGGTGGCGTTGCATTTGGCAGTTCCCGTAAGGATCGCCAACCGATGTAATCGCCGTCGCGGACGCCTTAAGGCCTCGAAATGGAAAAGCTATGATGCGTGTGGAGCACAAATTCCAAATCCGCCGCGCCTCAAGATCTTGAAGCTGGAGCCTTCGCGGCTGAGGCAATTCCCCCAAGACCACGAGGAATCTTGTCGCGCAACCTGTCTCGGTTTCACTTGCAGTGACCTCGATCTTGGCCATCTTGGCGCGACCGGTGAGGGATGTTGCACATGCGTAGGCTGATGATCGCGGCGGCGGCCGCAATGACGTTTTCGTTCGGCCTTTCGACGTCCACAGGCGTCCGCGCGGCGGACGATCCTCCCAAGTCCGAAACCACCAAGGCCGACGCCAAGGGCGGCGACAAGGACAAGATCGACCTGCCACCGTTCCCCGCCGACGCCAGCGTCAAGCAGGTGACCCATGTGGCCGGCAAGACGCTGAACTACACGGCCACGGTCGGCTCGCTGCCGGTGCGCGACGAGAAGGGCAAGAAGATCGCCGAGGTGGTGTTCACCGCCTACACCCTGGACGGGCCGAAGGATCCCCACCGGCCGGTCACCTTTGCCTTCAACGGCGGGCCCGGCGCGGCCTCGGTCTACCTCAACCTCGGCGCCATCGGACCCAAGCGCGTGCAGTTCGGCGCCCAGGGCGACAGCCCGTCGGACCCGGCTGTCCTGGTGGATAATCCCGGCGCCTGGCTCGACTTCACCGACATGGTGTTCATCGACCCCGTCGGGACGGGCTTCTCCCGGTCTCTGGTGGACAAGGACGAGAGCAAGAAGCGCTTCTACTCGATCAAGCCGGACATCGAGTACCTGTCGCGGATCGTCTATGATTGGCTGCTGAAGAACGGTCGGATGGCCTCGCCCAAGTACATCACCGGCGAGAGCTATGGCGGCTACCGCGTGCCCCGCATCACCTATTTCCTACAGACCCGTCTGGGCGTTGGGATCAGCGGCATGGTGATGGTCTCGCCCTACCTTGAGCCGCCCATGGACCAGGCGCCCAACTTCTCTCCCATGACCTGGGTCACCACCCTGCCGTCCATGGCCGCCGCCAACTATGAGCGCCAGGGCAAGACCCTGTCGCCCGGCCTGATGCGCGAGGTCGAGGACTACGCCCGCGGCGAGTTCGCCTCCGACCTGATGAAGGGGCGGCGCGATCCGGCGGCGGTGGACCGGCTGGTCGGCAAGGTCACGGCCTATACGGGCCTCGACCCGACCTTCGTGAAACGTTCTGGCGGGCGCATCGAAATCAGCGCCTTCCTGCGCGAGCTGTACCGCGACCAGGGCAAGATCGGCAGTGTCTATGACTCGAACGTCACCCAGGACGACCCTTTCCCCTGGGCGCCTAGCGGCCGCCGCAACGACCCGATCCTCGACGCCATCATCGCGCCGACCACCAGCGCCATGGTCGACTTTGATACCCGCATCGTCGGCTGGAAGGTCGATGGCCGCTTCAATGCGCTGAGCTACGAGGTCGGCAGCGACTGGGAGCCGGGGGTCGAGCTCACCGAGGCCACGACGGACCTGCGCCAAGCCATCGCAGCGGACCCCAAGATGAAGGTGCTGATCGTCCACGGCTGGGACGACCTGTCGTGCCCCTATTTCGTCTCGCGCCTGGTGATCGATCAGATGCCGATCAACGGCGACCCGGGACGCGTCAAGCTGGCGGTCTATCCGGGCGGCCACATGTTCTACTCGCGGCCGGCCAGCCAGGCGTCGTTCCGCAACGACGTGATGGCGGTCTTCGGGGCGCGCTGAGCCCTTCCTTTCGCGCGATGCCGTAGGGGGAAGATCACAAACGCCGGTCGATGTTTGCCTCTCCGGCTGGCTTATGGTTGTTCACCTGAGACGTGCGAGGGCCGCCCAAGACGCCCCGCCAGCTTAGGGAATTCACCTGATGTCCGATCCCGTTCTGCCGCCCGGTTGGCCCGCCATGTCGATCCAGCAGGCGCACGCCCTGATCGCCTCGCCCGGCGCCGTCACCGAGGTGGAGGAGATCGAGATCCGCGGGGTGAAGACCAAGGTCTGGAAGAACCTGCCGCCGTCGCTGCGCTCCGTTGTCGAGGCCTCCCGCGCCCACGGCGATCGGGTCTTCCTGGTCTATGAGGACGAGCGGGTAAGCTTCGAGGCCTTCTACCGCGCGGTCGCGGCGCTGGCCGCCGAACTCGCGCGCCAGGGGGTGGTCAAGGGCGACCGGGTCGCGGTGATCATGCGCAACATCCCCGAGTGGGTGGTGGCCTTCTACGCCGCCGCATCGCTGGGCGCGGTGGTGACGCCGCTGAACGCCTGGTGGACCGGGCCGGAGCTGCAATATGGACTCACCGATTCCGGGACCAAGGTCGCCCTGGTGGACGCCGAGCGTTACGAGCGCCTCACCGAACACCTGCCCAACTGCCCCGAGCTCGCGCGGGTCTATGTGTGCCGCGCCCGCGAGGAGATCGCCCATCCGCTGGTCACCAAGCTGGAGGACGTGATCGGCGCGCCGGAGGTCTATGGCGAGCTGGCCGACGGGCCGCTGCCGCCGGCGCAGATCGGCCCGGACGACGACGCCACCATCTTCTACACCTCCGGCACGACCGGTAAGCCGAAGGGGGCCCTGGCCACCCAGCGTGGGGTGAATTCCAACATCTTCACCGCCGGCGCAGCCGGCGCACGCCCCTTCCTGCGCAAGGGTGAGGCGCCTCCTGCGCCCGACCCGAAGGGCCCGCAACGCTCGTCGCTGATCTCGGTGCCATTCTTCCACGTCACCGGCTGCATGGCGGTCCTGAATCCCAGCCTGTTCGGCGGCGCCAAGCTGGTCATGATGCACAAGTGGGACGTGATCCGCGCCTTTGAGCTGATCGAACGCGAGAAGATCCAGCAAGCCGGCGGCGTGCCGACCATCGCCTGGCAGCTGATCGAGCATCCGGCGCGGGCCAACTATGACCTGTCGTCGCTGGAGGCGGTGGCCTATGGCGGCGCGCCCTCGGCGCCGGAGCTGGTTCGGCGCCTGCGCGAGACCTTCCCCAAGTCGCAGCCCGGCCAGGGCTGGGGCATGACCGAGACCTGCGCCACGGTCACCTCCAACAGCGCCGAGGACTACGTCAACCGGCCCGACAGCTGTGGCCCGGCCGCGGCGGTCTGTGAACTAGAAATCCGCGACCCTGCGGACGGCGTCACGGTGCTGGCGGCCGGCGAGGTTGGCGAGCTGTGGGCCAAGGGACCGATGGTGGTGAAAGGCTACTGGAACAAGCCCGAGGCCACCGCCCAGACTTTCGTCGACGGCTGGGTGCGCACCGGCGATCTCGCGAAGCTGGACGAGGAGGGCTTCTGCTACATCATCGACCGGGCCAAGGACATGCTGATCCGCGGCGGCGAGAACATCTACTGCGTCGAGGTGGAAAACGCCCTCTATGACCATCCGGCGGTGATGGACGCGGCCGTGGTCGGCATCCCGCACCGGACGCTGGGCGAGGAGCCCGGCGCGGTGGTCACCCTGAAGCCGGGGATGCAGGCTACCGAGGACGATTTGCGCGCCCATGTCGCCGAGCGGATCGCCGCCTTCAAGGTGCCGGTGGTCATCAAGTTCTGGCATGAGGTGCTGCCGCGCAACGCCAACGGCAAGATCCTGAAGAACGAGCTGAAGAAGCTGTTCGAGGACGAGAAGGCCCAGGCCTAGGAACGCCAATGAAGACCCGCGCCGACCTGCTGCTGGTCGCGCGCGGCCTGTTCGAGAGCCGCGCCAAGGCCCGCGCCGCCATCGAGGCGGGCGGGGTCGTGGCCGATGGCCGGCCGGTGCTGAAGCCCTCTGAACTGCTGAGCGCCGAGGCGGTGCTGCAGGCGACGCCGGCCCATCCGTGGGTCGGGCGCGGGGCGCTGAAGCTGGAACATGCGCTGGGGCTGTGGCCGGTCGCCGTCGAGGGGCGCGGGGTGCTGGACGTCGGCGCGTCCACCGGCGGCTTCACAGAGGTCTGCCTGGCGGCCGGCGCACGGCGGGTCTACGCGGTCGACGTAGGACACGGCCAGCTGCACGCCAGGCTGGCGCACGATCCGCGGGTGGTCCGGCTGGAGGGCGTCGACGCGCGAACCCTGACCGGCGCAGAGATCCCGGAACCGCCGCAGCTTGTGGTCTGCGACGTGAGCTTCATCGGTCTCGCCAAGGCGCTGCCGGCCGCCCTGGCCTTGGCGGCGGCCGGCGCGGACCTGGTGGCGCTGGTGAAACCCCAGTTCGAGGTCGGCCCCGAGCGGGTGGGGAAGGGCGGCCTGGTCAAGGATGAGGGCGCGCGGGCCCAAGCCCTGGCGGCGGTCGCGGCCTTCCTGGAAGCCTCTGGGTGGACCGTGCGCGAAACCACCGACAGCCCTGTCGAGGGCGGCGACGGGAACCGCGAATATCTTCTCTGGGCCCGCAAGGCTTGAGGCGGACGTGGAAAGGGCCGCCCGCGGCAATGCGGGCGGCCCTGGCGTCGGTCAGCGCCTCGTGGCGACTTAAGGCTCAGCCGACGATGTAGTAGCGGCCGCGATAGTCCGGGCAGACGTGGACGACGCGGCGGTCGACCCGGCCGTCGGGGAAGTAGATCGGGCTCTCGGCGATCGTGCAGCCATCGGGGCCAACCCGCTCTTCGACGACGCGGTAGCGGACCCCATGGTGGCCGTAGACGAACTCCGCTTCGCGCGGGGCGTACCCCGGCGGCGGGGGCGGCGGCGCATAGTAGGCGCCATAGGCCGGCGGCGGCGGGCCTGGCTGATAGCCTTGCTCGTAGCCTTGGGGCGGAGGCGGCGGACCGGCGTCGGCGCCCGGGCCAGGATCGTAGCCCGGGGGAGGCGGCGGCGGGCCGTTGGTGCAGGCGGCGGTGTTGTGGCCGACGACCGCACCGGCGATCGCGCCGACCACGCCGCCCAGCAAGGAGCCGTCCGTGCGGTGGCCGCCCGCGGCGAGCTGGGAACCGAGCACCGCGCCGCCAGCCCCGCCGAGCAGGGCGCCGGTGACGCCGCGGTTGTTGGCGTCGCGCTGGCAGGGGTCGTAATTGTACCCCGGCCCCGGCTGGGCGGAGGCGGTAGCCGCCGCGCCCAGAGCCAGAAGGCCGACCGCTGCAGCGACGGCGCCCTTGGCGAAGGTCGAAGACTTGGTCATGGGTATCCCTCTCTCGAATCTTTGCGGCAGCCTTTCAGGCGGCTTCGGGGACCCTTATCGCCAAGCCAAGCTGAACAGATTTTGAGCGGGCCGTTCATTTTCGTTCATCTTGCCTACCGCCGTCGCGCGAGGACGCCTGCCCGATCATGAGACCGCCCCCGCGCCACCGCCGCGCACAGAGCCGCCCGACGCGCCCAACAGGGCCGGCGGTCGAACTGACCATCGAGACGCTGGGCGGGGAGGGCGACGGCATGGCGGCCGGGCCGGCCTTTGTGCCCTTCACCCTACCGGGCGAGCGCGTGCTGGCGATGGGCGTGGGCGAGCGGCGGGAACTCGTCGAGGTGCTGGAAGCAAGCGCCGAGCGGATCGCGCCGGCCTGCCCTCACTTCGGGATCTGCGGCGGCTGCGCGCTGCAGCACTGGGACCATGCGCCGTATCTGGCGTGGAAGGTCGAGCGCCTGGCCGGGACCCTGGCGCGGCAGCAGATCGACACCGAAATCCTGCCGCCCTTCGCCGCCCAGCCGGGAACGCGCCGCCGGGTCGCCCTGCATGCCCGGCGCGGGAGCCGGGACGCCGCCAAACTGGGCTACAAGTCGCGCAAGTCCTGGGACCTGGTGGACATCGAGGTCTGTCCGATCAGCGATCCCGCCATCGCCGCTGCGCTTCCCGCGCTGAAGCGCCTTGCCGCGCCGCTGTTCGAACACCCGAAGTCCGCGCCGACCCTGCACATCACCGCCACCGCCAGCGGCCTCGACATCGACATCTCCGGCGTAGAGCGCAAGTCGGGCGGCCTGTCGGCCGACGCCCGCGTGCAGCTGGCCGACCGGGCGGCGCAGGCTGACGTCGCCCGGGTGACGATCGACGGCGAGGTCGCCTACCAGGCGCGAAGCCCGCAGGTGCGCCTGGGCCCCGCCACCGTCGCCTTGCCGCCCGGCGCCTTCCTGCAGGCCACCGCCCAGGCCGAAGCCGCCATGGCGGACTTCGTGGGGGAACAGGCGGCGGGCGCGGCGCGGATCGCCGACCTTTTCTGCGGGGTCGGAACCTTCACGTTCCGCCTGGCCAAGATCGCCCCGGTGCACGCCGCCGACGTCGCGCCCGAGGCCATCCGGGCGCTCAGCGCCGCGATGGCCTCCGCGCCTGGACTGCACGGCGTCGTCGCCGAGACCCGCGACCTGGTGCGCCGCCCGGTGTTGGCCGAGGAGCTGAAGAAGACCGACCTGGCGGTCTTCGACCCGCCGCGCGCCGGCGCCGCCGAACAGACCGCCGAGCTGGCGCGCTCCGCCGTCGCCCGCGTGATCGCCGTGTCCTGCAATCCCGCCACCTTCGCACGGGACGGCCGCGCGCTGATCGACGCCGGATTCACCCTCGACCGCGTCCTGCCGGTGGATCAATTCCTCTGGTCGCCGCACATCGAACTGGTGGGAGTGTTCTCCCGATGAAGGGTCCCCATATGGGCGGCATGGTTCCTTTGTCCGTTCTCGACCTGTCGCCGATCCTGCAAGGCGGCGACGTCGCCCAGTCCCTGGCCAACAGTCTCGACCTGGCGCGCAACGCCGAGCGGCTGGGCTATCGCCGCTTCTGGCTGGCCGAGCACCACAACATGCCCGGGATCGCCAGCGCGGCGACCTCGGTGGTGATCGGCCATGTGGCCGCCGGCACGCAGACGATCCGGGTGGGCGCCGGCGGGATCATGCTGCCCAACCACGCGCCCCTGGTGATCGCCGAGCAGTTCGGCACCCTGGAAGCCCTGTTCCCCGGCCGGATCGATCTCGGGTTGGGCCGCGCGCCGGGGTCCGACCAGCTTACCGCCCACGCCTTGCGGCGGACCTTGGCGGGCGACGTCGACCGCTTTCCGCAGGATGTGGTCGAGCTGATGGGCTATTTCGAAGACGCCGCGCCCAACCAGGCGATCCGGGCGGTGCCGGGGGCGGGGGCGAAGGTCCCCGTCTGGATCCTGGGGTCCAGCCTCTTCGGCGCGTCCCTGGCCGCCGCGCTCGGGCTGCCCTTCGCCTTTGCGTCCCACTTCGCCCCGGCGCAGATGGAACAGGCGCTGGACGTCTATCGCCAGCGGTTCACGCCCTCGGCCCACCTCGACAAGCCCTATGTGATGCTCGGGCTGAACGTGGTGGCCGCCGAGACGGACGCCGAGGCAGGGCGGCTGTTCACCTCTCTGCAGCAGGCGTTCCTGAATCTGCGAACCGGACGGCCCAGCCCCCTGCCGCCGCCGGTGGAAGACATCCAGGCGCGCTTCGCCGCTGCGGGCCTGACGCCGGACATGCAGGGCGCGCTCGCCACGGCCGTAGTTGGCGATCCGCAGACGGTGCGCCGGGGCCTGGAGACCTTCGTCGCCAAGCACCGGCCCGACGAGATCATGGTCACCGCCCAGATCTTCGACCATGCGGCCCGGGTCCGTTCATTCGAGATCGCCGCCGCCGCCCGCGACGAGCTGCTCACGGCCGCTTAGCTGGGGGGCCTGAAACCTCCCCCGTTTCAACGGGGGAGGTTCTGGGCTCACTCATCCTCTCTCTCATTTGATCACCCGAACAGGTCGATCTGGTCGCCCGCCTTGGGCGGGACCTGGAACAGGCCGAGCTCTAGGGGCGGGAGCTTGCCGGCGAGGCCGTAGCGGGTCTTGGCCACGGCGAAGCGGCGGGACATCAGGTCGGCGATCGGGCCCTGGCCCTTCATCCGCTGGCCCCATTGGCTGTCGTAGGTCTTGCCGCCGCGCATCTGGCGCACCAGGGACATGACCCGGCTGGCGCGGTCGGGATGGTCGGTGGCCAGCCACTCCTGGAAGAGGTCGGCGATCTCCAGGGGCAGGCGCAGGGCCACGTAGCCCGCGCCGCGCGCGCCGATGGCCGCCGCGCGCTCCAGCACCGCCTCCATCTCGTGATCGTTGAGGCCGGGGATCGAGGGCGCGAACATCACCACCGTGGGAACACCGGCGTCGCTCAGCCGCCGCACGGCGTCCAGGCGCTTGTCCGGGGTGGCGGCGCGCGGCTCCATGGAGCGGGCCAGTTTGCGGTCGAGCGTGGTGATCGAAATCGCCACCCGCACCAGGTTTCGCGCGGCCATGGGCGCCAGCAGGTCCAGGTCGCGCAGGATCAGGCCCGATTTGGAGATGATCGAGAACGGGTGATTGAAGCGGCTCATCACCTCGATGATCTGGCGGGTGATCCGCAGGCGCCGTTCCTGGGGCTGGTAGGGGTCGGTGTTGCCGCCGATGTGGATCACTTCGGGGACGTAGGTCGGCCGGGACAGCTCGCGCTCGAGCAGGTGCGCGGCCTCGGGCTTGAAGAACAGCTTGGATTCGAAGTCGAGGCCGGGGGAGAGGCCCATGTAGGCGTGGGCCGGCCGTGCGTAGCAGTAGATGCAACCGTGCTCGCACCCCCGGTAGGGATTGATCGAGGCGGAGAAGCCGACGTCCGGGCTGTCGTTGCGGGTGATGATCACCTTCGCCTTCTCCGGCGAGACGGTGGTGGTCAGTTGCGCAGGCTCGGTGTCGTCGGGCGTCCAGCCGTCGTCGAAGGCCTCGCGGCCCTCGGCTTCATAGCGGCCGCTGGCGTTGGTCCGCGCCCCGCGGCCCCGGACGGCGGTGATTTGCTGGGTGAAGGTGGTCACCCATCAACGCTAACCGGTCATTGGGAACATAACAAGAACGATCAGGCCGAATAGGCCGGCTTCAGGCCTCGATAGGGCCAGCGCACCCTGACGATCCGGCTGAGGCCGGAGGAGGTCACCCAAGCGTCGCGCATGTCCGGGCCCCCGAAGGCCAGGTTGGTGGTCATCGGGTCGTCGAACTGGATGAATTCGGTCCCGCCGGCCTTGTCGAAGATGCTGATCCCCCCGGCGATCAGGGTGCAGACGCAGACCTTGCCGTCGGCCAGCACCTTCAGGCTGTCGGCCACGGAGTGTTCGCGCAGGTTGGCGTGGGCGGCGTCGGGGTAGGAGGTGCTTGGTCCGAGTTCACCGGGGCCCTTGATGTCGAAGGTCCAGAGCTGGCGGCCTTCGCTGACGTGCAACTGCTTGCCGTCCGGCGAGAGGCCGATGCCGTTGGGTGCGTTCATGCCGCCCTTCGCCTGCCTGATGCCCTTGCCGTCGGCGCGGGCGTAATAGATCCCGGCGTCCCCCTTCACCTTCCCGTAGTCGCTGATCCACATGCCGCCGTGGCGGTCGAAGACCAGGTCATCGGGGGCGACCAGCCGCTTGCCATCGCAGCTGTCGTAGAGCGTCACGGCCTTGCCGGTCTTCAGGTCGAGGCGCTGGATGTATCCGCCCGCGAAGTCCGCCGGAACAGCGCCCGGATAGTTGAAGGCGCCGCGCCGGTTGAAGCTGAACCGGCCGCCATCGTTGGCGATGTACAGCGCCTTGTCCGGGCCGATCGCCAGTCCGTTGGGCCCGCCCTCAAGCTGAGCGACCAGGGTGACGGTCCCATCCGGCTTCAGGCGGCTGACCTGCTTGGCCTCGATCTGCACGAACAGCACTGAGCCGTCATTCATGACCACCGGCGCTTCGGGGAAATGCAGGCCTGTGGCGACGCTGGTCATCGCCAGGGTGGGCGGCGGAAAGGTCGGTGCCGGCGCCGCCGCGCGCGGCGCCGGCGCAGGCGGCTCCTGCGCGCGCGCGGGCAGTCCAGGCAGGGCAAGCAGCGGGGCTGCGGCGAGCAGTGTTCGGCGATCCATTGGTTTCCCCCAGGTCTTTTGGTTTTGCCGCAGCGTCGGACATACAGCGACGCGTGTCGACAGTTGACCTTGGGCTTGGACACAGGGCTTGTGGCCCCATGCTGAGCGTGATCGTCGAGACGGCCGACGCCGGGGACCGTTTGCCGGCGCTGCTGGCCGCCCTGACCTCCGCCGCCGTGGAGGGGCTGGTGCGCGAGGTGCTGATCGCCGGCGGCGGCCCGCCTGAACTGCTGGCGGTGCTACGCGAGGAAACCGGGGCGGAGCTGGCGGACGACCTGGCGTCGGCGCTGCAGGTGGCGCGGTCGGACCGGTTGCTCGTGGCGCCGGCCAAGATCCGACTGAAGCCCGGCTGGCTAGAGCTGCTGGCCAAGCACCTGCGAAGCGGCGGCGGCGACGCCCTGCTGATGGGCGAAGGCGGATTCTTCGGCGAAAAGCCCTATGGCGTGCTGATCGGCCGGAATGCCGCCCTGGCCTTAGCGCATCCCGATCTGAAGCGCCTGCGAGGCCAGCTGGGTCGGGGCGCGGTTCGGCTGGCTTAGGTCGGCCCGCTCGTCGATCGCCCGCTCGCCTGACGCCAGCGCGTCCAGGCTGGGCGAGGCCTGGCCCCACATCTTGCGATAGGTCCAGTAGCCGGCCAGGACCCGCTGGACATAGGCCCGTGTCTCCTGGGCGGGCAGGCATTCCATCAGCAGCACGCTATCGGCTGCTGGGCCCAGCATCTGGGCGGTGCGGGTCACCGGCGCGGGGCCCGCATTATAGGCCGCCACCGCGCGGATCAGGTCGTGACCGACGCCCTTTTCGAGCAACCAGGTGAAATAGTCCTGGCCGACCCGCAGATTGAAGCCCGGATCGAACAGCGGGCTCGCATCGTGCTTCAGCTTGTCGTCGCCGGCGGCGATAGCGGCCGAGGCCGGCATCACCTGCATCAGGCCAGTGGCCCCGACGGGCGAGACCGCCTGCGGATTGAAGCGGCTCTCCTGACGAACCAGGGCGTAGACCAGGGCCTTGTCCAGGGTGAAGCCATAGAGCGGCTGCAGGTCGGGCGCCGGATAGTCCAGGTCGGCGCTGCGTGGCGGACTGGCGCGGTCAGCGAGCGAGGTCCCCATGGCCAGCGTCAGGGCCTTCCAGCGGGCCTGGTCGTCGCGGGTGCGGGCCAGCGCCATGCCGGCGCGCAGTTCCTGAATGGCGTCGGAGCCCCGGCCAATCTGGGCCAGGGCCGCAGCGCGGTGGGCGCGCGGGTCGCTGGCTACGAAACCGGCGAGATCGATGCTGGGCTGGTTGGCGGTCGGGACCGCATAGGCGGCCAGCAGCAGGCGGGCCAACGGGTCGTCGGTCGCCGCGACGCTGGCCTGGTCGGCGAGCTTCAGCTGCCGCGCGGCCAGCATACCATAGAAGGTCTCGTTGTTGCGGGCCGCGACCCGCAGGTGCTGGGCCGCGCCGCTGGCGTCGTTCTGGGCCTGGGCCGAACGGGCCGCCCAGAAGGCGGCGGCGGACTGCAGCCAGGCGTCGCATTCTCCGTCGCGGGCCAGGTCGGCGAAGCTGGCGCGGGCATGATCGTAGTCGTTGAGGCGGTAGGCCGCGAGGCCGGCGATCCAGCGGTCGCCGGAGGCCGTGGCCAGGGTCAGCGCGCGCTTCAGGTCGCCCGCGTAGAAGGCCTCGCGTCCGCGGCGCGCCTTGTCGGACAGCACAGGGTTGGCGATCTGCGGTCCATCGCCCATCGCCATGGGCCTTGGACCCGCGTCGGCCCCGGGATCGGTCTTGCGCTTGGCGGCGAGGGCGAAGACGCGGTCGGCCACCGGCAGATCGCGGAACTTGCCCAGCCAGGCGTTAAGCTCGTCAAAGGCCGCCACATGCGCCGTCGGGTGCATCAGTTCGTGGAACGTCAGGTAGCCCTCAAGCGAACGGTCCTTGACCGCCGCGCTCTGGATCTGGGCGTCGATGAAGTCGCCGCGCTCGGTGGCGTCGAAGGCGGCCGAATAGGCGCGGGCGTCGTCGCTCGACAGCGCGGACGGCGCTTCCGCCGCGCTGGCGCCGGCGATGGAGGCGGTGCAGACAAAGGCTATTGCCCCGGCCCACAGGCGCTTCTTCAGCGTCATCCCGTCTCTTCCACGCTTGCCCGTTTTCGCTCGGACGCTGCGCAGTCCTCTTCTTCTCGAAGTCCCCTTCGTGAAGGGTTATGCGGGTCCGCCAGGACGATCAACCCCTAACCGGTCTCGCCGGGTGGATTGGCCGCAGGGGTCCGTCAGATCAGCATCTGGCCGCCGTCGACCACCAGGACCTGGCCTGTCGTGTAGCCGGCCTTCATCAGATAGACGTAGGCCTGCGCGACTTCGGCGGGGTCGCCGCCCTTTGGAATGGGGAGCCGGTCGGTCATCCTGGCCAGGCGCTCCGGCGGCGCGGCGCTCCAGACTTCGGTGAGGATCAGGCCCGGACAGACGGCGTTGACGCGGATCGGCGCCAGGTCGACCGCCAGCCCCTTGGCCAGATGCTCGATCGCCGCGCCAAAGGCCGACGACAGGGGGCGGCCCTTCATCGGCCTGTGTGTGAGGGTCCCGTCCGTGACGGCGATCGAGCCCTTTGGCGACAGATGCGGCAGCGCATGTTTGATGGCCCTGAGCGCGCCCCAGAAACGCACCTCCAGGCTCGCGGCGGCGGCGGTGAAATCGAGTTCGGCGATCGCCCCGGTCGGCGTCCGGTCCCAGTCGCCGGCGGTGTAGGCGAGGTGATCGAAGGCGCCGACCTGCGCGAAGAACGCCTGGACGCTGGCTTCGTCACGGACATTGATCGCCGCGCCCGACGCAGTCTGACCGAGTCTGGCCACGGCGGCCTCGACCTTCGCGGCGTTGCTGGAGCCGATCACCACCTCCGCACCCTCCGCCAATGCGGCCTCCGCCACGGAGAAACCGATGCCGGAACTGCCGCCGATGATGACGACTCGCTGATCGCGAAGGGTCGGAACGGGCATGGCGGGCGTCCTCAAGGTGCGGGGCGTTCGGGCCGGTCCAGCCGCTCGGTGAGCGTCAGAAGGTCCGACCATGCGCGTTTCTTGGCCGCCGGCTGGCGCAGCAGGAAGGCCGGATGCAGGGTCGGCAGGGCCGGCAGTTCGATCGCGCCGTCCGCCGAACGCCATTCATGCCAGCGCCCGCGCAAGGACAGAATCCCCTCGTCCTTCTTCAGCATGGCCTTGGCCGAGGCGCCGCCGACGAGCAGCAGCATCTTGGGCTTCACCAGGGCGATGGCGCGCTCGACGAAGGGCGCGCAGACCGCCTGTTCGGCGGGCGTAGGGGTGCGGTTGCCGGGCGGGCGCCAGAAAACGGTGTTGGTGACCATCACCCGCCCGGTCAGGCCTGCGGCGGCCAGCATCTTGTCGAGCAACTGGCCGGCGCGGCCGACAAGGGGCTGGCCCTGGCGATCTTCATCCTGGCCCGGGCCCTCGCCGATCACCATCAGCGGGGCCTCGGCGTCGCCGCGCCAGACCACGGCCTGCGTGGCCCCGCCCTCGAACTTCAGCGGGCAGCCATCGAAGCCGGCGATAGCGGCGCAGAGCGCCTCCAGGCTGTCGACCCCGGCGGCCAGCGCCTCGGCCTGCGCGACGGCGGCGGAGACGTCCGGCTGGGCGGGACGAGCGGGCGAGGCGGCGGGTGCGGCGGCTGGGGCCTTCCGCGCCACCGGCTGTGGCGGCGCGATGCGGCCGGCGGCGATCCGGTCGATCGGCTGGTCCAGCAGCATGGCGTCCACCCCCGCGTCGGCCCAGAAGGCCAACAGGGACTCGGCGATGGGGTTGGCGGTGGCGGTCACCCCCTAGTCTTGGCGGCCCGGCGCGGGTTTGTCCAAGGCCTCGTTTGGGCCTCGTGGCGCTCCGGTTGGCGGCGACGCGGTCAGCTAGAGGCCCTTGTTGGGGTTGATCAGGTATTTCTCGCCGGTGGTCTTCTTGTTGTAGGCGGCGACCACCTTCGGATCGAGGGCCTCGGCCAGGCCGATCTCGGCGGTGTAGTGGCTGGCGAAGGTGGTCTTCAGCTCGTCGGCGACCCGCTGGCGCAGCTTCTGGGCCTCGGCCGGCGGCGTCTTCATCAGGAAGTAGGTCAGGAGCCAGCCGCCGATTCCCCAGGCCATGCCGAAGCTGCGGACCAGCTCGGTCGGGCCGGTGTCGAGGCCTCCGTAGATGTAGAGCTGCTTGTGGGTCATCGAGCCGTAGCGGCTGTAGGTCGTGGCCTTGCGGTTGATGGCGGTCTCCATGCCGCCGAGGATCTGGCCGGCCAGCTTGCCGCCGCCGATGGCGTCGAAGGCCAGCGTCGCACCGGTCTCTGCGAGCGCATCGGTCAGCTCGGCGAGGAAGTTTGGCGACGTCGAATCCACGACGTGGGTCGCCCCGATGTCGGTGAGGATGTGCGCCTGTGCACGGCTGCGCACGATGTTGACCAGCGGCACGCCGTCCTTGAGACAGATCTTGTTCAGCATCTGGCCGAGGTTGGAGGCTGCTGCGGTGTGAACGAGCCCGGTGTGGCCCTCGCGGCGCATGGTCTCGACCATGCCGAGCGCCGTCAGCGGATTTACGAAGCACGAGGCGCCGTCGGCCGCGGTCGCGCCGGCGGGGAGGGGCAGGACGTCGGCGGCCTTCAGGATGCGGTATTGGGCGTACATGGCGCCGCCGATCCCGGCCACGGTCTTGCCGAGCAGGGCCTGGGCGGCGGGGTTGGAGCCGGCGGCGACCACGGTTCCCGCGCCTTCGTTGCCGACGGGCATGGACTGGTCGACGCGCCCAGCCATGGCGCGCATCAGCCCTTGCGGCACAGTGGCGGTGAGCATCGGCCCGGCGCCGGCCTTGGCCGTGGAGAGGTCGGCCGCGCCCAGCAGCAGGCCGAGGTCCGACGGGTTGAGCGGCGAGGCTTCGATGCGGACCAGCACTTCGTCCGGCGCGGGATCGGGAACGTCCACCTTGGCCAGGGAAAGCTCGAGCTCTCCGTCGCTCTTGATCACCGAGCGCAGCTGCAGGCCGGAGCCCGGATTGCCGTTGGCCATGGTCATGTCCTCGTCCGTCGTTGAATCGGGCCCACAGAACGGCTTTGCAGAGGTCGGGGCAACACAGAAGCCGTGGCCGCGCGATCAGCAGCGCTGACCGGCGTTCCGGTCTAAGCTCATTTGCATGAACGACAACCTCCCCGACGGCGCGCGGACCTCGCCCGCCACAGCGCGCAATCGCCAACCGATCCTGGAGATCCTGCGCCCGCGATTGCCGGACGGGGCCCGCGTGCTCGAAGTGGCGAGCGGGGCCGGCGAACACGCCCTGTTCCTGGCGTCCGCTCTACCGGGTGTGAGCTGGCAGCCCACCGACCGCGACGCGGAGGCGCTGGCCAGCGCCGCGGCCTGGCGCAGCGCTGCGGGCCCGGCGAACCTCGCCGCGCCGATAGGCCTGGACGCCGCGGACCTGGCGTCCTGGCCGGCCGGGCCGTTCGAGGCGGTGGTCTGCATCAACATGGTCCACATCTCGCCCTGGGCGGCGACGCAGGGCCTGATGGCCGGTGCGGGGCGGGTGTTGGCGCCGGGCGGGAGGCTCTTCCTCTATGGGCCCTACCTGGAGGCGGAGGTGGAGACCGCGCCCAGCAATCTGGCCTTCGACGAGAGCCTGAAGAGCCGCGATCCCGCCTGGGGGCTGCGCGATCTGGCGCAGGTGACCGCGCTGGCGGCCGAGAACGGCCTGCAGTTCGCCGAGCGCATCGCCATGCCCGCCAACAACCTGATCGTGGTGTTCGAGCGGTCCTAGGGTTTCTTTAGGTCCGGCCGCGAGGCCAGGAAGGCGGCGCGTTCGGCGGCGGTCAGGACCTTGGCCTTCTTCTGGCGCGAGACCTTGGGTGTCGGCGGCGAACCGCCCTTGAGGTCGGAGAGGCGCTTGGTCGGCGGCTTCATGCGTTTCGGCGTCCTAGCGTTTGCGGAAGCGTTTGGCCTCGGCCGCCAGGGACGCGCCCCAAGGATCGGGACGGTCGTCGTCCGGCAGGAAGGGGAGTGAGCCCGCCACGCCGCGGACGGCGAGCCAGAGTTGCTGGTTGAAGTGGCCCAGCACCCGCAGCGGCCGGCGCTTATCGTCGGTGACATCCCACCCCTCGGCCTCGAAGGCCGCCACCTGGGCGGGGACCGGCAGGCGCTCGGGCCGATCCCAACCGGCGGGGCGCGGAACGTCCTCGGCCTGGTCGGCGGTCAGGCCGAGGTTCTTGACCGAACACTCGTCGATCTCGGGATGCTCGGCGCGGGCCTCGGGCTCGGCGAAGTCGCGCTTCAGGATCGCGCGGTACTCCAGCTCGGCGACGCCGGGCAGGTCGATCAGGCGGCGGAGCGGGGGCGGGCGGTCCATCGGGCTGGACTAACGCGCTTCGCAGGTCCTGGGTTGGAAAAAGCGCCGGATGCTGTCGGAGCGCCGCGCCCCGCGCCGTCCTCTGGACGCAAAGGCGCTCAAGGAGGAAGAAATGCCCAAGATCCACCCGTTCCTGTGGTTCGACACCCAGGCTGAGGACGCGGCGAACTTCTATGTGTCGGTGTTCCCCAATTCCAAGGTGCTGAACGTGGTCCGGAACCCAGGCGCCGCGCCAGGACCGGCGGGCGGAGTGCTGACCGTCGATTTCGAGATCGACGGCCAGCGGGTCACGGCCCTCAATGGCGGGCCGGTCTACAGCCTTTCGCCGGCATTCTCGTTCGTCATCGACTGCAAGGACCAGTCGGAAGTCGACTACTACTGGGACAAGCTGCTCGAAGGCGGCGTCGAGAGCCAATGTGGCTGGCTGAGCGATCGGTTCGGGTTTTCCTGGCAGGTGGTCCCACGGCAGCTCTTCGAGACCATCGGCGGCCCTGATCCGGCCGGTCGCGAGCGGGCGATGAAAGCCATGATGCGGATGGTCAAGCTCGACGTCGGCAAGTTGGAGGCGGCCTACGCGGGGCGCGACGCCGCCTAGACCCTGTCCCGGCTGACTTCAATCAAGTCAGCCGCGATTAAGCAGGGTCGTCGGCTATATCTGGAGCCCTTCCCACTCAGGTTGATCCAACCTGAGTGGGAAGGGCTCTAGCGGAACAGCTTGAGGTCAATGGCCTCGCCCATCACCCGATAGCCGGCGTCGTTGGGGTGCAGCCAGTCGCCGGACTGCAGGTCCGCGCGCATGCGCTCGGGCTTGGCGGGGTCGCGGACCGCAGCGTCGAAGTCGATGACGCCGTCGAACTCGTGGCCGGTGCGGATCCAGGCATTAATCTTCTGCCGCTCGGCCTCGCCCGTGGGGGAGAAATAGGCCGCGCCGCCATAGGGCAGGATCGTGCCGCCGATGATCTTCAGCCCGTGCTCGTGGGCGCGGGCGATGAGCTGGCGATAGCCGGCGATCAGTTCGGCTGCGGTCGGCGGCGGCTTCCCCATGCCCAGGTCGTTGACGCCTTCCAGCACGGTCACGTGGGTGACGCCGGGCACGGAGAGCACGTCACGGTCGAAACGCGTGAGGGCGTTCTGGCCGAAGATCGCGATCATGCCGTCGCTCAGGACGCGGTTGCCGCTGATGGCGGTGTTGACCACGGCGAAGGGCCTCTTGCGGGCTTCCAGGCGTTCGGCCAGCCGGTCGGGCCAGCGGTGGTTGGTGTCGTCCGTCGAATGATAGCCGTCGGTGATGGAGTCCCCGAAGGTCGCGATGACGGGCTGAACGGGCTCGCCGGTCTCCACATCCACCTCGGTCAGGAATGCACGATAGTCTGCGGCGCCCCTGGCGGGTGGGGGCGGCGCCTGTGTGGCGTCGCCGGGAGCGACCGAGACGAGATCCATGCCGGTCATGTGGCAGGTGCAGCCATCGGTGTCAGTCGGCAGGAAGAGGCTGACCTTCAGGCGCGCCAGCGGCCGGATCGGCAATGCGACGGGATCGCTCAACAGCGGCGCGCCGGTCGGAATGTTGGCCGTCGCTGCGCCCGAGAACGTCAGGCTGCGGCCGCTGCCGGGGATCGTGGCGCCGTCCGCGCCGACAAGGCTCACCCGCACCGCACCGATCGCCAGCGCCTTGGGCCCATATTCGTTGCTGAGGCGGATCCGCAGGCGCCGCCCGCCAGCCGTCAGCCGTACAACTTGGGTGACCGTCTGGTTGTTGAAGGTCGGCGTGCCGCGCGCGGGGTTGTTGGCGGGAGCCGCCATCGGAGGGGCTGGCGAGGCGCTCCAACTGCCCACCCAGCGGCCGGGCGCGGCCTGCGCCTGAGGGGCGATGAGGGCGACGGCGCACGCAAAGAGGATCAGGCGCATGATTTTCTTCCCCAACCCGGCGTCTCGCGCGGTTTTCGGCGCATGGTTCTTGCTTGACCGCCGCCGTGTGACATTCCGATAAGTCGGGCCAGGGATCAACGGAGCGTCGGGGCATGAGCGAACAGGTCGAACGCGAGGCGATGGAATATGACGTCGTCATCGTGGGCGCGGGGCCGTCGGGCCTGTCGGCCGCGATCCGCCTCAAGCAGCTGGCCGCCGCGGCTGGGAACGAGATCACCGTGGCGGTGCTGGAGAAGGGCTCCGAGGTCGGCGCACACATCCTGTCGGGCGCCGTGATCGACCCGAAGGGCATCTCCGAGCTGTTCCCGGACTGGAAGGCGATGGGCGCGCCTCTGGAAACACCGGTCAATGACGACCGCTGGCTGCTGTTGGGCCCGCGCGGCTCCGTGCAGCTCCCGACCTTCGCCATGCCGCCGTTGGTCCACAACCACGGGACCTACATCGCCTCGCTCGGCAATGTCTGTCGCTGGCTGGCCCAGCAGGCCGAGGCCCTGGGCGTCGAAATCTATCCAGGGATGGCCGCCTCCGAGGCCGTGTTCGACGAGACCGGGGCGCTGAAGGGCGTGGTCGCCGGCGTGTTCGGCATCCAGAAGGACGGCAGCCACGGGCCGGACTATCAGCCGGGTATCGAACTGCACGGCAAGTACGTCTTTATCGGCGAGGGAGTCCGCGGCTCACTGTCCAAACAGCTGCGCGCCAAGTTCAGCCTGGGCGAAGGGGCCGATCCTGAGAAATACGGCATCGGGCTCAAGGAGCTGTGGCAGGTGCCGGATGAGGTTTTCCGCCCGGGTCTGGTGCAGCATGCCGCGGGTTGGCCGCTGGACGACAAGAGCGGCGGCGGTGGCTTCCTCTACCACTTCGGCGACCACTACGTGGCGGTCGGCTATGTGGTGCACCTGAACTACAAGAATCCCTGGCTGTCGCCGTTCGACGAATTCCAGCGTTACAAAACCCACCCTGACATCGCCAAGCACCTTCAAGGCGGCAAGCGCGTCTCCTATGGCGCGCGCGCCATCTCCGAGGGCGGGTTGCAGTCGGTGCCACGACTCTATTTCCCGGGCGGCGTGCTGCTGGGCGACAGCGCGGGTTTCGTGAACGTGCCGCGCATCAAGGGCAGCCACAACGCCATGAAGAGCGGGATGATGGCCGCCGAGGCCGCCCACGCCGCGATCCAGGCCGGCCGGCAGCGCGACGATCTCGTGGAATACGAAAGGGCCTACCAGACGTCCTGGGTGCGCAAGGAGTTGAACCTCGTCCGCAACGCCAAGCCGATCCTGTCGAAGTTTGGCACCAGCCTGGGCGGGGTGCTCAGCATGATCGACATGTGGTGCACCAGCCTGCTGGGCGGCTTCTCGATCTTCGGGACCATGCACCACGAGAAGAACGATGCGGACTCGACCGGCCTGGCCAAGGACTACAAGCCGATCGTCTATCCGAAGCCGGATGGCGTGCTGTCCTTCGACAAGCTTTCCAGCGTCTTCCTGTCGAACACCAACCACGACGAGAACCAGCCGGCGCACCTGAAGCTCAGCGACCCTGCCGTTCCGATCTCGATCAACCTGCCGAAGTTCGGCGAGCCCGCACGGCTCTATTGTCCGGCCGGGGTCTACGAGGTGCTCTACGACGACAAGGGCGAGAACCCGAAGTTCCAGATCAATTTCCAGAACTGCGTCCACTGCAAGACCTGCGACATCAAGGATCCGTCGCAGAACATCAACTGGACGACGCCTCAGGGCGGCGACGGCCCCAACTATCCGAACATGTGACGGTGGGGAGAGTTTGCGACAGCACGGCGCCTTGCCGCGGCCATCCTTAGGGCCGAAAGGTACGCCATGCGCCTGCCCCTGCTGTTCACCGCCGCCGCTCCCCTGGTCCTGCTGGCCGCCTGCGCCACCGCGCCTGGCGGAACGACGACAGCCCTGGCCGCCGCTTCGCCCGCCGCCGCCGCCGAACCCGTCGCCTCAGCCTCGTCGTACGGCAAGTTCCTGGCTGGCGAACAGGCGCTGAACAACGGCCGCTCGGCAGAGGCCGCGAAATTCTTCGACCAGGCCCGAGTGGAGAGCGGCGACCCGATGATCGCCGAGCGGGCCTTCACCGCGGCCCTGCTGGCCGGGGAGGTCCAGAAGGCTTCCACGCTGGCCCCCACCGGGGAAGCGGCCAGCGAGGCGGCAAAGCGGCTCGGCAAGCTGGTCATGGGCGTCGAA
>DASRRU010000184.1:0-17457 GCA_035656795.1 Phenylobacterium sp. | reverse complement strand
GTCGGAATAGGCGCCGTTGATGCGGCCCGACAGGGCGTCCAGCCGGGCGCGGATGTCCTGGTAGGCCTCGACCGCGTCGCGCGACAGGGGCGCGATCTGCAGCATCACCACATTGCGGTGGAAGTCGGGATTGTCGGCCAGGAAGCGCTCGAAGCCGACCAGCCGCTCCTCCAGCCCCTTGGAATAGTCCAGCCGGTCGACGCCCACCACCAAATGGCGGAAGACGGTGGCGGCGGTCATCAGGTCGCGCATCCGCCGGGCCTTGGGGCTCTTCAGCATTCGGGCGAATTCGGCGGCGTCGAGACCGATGGGAAAGGCGCCGACCCGCAAGGTCCTGCCATAGGCCTTCAGCCGGCCAGGCGAGGGCTGCGACCCATGACCCTCGGACAGCACATAGTCCTCGAAGGCCTGGCAGTATTCCGCGGTCTGGAAGCCGGCCAGGTCGTAGTCGAACATCGCCTGCGCCAGCCGGCTATGGCCGGGAAGCGTGGTGAACACCTGGTGCGCCGGCCAGGGGACGTGCAGGAAGAAGCCAATGCGGTTCTTGATCCCCAAGGCCCTCAGCTCGCGGGCCAGCGGGATCAGGTGATAGTCGTGCACCCAGATAAGGTCGTCGGGCTCGATCAGCGGCGCCAGCGTCTCGGCGAACCGGCGGTTTACCCGGCTGTAGCCTTCGCCATAGACCCGGTCGTAGGCGGCGATGTCGGTGCGGTAGTGGAACAGCGGCCACAGCGTCTTGTTGGCATAGCCGTTGTAATATTCTTCGAGATCGATCTCCTCGAGATCGACCACCGCGGAGGTCACCCCGTCGACGGTCTGCATGGAGAGCTTGCCGTCGAACTTTTCGGTGGTCTGGCCGCTCCAGCCGAACCACAGGCCGGAATATTCCCGAAGCGCCGCGGCCAGAGCCATGGCCAGGCCGCCCACCGTCTCCTCGCCGGCGCCGCCCGGCGGGTTCACGCGGTTGGAGACGACGATCAGCCGGCCCACGACGCGGCCTCCAGCCAGGCGAGGGCGGCGTCCACATCGGTGAGCCGGAAGCGGGCGCCGGTGGCGCGGTGCGCGCCCACCATCACGCCCATCCCACCCAGCGCCTGGGCGGCTTCAAACCCGTCCTCGTCGGTCGCGTCGTCGCCCACGAACACCGGCCGCGCACCGGCGAAGCATGGCATGACCATGAAGGCGCGCACGCTGTCGCCCTTGCTGGCGCCAGGGGTGCGCAGCTCTTCGACCATGTCGCCGTCCTGCAGGGCGAGGCCGGTTTCGGCGGCCAGTGCGCGGGCGAAGATCCGCGCCGCCTCAGCCTGATCCGGCGCCAGGCGAAAATGCAGCGCCACCGACAGCCCGGCCTTCTCCTCGACGATCAGCCCCGTATCGCGCGTCGCGAAAGCGCGCAGGGCCTCGATCGCATGGCCCAGCGCGGGGTGCGGGCGGCTCTCGAAGACCTGGCCGTCCGGCTCGCGACGCACCAGGCCGTGCACGGCGGCGACGGCCACGACGCAACCCTCCAGGATGCGGTCGATGTCGACGAGGGTGCGGCCGCTGACCACCGCCAGGCGACCGTCCAG
Organism: Phenylobacterium sp.; assembly: GCA_035656795.1. Taxonomy (GTDB): domain Bacteria; phylum Pseudomonadota; class Alphaproteobacteria; order Caulobacterales; family Caulobacteraceae; genus Phenylobacterium. The sequence continues at coordinate 15,889 of DASRRU010000184.1, read as the reverse complement.
ACTACGGGCCAGGCGTTCGAGCAGGCTAGTGCGGCGTGAATCGGGCTGCACGTCCTGCGGTCGCGCGGCGATGGGGGCGAGGGTCCCGTCCAGGTCCAGGAACAGCGCTGCATCCCCCAGCCGGAGCGGCTTGGGTATCGGCAGTGCGATGGTCAGGCTTTGGATGGACATCTCGACACACGCCCCAGGTCATTCCCGAACGCTCAGGCCGGGTGTTCGATCCCGGAAACCTGCCGGGAAACCCCTGGCGGCCTTGACGTTCCGTGCAGCAATCGACGCTATGCGCCGGGTTTGTTTGAACTGCCTTGGAGACGACGCCCGATGGCCCTTTCGCCGCAGGCCGAACCGCCGCTGACCGACGCGATCGTGTTGTTCGGAGCCACCGGCGACCTGTCGCGGCGCATGCTCCTGCCGTCGCTCTACTTCCTCGACGCCGACGGCCTGCTGCCGGTGGGCCTGAAAATCCTCGCCACCGCCCGGGCCCCGCATGATCGCCCGGCGTTCGTGGATCTCGTCCGGGCAATCCTCGATGCGCGGCCGGAGGCCATCGACGATGCGGTCTGGCAGCGATTCTCTGGACGGCTCGACTATGTGTCGTGCGACGCCACCACCGCCGAGGGCGCGGCCCAGTTGCAGCCGCACCTCGCGGGCCACACCCAGCCGCTGTTCTTCCTGGCGATCTCGCCCAGCCTGTACGGGCGGGTGTGCAGCGCTCTGGCGGCCAGCGGCCTCGCCACCGACGAGAGCCGCATCGTCCTCGAAAAGCCGATCGGCCGCGACCTGGAGAGCTCGCGCCAGGTCAACGAGGCGGTAGGCGCAGTGTTCAGCGAGGAGCGGATCTTCCGCATCGACCACTACCTGGGCAAGGAGACGGTGCAGAACCTCATCGCGCTACGCTTCGCCAACACCCTCTTCGAACCGCTGTGGAACAACCTGACCATCGACCACGTGCAGATCACCGTGGCCGAGACCGAAGGCGTCGGCGAGCGCTGGCCCTACTACGACGAATACGGCGCACTTCGCGACATGCTGCAGAACCACATGCTGCAGCTGCTCTGCTTCGTGGCCATGGAGCCGCCAGCCGACATGGACCCGCGCTCGGTGCGAAATGAAAAGGTGAAAGTGCTGCGGTCCTTGCGCCGCTTCACCCGCGCCGACGCCCAGAACGCCTCGGTTCGCGGCCAGTACGCGAAGGGCGTCGTGGGCGGCAAAGAAGCGGCCGGCTACGAGACCGAGCGCGGCCAGCCCACCGGCACAGAGACCTTTGCGGCGCTGCGGGTCGACATCGACAACTGGCGCTGGGCCGGGGTTCCCTTCTTCCTGCGCACCGGCAAGCGCCTGCCCGAACGGCGCACCCAGATCGTCATCCAGTTCAAGCCGGTGCCGCATTCGATCTTCGGCGATGGCGCCAAGGACGACCTGGTGGCCAATCGCCTGGTCATCGACCTGCAGCCGGATGAGGACATCGCGCTGACCCTGATGAACAAGTCGCCGGGGATCAGCCGCGGCGGCATGCGCCTGCAGTCCATGCCGCTCTCGCTCTCCCTGCTGCGCGCCTACGAGGGCCCGGGCTCGCGCCGCCGCATCGCCTATGAGCGCCTGCTGCTCGATGTCGTGCACGGCAACAGCACCCTGTTCGTCCGCCGCGACGAGGTGGAGGAGGCCTGGCGCTGGGTCGACGGCGTCGCCGACGCTTGGGCTGCGGCCGGCATGGCGCCTAAACTCTACGCGGCCGGGAGCTGGGGGCCCTCAGGCGCCTTCGCCCTCATCGAGCGAACGGAACGGGCCTGGGTGGACTAGGCGCGGCGGTCCGGCGAGGACTGCTTCAGCTTGCGCACGCAGGCCTGCAGGAGCTGGGCGCGTTCGGCGCTCAGGCCCCCGGCCTTCAGTTCCGCCAGGGCGCCGGAGAGCGGCTCGCCTGCATGGCGGACGCCCAGACTCCAGACTTCTGAGCGGACCTCCGCTTCGCTTGCGCCGCCGGGCAGCCAGGAGAAGAAGCTCATGGGACGGCCCCGACGCGCATCTAGACGGCCGCCGAAAGTACGGAGGCCGGATTCGCCTCCAAGCCCGCGGTGTGGACGATGGCGATGTTGGTCCCAGGAAGCGTCGAGGAGACCTCGACCGTGGCCCCCATCTGCTTGGCCAGGGCCTGGACGATGCTCGTGCCGAGACCCGCCTTGGCCGGCGCCGCGCCGCGGGGCATCCCCACGCCGTCGTCGCTAACCGACAAGGTCCAGGCGCGACCGGCCGCCTTGTAACCGACGACGATTTGGCCGCCGCGGGCCTCCGGGAAGGCATGCTTCAGCGAATTGATCACCAGCTCGGTCACCACCAGGCCAAGGCTGACGGACACCTCCGGCGTCGCCGTGCCCAGGTCGGCGACGACTTCGAGCGTCAGCCTATTCCGGTCGTGGATCATAGAGGCGGCGATGCTCTCACAGAGCTCGGTCAGATAGCCGCGCAGCTCGACATCGCTGACGTTGGAGGCCGCCAGCTGATGCTGCAGGGCCGCCACCGACATGACCCGGCTGTGGGCGTCGCGGAGGTGGCTCTTGGTTTCCTCCGAAGACACGCGGCGGGCGCTCTGCATCAACACGCTGGCGATGATCTGCAGGCTGTTGGCGACGCGGTGCTGCAGTTCCTGGAACAGGATCGCCTTTTCGCGCAGCAGATCGTCCTTGAGGCGTTCGGCCAGACGCGCATCGGTGACGTCGGACACCGCCAGCAACAGGCGGATGTTGCCCGGGTCGCCGTACTCCAGCATGTGGGCCGTGATCACGAGGCAGCGCGATGGGAGGCCCTGACGCTTCAGATCCATCTCATAGGTGTCGATGTTGGCCGCGCCGGAAAGCGTCGCCTTCAGAAGCGACCGCAGCTGCGGAACATCCCATTCGCCCGACCCCAGGGCGAACAGCGACTCGCCGTTGAGGTGATCAGGCTCGACCTGAAAGGCGCGGGCGAAGGAATCGCTGGCGGCGACAACCGTCAGGTTCCCGTCGAGCAACAGGATCGGGGCGTCCGACGTCGCCACGAGCGCCAGCGCAAGGCTGTGGGTGACAACTGGGAGAATGGGTAAATCGTCGGCCATTTGGCCCCAAACGCCCGCCGGAGGCTCGCGAAGCGAAAGCCATTCCCGACGCTAAAGTCGTAGGGTCAGGTTGAGCCCGTCCCGGGCGTCTCAACACTACCTAAGGCCGGTCTATCACAGATCAGCCGATCCCGGCGACTAATTGGCGGAATTCCTCAGCTTCACTTGGTCAGTCGCGAAGGCGAGACGCCGGAGACCGTCGCCTCCGGGCCGGCCTCGACGGATCCGAGGAAGATTGTGCGCACCGCCATCGCCCGCCATTGGGCGGCCATCCTGAGGAATTCCAGCGCCACGGGCTCGCTGAGCGCCAAGCCGGCGTTAGCCGCGCACTGGCTGGCCCGTTCGTGGCACTGCTCCGCAGTCATCGGGTCGCTCGTCTCGCCATGAAGGCCAAAGATCTCGGTGTTCAATACGTTCCCTAAAGACCCGCTTTGCGGACCGCCGGCGACCGTTATCTCACGCTCGACCACGGCCGCGAGAGCAGCGCCGCACAATTGATCAACCCCACCAGAGAATAGGTCTGCGGATAATTTCCCCAGAGCTCCTTGCCATCGAAAGTGATGTCTTCCGAGAGCAACCCGGCCTTGGTGCGCCGGCTTAGCATTTCCTCGAACAGCTTGCGCGCCTCGGACGTGCGGCCGGACAGCTGCAAGGCTTCGATCAGCCAGAACGTGCAGAAGTTGAAGGCGGTCTTGGGCTCGCCAAAGTCGTCCGGCAGGGCGTAGCGCAGCATGAATTCGCCGCGCCGCAGGCCATTTTCCACCGCCTCCATGGTGGCCTTCATCCGCGGGTCGTCCGGCGCCAGGAACCGCACATCGACCATCTGCAGCAGGCTCGCGTCAAGCTGGTCGCCGCCGAATGTCGAGGCGTAGCGGCCGAGTTCCGGGTTCCAGGCTCTGCGCTCAATGGTCTCGCGGATCTGGGCGGCGCGGCCGTTCCAGAACTCCGCCCGCTCGCCGAGGCACAACTGGCTCGCCGCGTTGCCCAGCCGGTCGCAGGCCGCCCAGCACATCACCGACGAATAGGTGTGCACGGCCTCACGACCGCGGAATTCCCAGAGGCTGGCGTCCGGCTGGTCGTGCAACTCAAAGGCGCGCTCGCCGACCCACTCCAGGGCTCTGAAGTCCTCCTCCGCCGCCGGGCGGAGCAAACGCTCGTCGAAGAAGGCCTGCACAGTCGACAGCACGATCTGGCCGAACACGTCGTACTGCATATGCTCGTGAGCCTGGTTGCCGACCCGCACGGGCCCCATGCCGCGATAGCCGGGCATGGCCGGCGCGACACGCTCGGTCAGCACCGGCTCCAGCCCGACGCCATAGACCGGTTGCACCCGGCCGGTGGCCGCCACCTGATCCACCAGGTTCCGCAGGTAGACGAGGTAGTTCTCCAGGATGTCCGCTGCGCCCAGCCGGTTCAGGGCCTGGACGACGTAGTAGGCGTCGCGCAGCCAGCAATACCGGTAGTCCCAGTTGCGAGCGACCTCGCCCGGCGCCACCGGATGCTCGGGGATGGAGGTGGTCAGCGCCGCGACGATCGCCCCCGTGTCCTCGTGGGTGCAGAGCTTCAGCGTGATCGCGGACCGGATAACCGCCTGCTGCCACTCCAGCGGCACCGACAGGGTCCGCACCCAGCGGCGCCAATAGTCGGTGGTCTCACGAAGCATGCGCAGCGTCGTGGTGGTGATGTCGTCCGGGAAGCCCTCGTCGGGCCCCAGGAAGAGCGTGACCGGCTCCTCCAGGCGGAACAGGCGCTCGTCCATCACGTGACTCACCGGCCCGTCGGTGGTGAGCCGCAGCGTCGTCTCGCCACCCAAATAGCGGATATGGTTTGAGCCCATGGTGGTGCCGGCTGGCGCGTCGCCATAGTTCACCATCGGCCGAAGCTTGATGCGAATGCGCGGCGCACCCGCCACCGGTCGGATCAGTCGTATGAACGCCAACGGCCGGTAGGTACGGCCGAACTGGCGGTAGCGCGGGCAGAAATCAATGATCTCAAGCTTGCCACCGGATCCGTCACTGATCTCTGTCACCAGGATCGGGGTGTTCCGCCGGTAGGCCTGGGTGGTCTCGCCGCGGTTCTCCACCTCGACAGACCAAAGGCCGTGCGGCTCGCCGCCATCCGCGCCGGGGTTGTCCAGATTTGCGCCGCCCAGGAGGGCGCAGAAGAAGGGGTCGCCATCGACCCTGGGCGCGCAGGCCCAGACGAAGCGGCCCTGCTGGTCGATCAGTGCGCTGGCCGCGCAGTTGCCGATCGGGAAGAGCTCCAGGTTCTGGCTCAAAGTCTCCCCCCCATGGCCGGACGCATGCGATCCACGTTCCCGCCTTTTTCGCCCGCCCGAATACTAACGCGCCTTGATCAGCTTGGCTCCGGAAGCCTAAGCCTCACTTCCATGATCCGAGCGCGCAGAGCCAGAATCGTCGCGACCTTGGGTCCGGCCAGCCGGGGCCTCGACAAGGTGCGCGAGCTGGCGATGGCCGGGGCCGATGTCTTCCGGGTCAACTTCAGCCACGGGGTCCACGCCGACCACGCCGCCACGATCGCTTCGGTGCGTGAGGCCGAGGCTTCAGTGGGCCGTCCGCTGGCGGTGCTGGCCGACCTGCAGGGCCCAAAGATCCGCCTGGGCGAGTTCGCCGACGGGGCCGTGCGCCTGAAGAGCGGCCACCACCTGCGCCTCGACCTCGGCAACGCGCCCGGCGACGCCGCGCGCATCGGGGTGCCGCACCCAGAGGTGTTCGCCGCCCTGCGCAAGGGCGCGGCCATCCTGCTCGACGACGGCAAGGTGCGCCTGCGCGTGATCGATCATGGCCCCGACTTCGCCCAAACGGTGGTCGAAGCCGGCGACCACCTCTCCGACCACAAGGGGCTGAACCTGCCGGGCCTGGCGATTCCGATTCCGGCGCTTACCGAAAAGGACCGCACGGACCTGGCCTTCGCCCTGAACGAGGGAGTCGACTGGGTGGCGCTGTCGTTCGTGCAGCGGGCCTCCGACATGGCTGAACTGCGCAGCATCGTGCAGGGCCGCGCCAAGGTGCTGGCCAAGATCGAAAAACCCTCGGCGCTGGAGGCCCTGGACGAGATTCTCGACCTATCGCAGGCGATCATGGTGGCCCGTGGCGACCTGGGCGTCGAAATGGCCCCAGAGGAAGTGCCTGTCGTCCAGAAGCAGCTGGTCCGCGCCGCGCGACTGCGTGGCATCCCAGTGGTGGTCGCGACCCAGATGCTCGAGAGCATGACACATTCGCCGACGCCGACCCGAGCCGAGGCTTCGGACGTGGCCGGCGCGGTCTACGAGGGCGCCGACGCCCTGATGCTGTCAGCCGAGAGCGCGGCTGGCGATTACCCCGTCGAGGCGGTGGCGATGATGGACCGCATCATCACCCGCGTTGAGCGCGACCCGCGCTGGCCCGAGCTGATGCGCGCGGAATACCCGGTGGAGGACGCCGACGCCGACGCCCTGGTGGCCGCCGCCCGCCGCGCCGCCGAGGCCGCCTCCACCGCCTGTCTCGTAACCTTCACCACCACCGGCCAGACGGCGTTGCGGCTGGCCCGCGAGCGGCCGCTGCAGGCGACCCTGGCGCTGACCCCGAGCCTCGATACGGCCCGACGCGCAGCGCTGATCTGGGGCGTCGAGCCCAGAGTGGTGCCCGAACCTTTCGATCCGGAGGAACTCGCCCGGGTGGCCGTCGAGCAGGCCGTGCAGACCGGCTTGGCCGGCCCCGGCCAGCGCGTCCTGATCCTTGCTGGCTTCCCCATGGGTTCGCCCGGCGCCGCCAACATCCTGCGGATCGCCCACGCTCCCTTCCCGCGCTAGGGATCGCCACTCGCGCGTTCGTTCCGGCGAAGATCGGGATGAGCGGAGTTGAATATCAGCGAAGGATCAGCCTGCGCCGATCACTGGCCTCGACAAGGATGCGTTTGCCGTGGCGCTCGATCGCCAGGTCGATGCAGTCCTCGCCCACCTGCAGGCCCTCGATCCACAGCCGGTCGATGCCGATGGGCAGGCGCGGGTCGGTCACGGTGACCGCGTGCGGCGTCACCTCGAGTCCTAGGCAAGCCTGCAGCATCATGAACACCGAGCCCGCTGCCCAGGCCTGCGGCAGGCAGGCCACCGGATAGGCCACCGGCGGCTCGCCAGCCTGCCGCGGGAATCCGCAGAACAACTCCGGCAGGCGCATCTCGAAACTGACAGCAGTCTCGAACTGGGCCGCCATCAGGGCCACGACGCCGTCCCGCTCACCGTAGTGCGATAGCCCGAGCGCGCAGATCGCGGTGTCGTGCGGCCACACAGAGCCGTTGTGATAGCTCATCGGATTGAAGCGAGGCTCGCCGAGCCCCAGGGTCCGCACGCCCCAACCGGTGGCGAAGTCGCCCGACAGCAGGGTCTTCGCAACCCGCGCCGCGCGTTCCGGTGACACCAGCCTGGCGAACAGCAGATGGCCGGGATTGGAGGTTCGGACGCGGCAAGGCTCGCCCGAGCCATCGATCGCGATGGCGTAGAGGCCCTCGTCTTCCATCCAGAAGCGGTCCTCGACGGTCACGCGGATCCGCTCGGCGCGAGCGGCCCAGGCGGCGGCCACCTGCGGCTCGGCCCTGTGGGCGGCCAGCGTCGCCATCGCCTGGTAGGCGGCGAAGGCGTAGCCCTGCACTTCGACCAGGGCGATCGGTCCGGTGGCGAAGCGCCCGTCGGAGTGGAACACGCTATCCTGGCTGTCCTTCCAGCCCTGGTTGGCCAGGCCGCTGTCCCGGCCGCGGGCGTAGTCGATCAGGCCGTCGCCGTCGGTGTCGCCATATTTCTCGATCCAGCCCATGGCGGCTTCGAGGTGAGGCCATATGCCGTCGATGAACTCGAAGTCGCCGGTTCGCTCCGCGTAGGCGCCGGCCAGGGCCACGAACAGCGGCGTGGTGTCGACCCCGCCGTAATAGCTCCCGAACGGCACTTCACCGAGCGCCGCCATCTCCCCGCTCCGGGCTTCGTGCATGATCTTGCCGGGGGCGGAGTCGCGGAAGGCCGACATCTCCGTGGCCTGGCGCGAGGCCAGGTACGACAGGACACCCTTGGCCAAGGACGGATCCATCCACAGGACCTGCCAGGCGGTGATGATCGCATCGCGCCCGAAGGTGGTGGAGAACCACGGGATGCCCGCGTAGGGATAGGGGCCGGTCGAGAGTTCCGTAGTCAGCAGCGCCAGGTCCGAGCGCGACTTGGCCATCCACTCCGAGAACAGCCGCCCGGAGCTGCGCAGCCGCGCACCGTGCCTGCGGCGCGCGCGCATGACGAACCGCGCGAGCGCCGCGTGGCCGCGGAACCGCTCGCGGGTCGGCGCGGGGGCCTGCTCCATGCCGACCTCCACGTAGAGCTCCAGATGCGACTCCGGAGCCAAGGGGTACATGAACTCGGCACGGTGCTCGCTGAGGCGGAACGGCGGGTCTGAGAAGCTGATCACGCTGGTGCGATCGACGCCGTCGAGGCCGGTGTAGCGCACAGACACCGACCGGCCGTCGATCTCGGCCGGGTGCTTGACGCCACGATGGGCGCGCGTCAGGCCGCGGACTTCGAACATGTCACGAAAGTCGGCGTCGAACTCGAAGACCAGCGGGATGATCACGTCGTCACGGCTGTAGTTGACCATCGAGACCCGCTCGAACAGCCGCTGGTCGCAGAGAAACCGCTTGCGCGCGATATGCAGCACGCCGGGGGGCGCCACCGGCCCGCCGGGGAAGGGCAGGCGCTGGTTGGTGCTGTGGGAGGTGAAATAGACGTTGTCCTGACCCAGCGCCGCCGACAGCAGCGCCGGCCGCTCCGCGCCCAGCGACACGGTGAAGCGCGACAGGATCCGGGTGTCGTCGTGGAACAGGCCGTCGCCCAGCCCCAGCACGTCGCCGAGCGCATCGGCCACCAAGAAGACGTCTCGGTCCTTTAGCGCATACAATCGGTGCGGGACGCGCGGTTCACTGGTCTCGCCTAACGCCGCCTGGGTCTCCGGCGCAGGCGCGAGATCATCCATCAGCTACCTCATTCGGCGGCGAGGCCGAGGTCCGCCTCACGCCGTTCCACCAACCGACCGTAGAGCTCGACATAGCGGCGCGCCATGGCCGTTGCGGAAAACCGTTGCTCGAAGCGCAGCCGGATCGCGCGGCGATCCAGATCGTGGAGCCGGCCCACCGCGGCGATGGCCTGCTCCTCCGTGCGCACGATAAAGCCTGTCAGGCCGTCCTCGATCACCTCGGGCACCGAGCCGCAGTCGTAGGCGATCACCGGCGTCCCGCAAGCCATCGCCTCGATCATCACCAGGCCAAAGGGCTCCGGCCAGTCGATGGGAAACAGGAGCGCATCGGCGCCGCCCAGGAAGGCGGACTTGGCCACATCGCCGATCTCGCCGATGAACTCGATCAGCGGATGATCCAGCAGGGGCTCGATCTGCTCTTCGAAGTAGATCCGGTCGGCGGCATCGACCTTGGCGGCGATCTTCAGCCGCCGCCCGGTGGCGATGGCGATGGCGATCGCCCGGTCGGGCCGCTTCTCCGGCGAGATCCGGCCGAGGAAAGCCAGATAGCCCTCGCCCTTCGCATGAAAGGCGTAGAGGTCGGAGCGCACGCCGTGCTGCACGGTCGCCGCCCAGTTGGCGAACGGCAGGGGCCGGCGCTGGGCGTCGCTGATCGAAACCAGCGGGAAATGCGGCCAGCGCTGGTAGACGCCGGGCAGGTCCTTCAGGTCGAGGCGGCCGTGCAGGGTCGTCACCGTCCGCCCGGCCCAGGTCTCGAAAAACGGGAACTGGATCAGGTCGGTGTGGAAATGGATCACGTCGAAGTGGTCGGCGCGACGGCGCACCTCGGCCAGCAGCGACAGGTGGGCGGCCAGGTCGGACTTCAGCGGCGCGGGGTCCAGTCGGATGGCTTGGTCGCGCACCGGCGCAAGGCGGGCCTTGGTCACCGCATCGGCGCTGGCGAACAGGGTCACTTCATGGCCCAGGTCCACCAGGGCGTCGGTCAGGTGCGCGACCACCCGCTCAGTCCCGCCATAGAGCCGGGGCGGAACGGCTTCGTAGAGCGGCGCCACCTGGGCGATCTTCATGACGACCTCGTCGGTTGGACAGGTGCGAGCCTCCAGACGCACGCATGCGCCCTCCGCACCCTTGGTCTATGTGCGGCGCGGCCATTGGTTCCCGGATGACGGCAGTTTTTTATCAGCCCCGCCGATCCCGCGGGTCGGCGGGCGGCGGACAGCGTTCGCCCCTGCCCGGTTCAGACGGGACCATCAGAGCTGGACAAGAAGGGTCTGACTTCAAGCCTTTAGCGCGCCTCGGACGGGTCTGGCGCCTTCCACTCGACCCTGACGCGCTGTAGGAGCCAGCGTGATGCTCGAAGTCTTTCAGGATTCAGATGCTCTCGCCGGCGTCGCGAGCGAGGCTGTACGGGCGGCGCTCGCGGCCGGGCTGGCGGCGCGGGGCCGGGCCAGCCTGGTGGCCGCCGGCGGTCGCTCGCCGGGTCCGGTCTACGACCGCCTGGCTCAGGCGCCGATCGACTGGGCCCATGTCGCCGTCACCCTGTCCGACGAGCGGCACGTGGATGCGAGCTCCCCCAACGCCAACGCCCGCCTGCTGCGCGAGCGGCTGTTTGTCGGTGAGGCCGCGGCGGCCCATTTCCTGCCGCTCACCGACTATGCCGAACCGGCGCTGAAGCGGCTCATGCCCTTCGACGCGGTGATGCTGGGAATGGGCGAGGACGGCCACATCGCCTCGCTGATCCCCGGCAGCCCGGTCATGGCCCAGGCCATGGACCCCGACGGCGCGGCGCTGACCGCGGAGTCGCCGCAAGGCTTCGGATCACCGCCCGTGGCGCGGATCACGCTAACCCTGGCCGCGTTGTTACAAAGTCGCGGCATCTTCCTCTTGATCGCGGGGGAGGCTAAGCGGCAGGTGATCGAGAGGTCCGCCCCTCTTGGACCTCGGGCGGGCGACGACCTGCCGGTGCGCGCGATCCTGAACCAGGACCATGTCCCGGTGAGGATATTCTGGGCGCCGAACTAAGCGAAGGACACCCCACATGCATCCGGTCACGGCGGAAGTCACCGAACGGATCGTCGAGCGCAGCCGGCAGAGCCGCGCGGACTACCTGGCCCGCATCGAGGCGGCCCGCTCGGCCGGGACCGGGCGAGCCAAGCTCTCCTGCGCCAACTGGGCCCACGCCTTCGCGGCCGAAAGCGACGAAGAGAAGCGCACCATGCGCGATCCGACCGCGCCCAACGTCGCCATCGTCAGCGCCTACAACGACATGCTCTCGGCCCACCAGCCGCTGGAGCGCTTCCCGGCGATCATCAAGCAGGCGGCCCGCGAGATGGGCGCCGCAGCGCAGTTCGCCGGCGGGGTTCCCGCCATGTGCGACGGTGTCACCCAAGGGCGGCCTGGGATGGAGCTGTCGCTGTTCTCCCGCGACGTGATCGCCATGGCCACCGCCGTGGCCCTGACCCATGACGCCTTCGACGCGGCCCTGATGCTGGGGATCTGCGACAAGATCGTGCCGGGCATGACCATCGGGGCGCTGAGCTTCGGCCACCTGCCGGTAATCTTCGTCCCCGGCGGACCGATGACCTCGGGGATATCCAATGGCCAGAAGGCCAAGGTCCGGGCGCTCTACGCCCAAGGGCAGGCGACCCGCGAGGAACTGCTGGATTCGGAGATGGCCTCCTACCATGGCCCCGGCACCTGCACCTTCTACGGCACCGCCAACTCCAACCAGATGATGATGGAGATGATGGGCCTGCACCTGCCGGGCTCGGCCTTCGTGCATCCCAACACCCCGCTCCGCGACGCCCTGGTCGCGGCCGCGCCGAAACGGGCCATCGAGATCCGAGACGGGACCAACGCCTACACGCCCATGGCCCAGGTGGTGGACGAGAAGAGCCTGGTGAACGCGCTCGCGGGCCTGCTCGCCACCGGCGGGTCGACCAACCATACCCTGCACCTGATCGCCATGGGACGCGCGGCGGGCGTGCTGCTGACCTGGGAGGACTTCGACGATCTCTCCCGCATCACACCCTTGCTGGCCAAGGTCTATCCGAACGGAACCGAGGACGTGAACGCCTTCCAGGCGGCAGGCGGCATGAGCTTCGTGGTGCGCCAGTTGCTGGACGCCGGCCTCGCCCACGACGACGTGATGACCGTCGCGGGACCGGGCCTGCGTCGCTACCAGACCGAACCCTTCCTGGAGGGTGACAAGCTCGTTTGGCGCGACGGCCCGGCGGCCTCGCTGAACGAGGACATCCTGCGGCCGGTGGACAACCCTTTCCAACCGCACGGCGGCCTTCGCCTGATGAACGGTCCGCTGGGCCGGGCGGTGATGAAGGTCTCGGCGGTGAAGGCGGAGCATCTGGTGATCGAGGCCCCGGCGGTGGTGTTCGAGGATCAGGAAGCGCTGCAGGCGGCCTACCATCGCGGCGAGTTGAACAAGGACTTCATCGCCGTGGTCCGCTTCCAGGGCCCGCGCGCCAACGGCATGCCCGAACTGCACAATCTGACCCCGCCGCTGGGCGTCCTGCTGGACAAGGGTTTCAAGGTGGCCTTGGTCACCGACGGTCGCATGTCGGGGGCGTCGGGCAAGGTTCCCGCCGCGATCCACGTGACGCCGGAGGCAGCCGACGGCGGTGGTCTGGCCTATGTTCGAGATGGCGACGTGATCCGCGTCGATGCGCTCAAGGGGACTTTGGAGATCAAGGTGGACGAAGCCGAACTGAGGTCCCGCCCGCGCGCGCCTTGCCCCCCGTCGGCCCCCGGCTACGGGCGCGAGTTGTTCGGCCTGATGCGCCGCGCCGCCTCGACCGCCGACACCGGCGCGTGCAGCCTGTTCGAGGCGGCCTGATGAAGCCCCAGTACACCGGCCTGGTCGGCGACGTCGGCGGCACCAACGCCCGCTTCGCCCTGATCGACGCAGAGGGCCGCGTGCGCAACCTGCACATCTATCCGGCGGCCAACTACGCCAGCCTGAACGACATCATTGCCGACTACCTGGAGCGGACCATGGGCCGCAAGCATCCGCCGCGGGCGGTGATCGCGGTGGCCGGGCCGGTGCTGGACGGCGAAATCGAGTTCACCAACCTGGACTGGCAGGTGTCCGAAGGCGAACTCCTGGCGCAGTTCGAGTTCGAGGCGGTTCGACTGATCAACGACTTCGCCGCCCAGGCCCTGGCCTGCCCGATCCTGGGCCCCGACGCCCTGAAGCCGCTGGGGCCGGTGATGCGCGGCGCCGCCGACGCCCCCATGGTGGTCCTGGGCGCGGGCACCGGCTTCGGGGTCGCGGGCCTGGCGCGCAGCGACCGCGGCGACGTGGAGCTCTCCACCGAGGGCGGTCACGCGGCCTTTGCCCCCTCCGACGACGTCGAGGTCGAAATCTGGAGCCAGTTCCGCGCTCGCCACGGCCGCGTCTCCATCGAGCGCATCCTGTCGGGTCGTGGCCTGTTCGAACTCTACGGCGTTCTCGCGGGTCTGCGTCAGGCCGAGGCGACGCTGTCCGACGAGAGGGCGGTGTTCGAAGCCGCCGCCAAGGGCGACGCCCTGGCCGGCGATACGCTCGACCGCTTCTGCGCGATCCTGGGTTCGGTGGCGGGCGACCTGGCCTTGAGCTTCGGCGCCCGCGGCGGCGTGTTCATCTCCGGCGGCATCGCACCTCGCATGGCCGAACGCCTGACGACCGGCGACTTCCGCGCCCGCTTCGAGGACAAGGGCCGGCTGGGCGCCTACGTCCAGCAGATTCCGACCTCACTGGTGTCGCATCCCTACCCGGCGATCATCGGCGCGGCTCGCGAACTCTCCATGATGGAGCGCCTATGACGCTGGAGCAGATCCTGGGGCTGGCGCCGGTCATCCCGGTGCTGATCATCGAGGACATCGAAAAGGCCGTGCCGCTCGGCCGCGCCCTGGCAGCCGGCGGCCTGCCGGTGCTGGAGATCACCCTGCGGACCCCGGTCGCCCTGCAGTGCATCGAGCGGATGGCCGGCGAAATCGAGGGCGCGGTGGTCGGCGCCGGAACGGTGCTGACGCCCGCCATGCGGCTGGCCTGCGCCAAGGTGGGCGCGCAGTTCTGCGTCAGCCCCGGCCTGATTGCGGGCGAGACCGACGAGGGTCCGACGCCGCTGCTGCCCGGAATCGCCACGGCCACCGAGCTGATGGCTGGGCTGGCCGCCGGCTTCGGATTTTTCAAGCTGTTCCCCGCCAATGTGGCCGGCGGGATCGACGCCCTGAAGGCCTTCTCAAGCCCCTTCCAACAGGCGAAATTCTGCCCCACCGGCGGGGTGAACGCACTGAACGCCGCCGACTACCTGGCTCTGCCCAACGTGGTCTGTGTCGGCGGCAGCTGGGTCGCGCCGGCCGATGCCGTGAAGGCCGGCGACTGGGACCGCATCACCGCGCTGGCTCGTGAGGCCCGCGAACTGTCGCCGGCCCATTGCTGAGGTTGGGGATCAGGACGGCCGCGCCGACAAAGCTGCCCTGGCGAAGATCGGTGAGGGCGCGATTGGCCGCGTCCAGCGGATAGGTCACGACCCTGGCGCGGACGCCCGCTTCTGCGACCTGGGGCAAGTACTCCCGCGCGTCCTGCCGCGTGAGGTTGGCGACGGAGACCAGGCGGCGCTCGCCCCAGAGCAATTCGTAGGGGAAGGTGGGAATGTCGCTCATGTGGATCCCGCCGCAGACGACCGTTCCACCCTTGCGCACCGCGCGTAGCGCCGGGATCGCCAGCGCGCCGACCGGGGCGAAGATGATGGCCGCGTCCAGGGCCTTGGGCGGCATAGCCTCCGAGCCCCCGGCCCAGGCGCAGCCGAGATCCCGGGCGAGATCTTGCGCGGCTGCGTCTCCGGACCGTGTGAACGCGTAGACTTCCTGGCCCTTCCAGATGGCGAACTGCGCCAGGAGATGGGCGGCGGCGCCAAATCCGTAAAGGCCCAGCCGTTGCACCGGCCGCGCCTCGCACGCCTTCTTCCAGGATCGATAGCCGATCAGACCCGCGCACAGCAACGGCGCCGCTTCAGCGTCGGCGTACACATCGGGAATGGGGAAACAGAAGTCCGCGCGGGCGAGCGTCCGGTCCGCATAGCCGCCGTCGCGGGTCCAGCCGGTGAATCCCGGCGAATCGCAGAGGTTCTCCTCGCCGGCGTGGCAGTAGCGGCAGCGGCCACAGGTTTCGCCGAGCCAGGGAACGCCAAGACGCTGACCGAGGGCCATACCCTGCACATCGCGGCCAATGGCCTCGACGACGCCCACGATCTCATGTCCCGGAATAATCGGGCCAGCCCGTGCGGGGAGCTCGCCGTCGACAATGTGCAGGTCTGTGCGGCAGACCCCGCAGGCGCAGACCCGCAGCCGCACTTCGTCCGGGCCGGGTTCTGGGTCGGCGCGCCGTTCGGCTCGAAGCGCCGACCTCGGCTCGTCGAGAACCATTGCGAACATGGCGAACTCCCGAATGGTCCGGCGCTCCGGCGTCGGGCCGACAGCCTGAGCATTGATCCCATCACGCCACGTTGGGCCTTGCGCTGCGTCAATGCCCGCGGGAGCCCGACACGGAAGAAATACGCGTCTTGCCTCGCCCAGACTCTCGGCCGTTCGGAGCAATCTGGCTGCCCCCGCGACGCGGGCCTCTACACGCGATGAGGGCCCCGACGAGGCCAATTCCTCATAATACTTATTTACTTCAATGGTGGTTGGCGGAGAGGGTGTCTTTGGAATTCGTATCCACCACCGTCCACGGCTGACGAATCTGCTACTGTGCGTTTGATTTAACTTGGCTTTTGTCCACGGCCGTCCTAGCCGGAAG
>DASRRU010000183.1:0-2753 GCA_035656795.1 Phenylobacterium sp. | reverse complement strand
AGTGGGAGATGGTAGACCTCTATGCCCAGGCCATGACCGGCCGCTTCGGGCTGCTGCACGACCCTCAGGTCATGAACGACCAACTCGAGGCCGTTGATAGGCTTCGGGCCAAGGAGGCGCAGAGGATCGACATCACGGACGCAATGTTGCGCTCTGTGCGTGAAGACCTCGGAATAGCGCAATCTAACCGCCGGGCGGCTGAATTCCGCCAGAGAGTTCAGTCCTGCGAAACCCGATTGAATTCGATAGCCGCACCTTAGTCCCTTTTGCCAACGCGCATGATCGTGGCGGCGGCAAGACGCACCCACCGGCCGCGCGCACCAAGGCGCGGCAATCGGGATGAGCATCGTCAGCGCAAAGGCGGCGCCGTGGCCGAGACCAGGTCCAGGCGTGCTTTCCACGCATCCTTCCGAGCCGTGGGAACGCCATCGGCGGCGAAGTCCATCAGCACGTCCTGACGAGGCGAATAGCGTGGCCATAGGGGTAGTCCGGGACCGTTCGGATCGCCCGTCTTGGCGAAATTGACCCAATAGGCGTTGATCGCCCTGGCCATGGTTTCGTCCTGCGGCGTGAGTCCGCCGGCGTAGGCCGCCGCCAGGGTGTCGAACACGTAGGGGACCTCGGCGAAATGTGGCGCGCCCGCCGTCCACCGGTCGCGCTTGGAAGCGGTTACGTAGGAGAAGCGGTATTCGTAGGTCGGCAACCCCTGAGCCGCGAGGGTGGCGGCCACAAAGCGCGCCGGCTCGACCATGGCTATGTCCGCCCCCAGCCTGTCGCCCACGGCGCCGACATCGCCGCTCCGCTCCGGATCGTAGAGCGCCTGGGCGAGAGCCGCCCTTGCCCCGAACGGCGCGAAGAGGTCGGTCATGGTGGTCGCCGACTGGAATCCCAGGTCGTCGCTGTTGGCCCCGATCATCAGCGGAACCCTGGCTTCACGCCCGGCCAGATAGCTCACCTGCTCCGGGCCGGGCACGAGGCGTCCGTCGATGATCGGACCCGCGTAGGTAATCGGGCCTGGCCCGTACTCTAGGGCGGATTCGCTGGCCATGTTCAGGTCGCCTTCGACCGCCTCGGCGCTCAGCGCGCGCAGTCTGGCCAGGGCCTGCGGCCCAGCGCCCTCGATGCCCCGGCTGCGGGCAAAGTTCACGCCGATGGTCTCGGCGGACGGCGCGCCAGGCAGGTCGCGGTTCAGCTCCGACCGTCCCTCGAGCGGTTCCCGCCCTCCGCCGGATTCAATGATTGCCCGATTGAACAGCCCCCGCGCCAGCGGTGAAATCATCAGCACGTTCACCGAACCGCCACCGGCCGATTCGCCAAACACGGTCACGCGCCGGGCGTCGCCGCCGAAGGCGCCGATGTTGCGCCTCACCCATTTGAGGGCGGCGATCTGGTCCATGTAGCCGTAGTCGCCGACCAGCTCGCCGGGATGCTCCCTGGTGAGCGCCGGAAAGGCGAAATAGCCCAGACGCCCCAATCGGTAGTTGATGCTGACGAACACTAGGCCCTGGCGCGCGAACGCCGCCCCCGACATGATCGCGTTTGACGAGGCGCCGTTCACCCAGCCGCCGCCATGGATCCACACCATGACTGGCAGCTTGTCGTCCCTCGCACCCGTCGGACGCCACACGTTCAGGAACAGACAATCCTCCGACATGCCCGCCGCAAGGGGGTGGGTGACCTGTTCTCCCCATGGCTTTTGCACGCATTCGTGGCCGAACCGGTCCGCCATGCGCACGCCCGTCCACTTGGCCGGCGGACTGGGCGGGCGCCAGCGCAGATCGCCCACCGGCGGCGCGGCGAAGGGTATGCCCTTGAAGGCCAGCACCCCGTCCTGGACCTCGCCCTGGAGCCGGCCGCTTTCCACCGCGACGACCGTGGGCGCGGGTCCGGCGACCGCACCGGACGCCAGCAGGATGCCGGCAATGATGCCGGCGACGCCAAGTCTAGTCTTCATCACTTTTCCCCCCGCTGGCCCGATCTGGGCCGCCACCGCATTCGATAGCCCTGGCAGCGCGGCGTCCAGAGCCGCGTAGAACCGAGCCAGTGGGCCTTTGGCCGGCGGCCCGCGCGGGTCGTGGTCTGGTCGACCGTTAGCGCTCCGCTGACAGGAAGTTGAAGTCGGGCTTGCTTACGACACCCGCGCTCTTCATCGCGTCGGCGAGCGACTTGGACGCAGTGAACGCCTTCGCCTTCGCAACATCGGCCATTTCGCACGCGACGAACACGTCGTTCGCGTTGTCGGTGGTCGACCGTACATGGCAGTTCGTGAGACCGGCCTCGTCGCGCGCCGGTTGGTGAGCATCGTAGACAGGCCGCCACTTCGCGTAGTCGGCCACTATTGTGTGGATCACCAAGAGCGGCGGGCCGGCGGGCGCCGCCGACGCCGAAGAGGCAGCGCACAGCGAAACCACTGCCGCCAAGAGCAAACGCATCATTTCGACTTCTCCCCTGAGGTCGCCAAGCTCGATCTTAGCACACAACCTCGGCGGCGACAGGTCGCCCAAATCGAGGCGGCTGGAGCGGTCCGTTTTCCATCCCTCTGCGGCGGTTGAGAGCGTCTGCTGTCGGTCGGTCCGCCCACACGGTCACCCCCCGCTTGCCCCGCCACCGCGGCCCCGCTAAGGCCCGCGTCTCCTGGAGGGCGGCATGGCTGAACCTGAGAACCTGATCGACACCCTGGCGCTCGAGCGCATCGAGGTGAATCTGTTCCGCGGCATCGCGGCCGCCGACCAGGGGCCGCGGATCTTCGGCGG
>DASRRU010000182.1:0-10910 GCA_035656795.1 Phenylobacterium sp. | reverse complement strand
CGCTTGAGCACCGGCACGGAGTTGGAAATCAGCACCGCGGCCGTGCCGGCGCCGCCGATCGTCATCAGCTCCGCCGGCAGCGCCCCCAGGATCACCCCGATGTTGCCGCCGGTCATGACGAAGCTGCCAAACACCAGGCCGAACAGCAGCACGATGCCGATAATCTGAAACATGAGGTCTCCCGCGACTCAGGCTGGAACATCGCTGTTATTGTTTAATGGGCAGTGAGCGGTTGCGGGCGTTTGCGCTGCGGCGCACCCACGCTTAAGCCCGGCTCCATGGCCAATGCCGTCGCGAGTCCCGCCCAGAGCACCCTCCCCCGGCGGGCTTTCTGGATCATCTTCTGTTCGTCGGTGGCCACCGCCATCGGCAACACCGGCCTGATCTCGGTCCTGCCGCTGATCGGCCGCTCCCTGGCCATTCCCGACGAGATGGTGGTGGCGATCTTCTCCCTGTCGGCGATCCTGTGGGCGATCTCCTCGCCGTTCTGGGCCAAGGCCTCCGACCGCTATGGCCGCAAGCCCCTGATGATGGTCGGCCTGTCCGGCTTCATGATCTCCATGACCGTCTGCGGGGCGGTGGTCAGCGCGGGCCTGCGCCAGATGGCCGCGCCGATGGTGATCTTCGGCCTGCTGCTGCTGGGTCGCTCGCTGTTCGGCCTGTTCGGGGCGGCCTCCAACCCGGCGAACCAGGCCTATGTCGCCGACCACACGCCACGCGAGCAGCGCACCCAGGCCATGGCGAGCCTGGCTGGAGCCTTTGGCCTGGGTACGGTCTTCGGGCCCTGGCTTGCACCCTATTTCATCTATCCGGTCGTTGGACTGGCCGGCCCCCTCTTCACCTTCGCGGCCATAGCCGCAGCCATGCTGTTCGTGGTCTGGCGCTTCCTGCCGGAGAGCCGCCGCCGCGCGGAGACCCTTGAGGAGGCCGCCGATGCGGCCGGTGACCAGACGGTCGAAAAGCCGCGGCCCATGTGGCGCGACCCCCGGGTCATGCCCTTCGCCCTTTACGGCTTCGTGGTCGCCACCTGCCAGACGGCCCAGCAACAGACCATCGGCTTCCTGGTGATCGACAAACTCGGCGTCTCGCCGTTGATGGCCAAGGAGTCCATCGCCACCGCCATGGCCTTCGGCGCGCTCGCCGGACTGCTGGCCCAATGGGGCCTGATCCGCATGTTCGAGATGACGCCGAGGCAACTGCTGCGTTGGGGCGTCGTGTGCGGGGCGGTCGGAAACCTTCTGGTCGCGATCGCGCCGGACTACCACACGGTGGTGGCGGGCTATGCGCTGGCGAGCCTCGGCTTCGGCTTCGCCCGTCCCGGCTTCACCGCCGGTTCATCGCTGGCGGTCGGCTGGAAGGACCAGGCGCGGGTGGCCGGCGCCATCGCGGCGGTCAATGGCATCAACGCGGTCTTCGCGCCCGCCTTCATGGCGCTCTACCACGCAAACCACGCCGCGCCCTTCTTCCTGAACATGGTCCTGATGTTGGGCTTGCTGGTCTACGCCTTCGCCAGCAAGGCCCTGCGCAACGCCGACCCGGCCGCCATCACCCGGGAGGAGGCGACCATGGCCACCATCGAGCGCAGCGACGAAGGCGGCGTCTAGGTTGATCTCCCCTTTGATCGTCATCGCCTAGGTCGGCGGGGCCTGGGCCGTCTGGGCGGGCGTCGCGAGGGCGTCGGCCGCGCCGGTCTCGGTCTTCAAGCGCTGCACCATGGCCGGCGACAGATAGCCGTCCGCCGTCAGGCTGCGAGCCTTCTGCCAGGCCCGCAGCGCCTTGCGCGTGCCGGCTCCCACGATCCCGTCCGCCGTCCCTGCGCCGAAGCCCAGCGCCGCGAGCGCCCGCTGCGCGGTCATCCGGTCGGCCAGCGACAGGGGCGTCTCTGCCGGCCAGGGCTTCACCAGCGGTCCGCCGCCGGCGATCTTGTCGGCCAGCAGGCCCACGGCCAGCGCATAGGCCACCGAGTTGTTGTACTTGCGGATCACGAAGTGGTTGGGGAACAGCAGGAACAGCGGTCCCGACGCCCCGGCCGGGGCGATCAACTGGGCCTCGGCGGTCTTGTCCGCGTCGGTCCACGGCAGGCCGTCCGCGCGCAGAACACCCAGCGCAGCCCAGGCCTCCGGCGTCAGCTTTGGCCCTTCGGTCATGCTGAAGTCGAAGTCGTCGGGCGTGGTGACCTCACGCGCCCAGCTCTGGCCCGGCGTCCAGCCGCCCTTGGCCAGCAGGTTGGCCGCGGAGGCCAGGGAATCGGCCGCCGAGTTCCAGATGTCGCGCCGCCCGTCGCCATCGCCGTCCACGGCAGTGGAGAGATAGGCCGAGGGTATGAACTGGGTCTGGCCCATGGCGCCTGCCCAGGAGCCCTTCAGCTGGGCGCGGCTGGCTTGGCCCGTGGCGATGATCCTGAGCGCAGCGATCAGCTCGCCCTCCGCCCAGTCGCGCCGGCGGCCCTGAGCGGCCAGGGAGGCCATGGAGCGGACCACGTCGAAGTCGCCCTGGATGGCTCCGAACGCGCTTTCGCGGGCCCAGATGGCGAGCAGGATTTCGCGCGGGACGCCGAAGCGCTGCTCGATGTCGGCGAACTGGGGAATCTCGGCCCGCTCGCGCTGGCCCTTGGCGACGGGCCCATCGGTCACCGCAGCCTTGATGTAGGCGGAGATCGGCTGGGAGAACTCCGGCTGATGGCTGTCGCGCTGGGTGACCCGCGGGTCCGGCGTCAGGCCCGCCATCTCGCGGTCCAGCACGTCGCGCGGAATGCCCGCCTTGATCGCCTTGCCGTAGAACTCCATCGCCCAGGCGTCGAAGACCATGTCGCCGGACACCGCCGGCGGCGTCACCGGCGAAACGGACGGAGCCTCGGGCGCGACGGGAGGCGGCGTCGCCGGGGTCGGGTGCGGAGCGACCGGGCCCGGCGCGGGCGGCGGGGGTTTCACGGCCGGACTCGCGCAGGCGGCCAGCAGGGCCAGGGCGACGAGCGTGAGGTGGCGTGCGCGCATCGTTCGGAGTCTAGCGAGCGTCGGAGACGCGCTCAATCGGAACCCGTCCCGTGCGACATTGACTCGCGCGACCCCGTTCCGTATATCCGCGCGCTCTTGCAAAACCCCCGGACGCCAACGTCCGCGCCCGAGATAGGTCCCCGAGAAGTCCGATGAAGGTCAGAAGCTCGCTCAAGTCGCTCAAGACCCGCCACCGGGACTGCAAGCTCGTGCGCCGCAAGGGCGTCGTCTACATCATCAACAAGACGAACCCGCGCTTCAAAGCCAAGCAAGGCTGACGCCTCCGATGCAGACGCCGAGTGCGGTGGTCTGGCCCAGGCTTGTAGTCTGGGACGTCGGCAACGTCATCGTGCGCTGGGATCCGCGCACGCTCTATTCCAAGATCTTCCCAGATCCGGTCGAGCGCGACCGGTTCCTGAGCGACGTCTGCACCATGGGCTGGCACGCGCCGACCGACTGCGGCGTCACCTTCGCCGACAATTGCGCCGCGCTGAGCGCCCAACACCCCGAGCACGAAGCCGCCATCTGGGCCTGGACACATCGCTGGGACGAGATGTTCTCCGGCCCGATCTCCGAGACGGAAGCCGCCATCGAGACCCTGCGGGACCGTGGCGTGCGGCAATACGCGCTGACCAACATGAGCCACGAGACCGAGGCCGCGACCTTCGCCATGAGCCCGGCGTTCGCGCGGCTTGACGGACGGATCGTCTCCGGGCGCGAGGGCGTGATGAAGCCGGATGCGGCGATCTTCCAACTGACCTGCGAGCGCTTCGGCTTCACCCCGGGTGAGGCCCTGTTCGTCGACGACAGCGCGGGCAATATCGCCGCAGCCCGACGGCTGGGCTTCCACGTCCATCACTTCACCGACCCGGCGGCACTGCGGCCGACCCTTGAGGGGCTGGGCCTGCTCTAGCGATCCGGGGTGCGGACCAGGTCGAAGAACTCCTGGCGGGTGCGTGGATCGTTGCGGACGTCGCCCAAGAGGTGGCTGGTGGTCAGGCGTGCGCCGGGCGTGTTGACGCCGCGCATGGTCATGCAGCTGTGCTCGGAGATCACCACCACGCCGACGCCCTTGGGCTTCAGGATGTCTTGGATCGCCTCCGCGACGTCGGCGGTCAGCTTTTCCTGGATCTGCAGCCGGCGAGCGAAGCCGCGCACCACCCGCGCCAACTTGGAGATGCCCACCACCCGCTCCGCCGGCAGGTAGCCCACGTGCGCCCGGCCGATGAACGGCAACATGTGGTGCTCGCAGAAACTGACCACCGGAATGTCCTTCAGGATCACCAGTTCGTCGTAGCCGCCGACCTCTTCGAAGGTCCGCGCCAGGTAGTCCCTGGGATCGCTCTCATAGCCCGCGAACAGCTCGCGGTAGGACCGCGCCACCCGCGCCGGCGTCTCCAGCAGGCCCTCGCGGTCGGGATCGTCGCCGGCCCATTCGATCAGCACGCGCACGGCGGCTTCGGCGTCGGCCTGGGTCGGTTTCGCTTTGCTCGGCATGCTCAAACGGCCTCCGCGTCCTTGCGCCTCACCGGCTTATCCACAGGCAAGGCCCCTGGCCAGCATGACAGGCTCTGAACACGCCGATAGGGTCTTCAGCGATCCTGCCTCCTGCCTCCTGCCTTTACGAGTATCCGCCATGGCCGACGACGCCTCCGCCCACCCCGACGTGCTGAATCAGGCCGCCCAAGGGCAACTCAAGTCGATCATTGAGCGCATCGAGCGCCTGGAACTCGAGAAGGCCGAGGTGGCCGAGCAGATCAAGGAGGTCTTCGCCGAGGCCAAGGGCAACGGCTTCGACGTCAAGATCCTGCGCAAGGTGGTGCGTATCCGCAAACAGGACCGCGCCAAGCGGATGGAGGAGGACGCGATCCTCGACCTCTACCTCGCCGCGATCGGGGAGATTTGAACCGAAAGCCACCCGATCTGAAGGCGCAGGCCAAGCGGGCCGCGCTGAACGCCCTGAAACGCGCCCAACGCCAGGCCGATCGCGCCGGCGTAAAGCTCTCGGAATGGGAGGGCGAATTCCTGGGCAGCGTCACCGACCGCCTGAAGACCTACGGCCGCGCCTTCGGGGACCCCGAGAAGGGCGCGCCCGGCCAGGCGCTCTCGGCCCTGCAGACCGTGAAGCTCAAGGAGATCACGGCCAAAGCCAAGGGCGAGAAGAAGGAACTGAGGCGCCGGGGGTTTCGGCGGAAGACGAGATCGGGCGCGTGACGCCCGTTCGGTCCCCCGATCGTCCCGGCGAAAGCCGGGCCCCATGCGCCATTCGGACCTCGCCCCATGGCAGACGTCTAACTCAGCCTGGATCCCGGCTTTCGCCGGGATGAGCGGCGTCTGGGGTGGCTGGGTTTCGCCGCCGCTATTTCCAGGCTCCGTAAGCGTCCACGAACGGCTTGCCGAGGGCTTCGGCGACGGCCGGGTGGGTGAGCTGGCCCTTGAGCACGTTCAGGCCCTTGGCCAGGTGCTTGTTGGTCTTCAGCGCGTCCAGCCCATGGTCGGCGAGCGCGAGGCCGAAGCTGAGCGTGGCGTGGACCAGCGCCTCCGACGAGGTGCGCGGGGCGGCGCCCGGCATGTTGGCCACGCAGTAGTGGACGACGCCGTCGACGGTGTAGGTCGGGTCGGCGTGGGTCGTCGGCCGGCTGGTCTCAAAACAGCCGCCCTGGTCGATGGAGACGTCGACCAGCACCGAGCCCGGCTTCATCTTCTTCAGGTCGTCCTTGCGGATCATCTTCGGAGCCGAGGCGCCGGCGGTGAGCACAGCGCCCACCACCACGTCGGCCTTGAGAATCTCTTCCTCGACCGCGTCCTGGGTCGAGTAACGGGTGAGGATGCGGCCCTGGAACATATTGTCGAGCTCGCGCATCCGCGGGATCGAGCGCTCGACGATCACCACCTCGGCGCCCAGGCCCGCGGCCATGCGCGCGGCGTTCATGCCGACCACGCCGCCGCCCAGCACCACGATCCGCGCCGGCGGCACGCCGGGCACGCCGGAGAGCAGCAGGCCCATGCCGCCGTTGTGCTTCAGCAGGGTCTCGCCGGCCGAGAAGACGGCGATGCGGCCGGCCACTTCCGACATCGGCGCCAGCAGCGGCAGGCCGCCCTGGGGGTCCGTCACCGTCTCATAGGCGATGGCCGCGCAGCCGGACGCGAGCAGGCCATCGGCCTGGGCCGGATCGGGCGCGAGGTGCAGGTAGGTGAAGAGGATGTGCTTGTCGGTGAGGCGCGCCCATTCGACGGGCTGCGGCTCCTTGACCTTGATGATCAGCTCGGCGCCGGAGAAAACCGCCGCGGCGTCGGCGGCGATCTTGGCCCCCGCCCGGGTGTAGGCCTCGTCCGGATAGCCCGCGCCGGTCCCGGCGCCCGTTTCCACGATCACCTCGTGGCCATGGCTGACGTACTCGCGCACGGCGGTCGGGGTGAGGCCGACGCGGTACTCGTCGGGCTTGATTTCGCGGGGCACGCCAACGCGCATGTTCGGCTCCTTCGGGGGAGGTTTTTTCGGATGGCCGGGGTTTGGGGGTAGGAGCTGCTTTCGTCAACCGGAGTTTGAGACTCCAGGTTACGCCAACCCTTCCGGCTTCTTGCCTGCCGGCCTCTCGAACATTGCGGCCAGGGCCTAGCTGAGCCGCTTCCCGCGCAGCGTGGCGCTCGGGGCCACGATGTTCCTGGCGTCTGATCCGGACTGCGAGCGGCCGGACGCGCAACGCAAAGCGCCGCCGGGCGAACCCGACGGCGCTCTTACGCAACAGAGCTGGAGAGCTCGGTAGATCAGGCGGCGGCGGCGACCAGCCGGCGGCGTTGGCGCAACATGGCGCCCATGCCGCCGAAGCCCAGCAGCATCAGGGCCCAGCTGGTGGGCTCCGGGACCGCGACGCCCTGCAGGCTCATGTCGTCCAGGGCGAAGTCGTTGCCGTTCGGCTCAAGGTTGAGGTTGGTCAGCGAGATGCTTTGCAGCCCGTTCGCGCCGGTCGTGCCGGAATAGGTGAACTCCTGCCATTGGCCGAGCGCCTGGTCGCCACCCTGGGCGGCGAAGGTCTCGCCCTGCACCGCGGCGCCGTTGACCCACAGCTGCAGGTCCGCCGGGCTCGCCGGATAGACCGAGGCGAGCCAGAAGGTGAAGGTGTAGGCGGTGTTGGCTGCGCCGATCAGGGGCGCGCCCCCGCCGACATCGCCTTCCGACCAGATGATCGTGTCCGGCGTCGAGGAGCCGTTGATCACCATCATCATCCCGCCGCTGGGGCTGGGGGTATGGTTGGGGAACGAGGAGAACGACGGGTGGTCGGCGTGGGCGTCGGTGGTGACGTCGTAGGTCGCCTCCGGCCACAGGTTCGTCCCCGTGCCGTTCGGCGGAGAATAGGTGTACTGGCTGTAGAAGCCCGTTGCCCCCTGATCGAAGTTGCCGTTGGTCAGGAGTTCGGTGGCGGATGCCGAACCGGCGGCGACGAGGCCGGCGGCGATGGCGGCGGCGAAAAGTGTCTTCACGAGTAGGCCCTCATCCAAGCAGGTGATGACGGCTGTGCCATTGTTGGACAGGTCCGCCGCTTGTTTGAGGACGATGCAACGCGGGCGCCAATGCGTGGATCGCGGCAACTCGCCCGTCAGGCGAGCGAACTTGACGGAACATGGTTATGCATAGCTAACCTTGTTTCGACGCCTGAGGTTGGGGCGTCTTCGTCGCAACCGCCGCGGCATTGAGGCGCGGCCAGGGCTGAGGTGGGAACATGACATTCAAGTTGATCTTGGCCGGCGCCACCGCGACCGTCGCCATGCTCGCGGCGGGCGCCGCCTTCGCTGCGAACAACGATCCGCCGCCCGCCGGGCCGGTGATTCTGAACCTGGCTGGAACCCCGATTCCGACCAGCTACACTCAGTATACAGCCAATTTTACCGCGGCATCGGCTTTGACCAACCTCAGCTTCGCCTTCCGCGAGGACCCAGCTTTCCTGCTGCTGGACAACTTTAGCCTTACCGACACGACGACCCCGAGCGGAGAGCTGGTCACCAACGGTGGTTTCGAGACACCGCCAGTGGGCGTGAACGCCCCGACCGGCTGGACCTATCTCAACACCTTCGGGGCCGCCTTCGCGGGCGTGGTCACCGCCGGCTGTGGGATCGGCGCCTCGAACTGCTACCGCGACGGCGCCGTGCAGGCCTATGACGCAATCACGCAAGCGATTACGACGCACTCTGGCGACGTCTATCATCTCTCCTTCCAGCTGATGGATAATGGGTCCGCGGGCACCTTCAGCGCGCTGAGCACCAACGGCGATGTGACGGACACGGGCGGCAATGGCCGCAACCTGGTCGTCTACGCCGGCGCCGTGCCCACTCGGGCCGGTGTTCCGGAGCCAGGGTCCTGGGCGCTGCTGCTGCTGGGCTTCGGCGGTATTGGGGCCGCATTGCGCAGCCGTCGCCGCATGGCCAGCTTCGCCTGACGGCGCGCCCAGGCGGCCTCACCGCCTTCGGGTGAATGAGATTAAGAGCCCCGGCTGGCGACGGTCGGGGCTTTTGTTTGCGCGCTAGAGGACGCAGTCGGCCAGGCCGTCGCGGCGGACGGTCCCGGCGGCGGCGGCGGTATGGCCGCCGCGTTTTTGGATATAGGGGCCGGGTCGGGCGGCTTTCCAAGCCAGCGGCCTGGGGATGATCGCCGCCAGCCGCGCGGCCTGGGCCGGATCGAGCTGGGCGGCGCTCTTGTGGAAATTGACTTCGGCGGCGGCCTCCGCGCCATAGACGCCCGGCCCCCACTCGATGGAATTCAGATAGACCTCCATGATCCTGGGCTTGCCCCAGATCGTCTCGATCAGCACCGTGAACCAGGCCTCCAGGCCCTTGCGCACATAGTCGCGGTGCGGCCACAGGAAGACGTTCTTGGCGGTTTGCTGGCTGATCGTCGAGCCGCCGCGGATTTTGCCCGACCCGCTGCCGCCGCTATTGGCTTCATTGTGCGCCATCGCCTTCTGAATGGCGTTGAAGTCGAAGCCGTGGTGCTCGCAGAAGCGGGCGTCCTCAGCGCCGATTACGCTGCGGACCAGTTGCGGGGAGATGCGCCTTAAGGGGACCCAGCGGCGGTCGAAGCCCTGACCCTGGAACATCCGCTCGACCATCAGCCACGTCATCGGCGGCGGGACGACGCGGTAGATCCCCACGACGGCCGCCGGCCCGACCAGGCCAAACACCAGCACCAGGATCAGCACCCAGCGGGCCAGGCGACCCAAAAAGCCGCCACCAACTGTGGATCTCACTCTTCGGCTCAACTGGCGGTCCCCGGACTCGGCGCAAGCGCTCAGGTGGGACGCCGCCGCCCGCGCCGTCAAGCGTCCCTTCAGGCGGCGAGCACGACCGCTCGGCGCCGCCGCAGCGACGCTCCCACCGCACCCAGGCCGAGGATCGTCAACGCCCAGGCCGCCGGCTCTGGAGCGGCCGAAGAGTCCGTGGAAGACGCCGTCAGCGTCGCCGTGCCGGTGTAGCCGGCGATCACGACGTTGTCGTGGATGACGTCCTCGGACCAGTCCAGGAACCTATCTCGGCTGAAGAAGTCGGCGAGGCCCGCCGCGTCCAGCGACGCCGGCACGTTGTTGCCGGCTAGCGTGCCCGTGATGGACTGCCGGTAGAAATCATTCTGGTCGACAAGATTCTCGCGGATGTCGCCTAGAGTGCTCATCGATGGCGGCAGCCCGGGCTGCGCGTAGACCTCCAGCGCCCAATCGGAAAAGTCGGTCGCACCCGCGAGGTTGACCAGCGCCTTCAGGCCCGCGGTCAGAGAATCGGAGCCGGTCACGCCGCCCGTCACATCCGAAGTGCTCCCGAAGCTGCTCAGCACGCCGTCTTGGAGTGTGAAGGTCTCGAAGAAGGGGGTCGAAAAGGCCGGCGCCGCCCCGCTGGAGCCGGTGACGTCGATCCTGAAGGTCAAGGTGGTCGACGCCAGCGCTGGCGCAGCCATAGCGAGAACAGCCGCGCCCAGAAGCGCGACTCCGAGATTTTTACCCAAGTGGACTTCCCCCGAATATCGACGCATGGCGCTGCGGCCATCGTGCTAACCGTGGCCACAAGGGGCAGCGCCCAACAAGACCGTTCCCCTGTGGGTTGTTTTTGAGGTCGCCATGAACGTGAGCGAGGCCATAGCCCGGCGCATCTCCATCCGCGCCTTCCGTCCTGACCCGGTGCCGGGCGAGCTGGTCGCCGAACTCCTGGCCCGCGCCGCCCAGGCGCCGTCCGGCGGGAACCTGCAGCCTTGGCGGGTGTATGGCCTCGCCGGCGAGCCTCTGGCCCAGTTCAAGGCCCTGGTCGCCGCCAACCCGCTCGGCGAGGAGCCCGAGTACGACGTCTATCCGCCCAACCTCTGGGAGCCCTTCCGCACCCGCCGCTTCCAGAACGGCGAGGACCTCTATGCGACCATCGGTATCCCACGAGGGGACAAACCCGCACGCCTGCGCCAACTGGCCAAGAACGGCGAATTCTTCGGCGCGCCGGTCGGCTTATTTTTTTGCCTCGACCGAAAGCTCGGGCCGCCGCAATGGGCGGACCTGGGGATGTTCATGCAGAACGTCATGCTGCTGGCGGTGGAACGCGGCCTCGACACCTGCCCTCAGGAATACTGGGCGCGCTATCCGAAAACCGTCGCGGGATTCCTGGGACTGCCGGACGACCACATGCTGTTCGCCGGCATGGCGCTGGGCTACCGCGACCCGGCGCACCCGATCAATTCGCTGAAGGCCGGCCGCGACGGCATTGAGGTCTGGGGTGAACTCCTCGGGTTCGCCTAACCTCATATGTTTCTCCGCCGAGATATGTGCGCCTAGTCTTGTTATAAGAAAGTTATAATGCTCCATTTCAGTGTCTCCATAGATGGCCTTGGAGTGCTGCAATGTCGGACGAGCCCGGGCTTTCGCTGTTGGCCGCGGACCTGCGTGACGACCT
>DASRRU010000181.1:0-10306 GCA_035656795.1 Phenylobacterium sp. | reverse complement strand
CCGCCACAAAAATCCGGTCGACCCCAGGTTTGAAGGCGTCGGTGGTGTCCGCATCACGGAAGTGGAGCTGGCTGAGGGGCACGGGCTCGTATCTGAGATAACGGCTGGTCGGAGCTGGCATGCCCATCCCCGAGACTTCGCGGTCGATGAACCGGGGCAGTTCCCGAGTCACTTCCGTTGAGGCCGCCGTCGAGCGCAGGCGGACGAAGGAGAAGAGAAAGTTCGATCCCCAGCTATCTGCGGTCGGCAGCATCGCCGCCAGCATGTTCGGATCCAGTCGGATCACGACGTCCAGGACGAGATTGCTGTCCGGCGGCAGGTCCCGCAGCACTCCGGCCACCCGATAGTCCCGCGGCTGGCCATTGATCGCGATGGTCAGCGTCCGGCCGAGCGCCCGGTCCGTCCCGAAATACTTGCGCGCGATAGCCTGGGTGACGACCACGCTGCTGGTGCCGGAGAGCGCACTGCCGCGGTCGCCGGCGGCGAAGGGCGCCGGGAAGACGTCCCAGATCGAGGGATCGGCGTAGACGATCGTCTCATAGGCCTGCTGCGCGCCTTGCCGGACGACGACGCTGTCGTTCATGAGCCGTGCGCCCGCCGCGATCTGAGGAAAGGTCGCCAGAAGCCGCGGGATCAGCATGATCTGGGTGTCCGGGGAATCTCGCGGCGGCCGACCGGGATAGCTGCCGATCTCATTCACCCGGAAAACCCGGTCGCCGTGCGGAACCCAGCGGTCAAAACCGGTCTCGAACCGGACCACCAAGGCCAGGACCGTGAAGACCGCGATGCCGAACGACAGGCCGAAGGTGTTCAGCGCGGCGTAGAGCCGGTGACGGCTCAGCGTGCGGTAGAGCGACAGGGCGTAGTTACCCAGCATGGCGGTGCTCGCAGCGTGGCTTGGGGAAAGAGGATGCCGAAGGCCTACTCATGGCGCAGCGCCTTGGAGGGCGGCGCGCGGGCGACCAGCAGGGCCTGGCCGGCGACGGTGACCACCGCGATCAGGAGCGTCATGGCCGAGGCGGTCAGGAAATAGGCCGGGGTCAGCGCCACTCGCTGGTCGAAGCCGACCAGATAGGCGCGCAGCGTGATGTAGGCCAAGGGCCACGCCGCCAGATTGGCCAGCACCACGGGCCGCAAGAACTGGCCCATGAGAAGACGGAGGATATCCGCTGTCGAGGCGCCCAGCGTTTTTCGGATGCCGATCTCCTTGACCCGTTGGGCCGTGTTGAACGAGGCCAGGCCGTAGAGCCCGATGCAGCCGATCAGCACCGCCAGCACCGCGGCCAGCGTCAGCATGCGGCTGATCTGCTCGTCGGTCCGGTAATAGGGCTCCAGCTCGGCCGCCATGGTCTTGGCCAGGAACGGCTCGGTCGGCACGATCCGCCGCCAGTCGGCCGCCAGCCGCGCCATCAGTACGTCGGTATCGATCCCGGCGAAGCGGACCACTGCCTCGCCGTCTGCGATGGCGCCGGAGAACGACCAATAGACGATGGGCGCGAGCGCATCGCGGGGCGACCTGAACCGCATGTCGCTGACGACGCCGATGACGGTGAACCGCTTGTTCAACCCCTCCAGGCTCTGGCCGACGGCGTCCCGCGGGCTTGCGAACCCCAGCACCCGGACGGCGCGGGAGTTGAGCACGATATTGATCGAGCCGGCCGCCTCCTGCCGCGAGACTGAGAAATCGGCGGCGCGGCTGGGGTCGGGCAGCCGCCCGGCCAGCAGCCGCGCGCCATAGGTCTGCAGGAAGTTCGGCCCGATCGATACGAAATCGACGGTCGGGCCATTGTCGGGCGCGCCCGGACGTCTGAACGTCTCCATGAGGCGGCGCTTAAAGGCGGGTGCGCTGTCAGCCTGCGCCGCGGCGACCACGCCAGGTTCCGCGCGCCAGGCCGTCAACAGGCTGGCGCGCTGTTCGGCGGTGAGGTCCGGGTGCGGAAAGGAATCCACCTGGATCAGCCCTTGCCGCCGGAAGCCCAGGTCGGCGCGATGCAGATAGTCGGCCTGGCTGAGGATCACCGCCATGCCGATGGTGAAGGCGATGGCGACGGCGAACTGCAGGACCACCAGGGCCTCGCGCAGCCGCGAACCCGCCCGCCCGCCTCCGGGCGAGCGCGCGGACGCGAGCACGCTGGCTGCCTGGAAGCGCGAGAGGACGAAGGCCGGGTAGGCGCCTGCGCCGACGCCCACCACAACGACGACGAAGACCATCATCCCGGCGAGCCAGGGGTCGCCGAGGTAATCGAGCTTCAGGGTGACGCCGATGGCCGCGCTGAACAGCGGCAGGACCAGCTCGCAGAGGGCCAACCCCATCAGGGCGCCGCAGAGCGCCACCACCACCGACTCGCCCACGAACTGGGCGATCAACCCTGGCCGCGTCGCGCCCATCACCTTGCGCAGCGCCACCTCCTTGGCCCGCATCGACGCTCGCGCGGTCGCGAGGTTCACGTAGTTCACCGCCGCCAGCAGCAGGGTCAGGACCGCCACCGCGGCAATGACCGCGACGATCGCCTCGTCGCGCGGGACGATCAGATGCATTTTGAGCAGCGGCGTCAGGCGCAGGACGAGTCCCTTGTGCGGCGGGGTTTGGATGAAGGGGCCGACGGCGTGCCGGTCAATGAAGCTCTCCAGGCCGTCGCCCATCGCCTTGGCCTCGCCCGGCGTCGAAAACCTCAGATAGGTTGCGACGCTGCTGGCGCTCCATAGGCGCCAAACAGGATTCTCTTGCGGCGTCGGCTCCTCCAGGCCGATCAGGACGTCGAAATTGAAGTCGGTCGTCGGCGGCGGGTCCCTGATCACCCCTACGATGCGGTAAGTCCGCACCTTTTTGTCCAGGATGAGCGTCAGCCGCTGGCCGATGGGATTGGCGGCGCCGAAGTACTTCCGCGCCTTGCTCTCAGAGACCACCATCTCGTCCGGCGCCTGCAGCACCTGGGTCCGATCTCCGGCGATCAGCGGCAGGTCGAAGACATTGAAGAAGCCGGAGTCCACCCACGTCACCTGCTCCGAGGTGATCGTGGCGCCCTGCCGGACGGTGGCCAGACCGCCGCCGACCCGGGTTCCCACGATCTGCGGATAGTCGGCGCGAAGCTCGTTCAGCAGCGACCCCATCGTAGCGGGTCGCCAGCCCCCCACGATCGGGTCGTTGCGGCGGATCACGTAGATCTGGTCGGCGTGCGGAATCCAGCCCTCGAAGCTGGTCTGGAACCGCACCACCAGCATCAGCACCAGGAACACCGCCACGCCCAGCGCCAGGCCCAGCACATTGATCGCCGCATAGAGCCGGTGGCGGGCCACCGAGCGGTAGAGCGTCAGGAGCCAGTGGCCGAGCATGCCCTTGGTCACGCGGCGCGGCTGGCGGAGATGACCACCCGGCCGTCGAGCATGTCGATGCGCCGCTGGGCGACATCAGCGTTGCGCGGCGAGTGGGTGACCATGACGATGGTCGCGCCCTCGCGGTTCAGGCTCTTCAGGATCTCCATGACCTGCTCGCCGTTCTCGCTGTCGAGGTTGCCGGTCGGCTCGTCGGCGAGGATCAGGGACGGCTGGCCGACGATCGCGCGGGCGATGGCCGCGCGTTGCTGCTGGCCGCCGGAGAGCTGGTGCGGATAGTGCCGCGAGCGGTGGGCGACGCCGACCCGGTCGAGGGCGGCCTCGACGCGCGCCTTGCGGTCCTTGCCGGCCCAGCGGCGGTAGACCAGACCCAGCTCGACGTTCTCGGCGATGGTCAGCTCGTCGATCAAGTTGAAGCTCTGGAACACGAAGCCCAGGTTGTCGCGCCGCATCCGCGCGAGCTGCGCCTCCTCGAGGTCAGTGACCTCCTGGCCGCGGAACAGGTAGCGGCCGCTGGTCGGCTTATCGATCATGCCCAGCGTGTTCAGGAGCGTGGACTTGCCACAGCCGGACGGGCCCATGATCGCCACGAACTCGCCCTCCTCGATGGAGAGGTCGATCGAGCGCAGCGCCGTGGTCTCGACCTCGTCGGAGCGGAACAGGCGGTTGATGTCGGCAAGCACGATCATGGGTGCGTCTCTCAGCGAAGGATGACGTGGGCGTAGGGTGAAAGGCCGGCATAGGACGAGACCACGACCCATTCGCCGGGGCGCAGGCCGGACGCGATTTCCACCTGCTGCGGATTGCGGCGGCGCACGGTGATGGTGCGGCGGTCGGCGGTTCGGCCGTCGGGGCGGACGACGAAGGCGAAGGCCCCGCCGGAGCCTTCCAGCCAGGCCTCGTTGGGAACCGTCACGGCGCGCCGCGTGTCGCCTAGCACCAGGCGCACATCGAGACTCTGGCCGCGCTTCAGCGTGGCCGGCGCAGCGCCCTGGAAGGCCAGCTCCACATGGAAATGCCCCTGGGCCACCTGCGGCAGAACGCGGGCGACCTTCAACGGGACGGCGCGGCCGTCGATGTCCGCGTTCGCCGACTGGCCGACCGCGACGCGGCCCAGATAGAACTCGTCGAGCTCGGCTGTGAGCTTGTAGGCGCCCTCGGAATCCACCTGGCCGACGCTGTCGCCGGCCTTCATCGGCTGGCCCGGCTGCAACAGGAAGTTGGTCAGCCGGCCCTTCACCGGGGCCTTCACAATGAGAGCGTCGAGGCTCGCCTGCACCTGGGCCAGGTTATCGCCCAGCCGGCCGGAGAGCGCGCGGATGCGGGCGTGCTGGTCGGCGCCGATGCTGGTCTCCCGCGTCCCGCTGGCCTTGAGCGAGGCGACGCGGGCCTCGGCGTAGGCGGCGTCGTCCGCGGCGGTCTTCAGCACCACGTCGGCCTCGAAGCCGTGGTCGTACAGGAGCTGGCGCCGGTCGAGTTCGCGGCGCGCCTTCTGCATGTCGTAGGTCGCCTGGGCGAGTTCACGCTCGCGGTCGGCCTGGGCTTTCTGAAGGGCCTGCTCCTGGCCGCTGACGTCGCCCAGCCGCCCGGCGATCTCGGCCTCCTTCGAGACCACGGCCAGCTTGAGCTGCGGATTGGCGAGCGTGGCCAGCGGCGCGCCGGCGGCGACTTCCGAGCCGTCCAGCACCAGCACCTGCTCCACCTGGCCGCCCTCGACGGCGGTCACATAGACAGTGGTCAGCGGCGCGACCTCGGCGCGGACGGGGACATAGTCCTGGAACGGCTCGCGGCGGACTTCGGCGATCTGGGTCTCGCTGGCCTTCACGGCGATGGAATTGGCGCCGGGCAGCAGCCACAGGACCGCAGCGCCGCCGACGACGACCGCCGCGCCGATGCCGGCCAGCCACAGCCACTGGCGGCGCCGGGGCTTCGCGACGGCGCGATCCATGGTGGGTTCGGGAGGGGTCAAGTAGGAGACTTGGGAACTGGACGTCATCGGCCTGGGATGCAAGGTTCGCCGACAGCGTAACCTCAACAATCGCACAAGCTAATACGTTGTGTTTGTTGATACTTTTGGAACAACTGCGGGCCGTTCGCCCGCTTTCGGACGAGGTGTTCGTTTCCGAACATGGTCGAGGGGCTGTCAAGTGATTCCGGCCGAATCCTGTTCGTAGATGACGACCGGGACGTCCTGACCTCGGCCCAGGTGCTGCTGGAGCGCAATGGCTTCCGCCTCGTCACCGCTCAGAGCCCGGCAGAGGCCTGGAGCCAACTCGCGGCCGGACCCATCGACGTCATCCTACTCGACCTCAACTTCGCCCGCGGCGCCACGTCCGGCGCGGAGGGCTTCGAGTGGCTGGCGGAGATCCGCGCGCGTGATCCGGACGCAGTGGTGGTCGTGGTCACCGGCCACAGCGGGATCAACATCGCGGTCGCGGCCATGAAGGCCGGAGCCAGCGACTTCGTGATGAAACCCTGGAACAATCCGCGTTTCCTGGAGACCCTGCGCGCCGCCGTGGCGCTGCGTCGGCAGCGCATCGACGGGCAGGAAACGCCGGCTCTGGACGACGACCTGCTAATCGTCGGCGACAGCCCGCACATGAAGCGGGTCCGCGACATGGTGAACCGGGTGGCGCCCACCGGCGCGCCGGTGCTGATTCACGGCGAAGCCGGGACCGGCAAGGGACTGGTGGCCCGCGCGCTACATGCCCGCTCGGGCCGCGCGGGGAGCCTGGTCAGCCTCGATGTCCGCGGCCTCGGCTCCGACGCCGCCGAGGCGGTCGCGAAGGCAGCGAGCGAAGCCCGCGACGGTACGCTCTTCCTCGACGAGGTCGCCGACCTGCCGGGCCCAGTTCAGGCCCGCCTGCTCGCCCTTTTGGACACGGTGCCAAATCTGCGGCAGGTCTCGGCGACGCGCGGCGGGACCGAAGGCCTGGCGCGTTTGCGCGACGACCTCCTGGCGCGGTTGAACACGGTGGAGGTCTTCCTGCCTCGGCTGGACCAACGCGGCGAGGATCTGCCGCTCCTGTTGGAGCACTTCGTGCGCCTCTTCGCGCGCCGATATGGCCGCCCGCCGAAGCCCATCGACCCTCTGGTGTTCGACCTCCTGAAGGTCCAGCCGCCGCCGGGTCAGGTCCGCGGGTTACGCCAGGCGGCCGAGCGGGCGGTGGTGCTCTCCGAGGGCGACATCCTCGCACTTGCCGACTTCGCAACTCCCGCGCCGAGCGCCGGCGCGGCGCCCAGTGTGCCCGACTTCAACCTCGCGCGCTCCGAGCGCGCTATCGTCGAGGCGGCGCTGAAGCGCCACGCGCACAATGTGAGCCACGCTGCCCGCGAGCTCGGCCTCACCCGCGCGGCCCTCTACAGGCGCATGGTCAAACATGGCCTCTAGGCGCGTCTGGATCAGCCTGGCCAGCCAGGTCGCGGTGTTCGTCTGCGGCGCCTTGGCGATCCTCGCCTGGCGTGCGGGCCTGCCGGCCAACGCCTTGGTGCTGAGCCTTGGCGCTATCGGCGCGGCGTTCGGAGTGGCGACGCAGGCCGCCCGCAGCTCAGCCGAGAGCCCGTCCGAACCCCAGGCCTCGACCGAGACCCTGGACCAGGAGCGCGCGCGGCGCACCCTGCAGGCCTTCCTCGACCAAGCGCCGACCCCGTTGGTCACCTGGCGCCCCGGAGGCACCGCCAGCGCCGTCAATCGCGCCGCGCGCCGGCTCTTCCGGACCGACGATATCCTGATCGGTCAGGCGGGCGAGCTGGTCACTGCCGCCCTGGAGGCGTCCGCCGACACGCGCCGCACGGTACGCCTGACCGCCGACGGCGTCGCCAGGACCTATGCACTCTCCGTCGCCGACGTGGTCGGGGCCGGCGGCGCCTTGCGGCTGGCCGCGCTCACTGACATCGAAGCCGACATCCAGGTCGCCGAGGCCGCCGCCCTACGCGAGTTGCTGCAGGTCCTGAGCCACGAGATCATGAACTCGCTGACGCCGCTCGCGTCACTCTCTCAGAGCGCCGCGGAGATGCTGGCAGAGGGCCGGTCACAGGACCTGCCCATGGCCCGAGACGCCGTGGCGGTCATTGCACGCCGCACGGAGGGGCTGCACCGTTTCGTGGAGGCCTACCGTCGCCTGGCGCGCCTGCCCGCCCCGTCGCCGCAGCGCGTCAGTCTGGCGGCCCTGCTCGCGGAAGCCGCCCAGCTCTTCGATATCCGCTGGGGGCCGGTCGGGGTTCACCTCGACTTCGCCCCGCCCAAACCGGACATCATGATCCGCCTCGACCCTGACCTGACCGCCCAGGCGCTGATCAACCTGCTCGCCAACGCGGCCGAGGCGGCCATCGCTGGCGGACGCACGCCGCCTACGGTCCGCCTCGCCGCGCGTCCCACTGGCGACGGAGCGGCCATCACCATCGAGGATAACGGGCCCGGCGTCCCCGACGCACAGGCCACTGAGGTCTTCCGCCCGTTCTTCACGACCAAGCCCGAGGGCACCGGCATCGGCCTCAGCCTCGCGCGCCAGGCGATAGTCAGCCAGGGGGGCCAGCTCCTGCTGGAGACCTCCACCGAGGGCGCGCGGTTCGTCGCCGCCTTCTAGCTGCCCGGAGCAAACCTCAGGGCCGTCCGCAACAAGTCGCGTTAGTCGTTCGGACGGAAACTCGCCGTTGGGGACCACTCGGCGGCTCACCGCAAAAGGGTGGGGTTCCGTCCGAACGCGAACGGGCAAAATCGACGGTGGGCTCAACCGGTGAACGCGACACGCTACTTGGACATTGAGCCTTGGCCGTTGGCCTCGCAGCATGGACAGCATTCCGAAGTTGCGCGTAGCGCGGCCGACCGACGACATCGACGCGCTTCTGTCATTTTACAGGGATGGCTTCGGCCTGAGCGTCCTCTACCGCTTTGCCGGCCACGTCGGCTTCGATGGGGCAATCCTGGGCGCGCCCGGCGCGCCATTCCATTTTGAGTTCACACGAGCGCAATCGCATTCTGCGGGGCGCGCACCGACGCAGGATCATCTCATTGTGTTGTATTTGCCGGACGACGGTGTTTGGAGGGCGGCCATCGAACGTTTTCGCGCCGCCGGCTTCGAGCCGGTCCGCCCCCTCAACCCTTATTGGGGTATCCACGGCGCGACGTTCGAAGATCCCGACGGCTAGGCGACATTGCATGCGCCAGCCGTTCGCATGCATGGATGCCGTACGTTTCGACCTAGTTCGCCGCCGCCTTCGTCAACTCACCGACGATTAAGTCGGTGACGATCTTGGCGGCAGGGGCGTCCCGGTTCGAAAGCACGGTAACTTGCCAGCCCGCGTCGGGGTAAATCCAGTAAAGCGCCGCCATGCCCTGGGCTCCGCCCGTGTGGCCGATCCGCCGAACTCCACGGTCCAGTTCGTCCATGAAGCCATAGGCGTATCGCATCCCGTCCCCGGCTTCCGCTTTGCCCGTCGTAAGCAACTCAGTGTGCTTAGCGTCGAGCAGGCGGTGGCCCATCAGCGCCTGGGCGAATAGGTCGAGGTCGCCGACCGTGGAATAGCCACCGCCGGCTGGGGTGCCGCGAAAGGGCAGCGTATCCCAGTTAGGTCGCCAGCCCTCCGGAGTCCGCATGTAGCCCGCTGCCCGTTCTGGCACGTCGACCTCCTCGGGGAACGAACCCGTGCGGGTCATTCCTGCTGGGTCAAAGAGGTGGTTACGGACGCGTTCGTAGTAGTCTTCACCCGTAGCCACCTCCAGCATGCGGCCAAGCAGAATGTAGCCGTAGTTGGAGTATTTGTAGGCCGAGCCGGGCGCGAACTCCGTCGGTTGGGTGCCGAACAGGGCGACGTAGTCAGCGGCGGTCCGCAGCTCCAGGCGGTGGGCATCGAACTCTTGTCCCCAGATGTTTCCAAATCCGGAGGTGTGACCCAAGAGCTGATGAACGGTGACGCCCGTGGCCACCTCGCGGTTGGGGTATTCCGGCAGCAGGTCGCTCACCTTGGTCTGTAGGCTCAGCTCGGATCGCTGGACAAGCTGCAGCACCGCTGTCGCGGTGAACATCTTGTTCATGGAGCCCAGGCGAAACTTCGTCTCTGGCGTGTTGGCGATCTGAGCCTCCCGATCCGCCAACCCATAGGCGGCGGACAGAAGGGTTGCTCCGGCGACCTTGACGTAGACTGCGCCTGAAAAGCGGTCCTCCGATGCGGAGCGGAGCAGTCGCTCGTCGATGACCCTAGCGACGTTTTCCACAATCGGTGCCCTCGATCTCAGTCGGATGGATCATTGCATCTGGCGGCGCGCACGCATGTGCGAAATCCACGCACATGCCATGTGAGAAGACCTCCTCGATCCTCGCGCTGGCCGCAGGTTGGAGGTCCGCTACCCCCCCTCAGCGGACGCTTCCGAACCAGCCTTCATTTCGACACCACGGCTCCCTCTCGTCCCAGGGAGCGGTCGTGGGGCGACTGATGATCAACGCGATGCAGACGGTGCGACGGCGGCGGCCCAGGCTGATCGCGTTCGCTCTGGCGATCTTCGGCCACGCCTTGTTCTTCACCCTAGGTGGTGTTGACGAAGTGGATTCCCAAATCAACTGATCGCTGATTCAAGGCTGCTCTTTGAGGAGCGCGGTCTTGGTTCGTGGTTTGATGTCGGATGAGGAGTGGGGGTTCTTCGCGCCGTTCGTGATCGAGGCAGGTCCGCGGCGGGGCCGTCGGCCCAGAGATCATCGCCTGGTGCTGGACGGGGTGTTCTGGCTCGCGCGGACGGGTTCGGCCTGGCGCGATCTGCATGACCATTTCGGCAAGTGGAGCTCGGTCTACCGGCAGTTCCGGCGCTGGACGCTGTCGGGGGTCTGGGACGTGATGCTGGCCGCCCTCAATGAGAGCGGCGCCGGTCAGGACAGCGTGCAGATGATCGACTCGACCATCGTGCGCGCCCACCAGCACGCCGCCGGCGCCCAAAAAAAGCGTCAGGCCCTCAAGGCGAAGGTCTTGGGCGCTCTCGAGG
>DASRRU010000180.1:0-8075 GCA_035656795.1 Phenylobacterium sp. | reverse complement strand
GGACGAGGACGACGTATTCCACGACGATCATGATCCCTTCCTGTCCGACCGCAGGGTGATCGACGACGCCGCCCCGGCGGACTTCGACGCCCCGATCGTCCAGCCCCTGCCGGAGCGGCCGCAGGGCGGGCTCCTGACGCTGGCGGCGCTGGCGGTCCTGGGCCTCACCTTCTTCGGCGGCGGCATCTTCTGGGCGACCTATGCCCGGGGCGGCGGAGGCCTGATGGGGCCGCGGCTGGTGGGCGGCCTGGCGGGGATCGCCGGCGTCGGCTTCTTCGTGGTGGCGGTCTACCTGCTGCTGGATCGGCTGGGCCGCATCGCCGAGCGTGAGGCCCGCGAGCGGCGCTAGCGCCGCCCCAATACCCGCGAGCCTCATGCTCGCGAGAGGAGCGGCTCTAGAGCGCGTCAGGGTGAAGTGGAAGCCGGTTCACCCGTCCGACGCGCTCCAAGCTTTTGAAGATAGACCCTTCTTGCCCGGTTCAGGTGATTCCACCTGAACCGGGAAGGGTCTAGCGCGAAAAGAGCCCGATCACGCCGGCGAAGCCGATCACCACCAGCCAGGGCGGCAGCTTGGCGACGGCCAGGAAGACATAGGCCCCCGCCGCCAGGGCCCAGTCGCTGGGCCGGCGCACGGCAGTCGTCAGGACGGGGTTCCACAGGGCCGCAGCCAGCACGCCCACCACCACCGCATTGACGCCGGCCAGCGCGCCTCGCGCCGCCGGCTGGCTCTTCAGCCGGTCCCAGAACGGCAGCACGCCCACCACCAGCAGCAGGCTGGGCAGGAAGATCGCGGCCAGCGCCACCAGTCCCCCCCGCCAGCCGCCCGGCGCCACCTGCTGGGCCGCGCCGACGAAGCCCGCGAAGCTGAACAGCGGGCCGGGCAGGGCCTGCACCGCGCCGTAGCCGCCCAGGAACGTGTCCTGGTCCAGCCAGCCGCGGCCGACGATCTCGCTCTGCAGCAGCGGCAGGACCACGTGGCCGCCGCCGAACACCAGGGCGCCGGTGCGGTAGAAGACGCTGGCCAGGCCGAGGCTGGGACTATCCAGCCAGACGGCCAGGAAGGGCAGGAGGCCCAGGAGCAGCACGAAGCCGGCCAGGGCGCCGGCGGAGACTGCGGGTGGGATCGCCTGGGTCGCCGGATCGTCCGGCTCGGCGGCCCCCGGCTCACGCAGCAGGGCCATGCCGAACAGGCCGCCGGCGATCAGGGCGAGGATCTGCGGCGCCGGCCCGTGCGCCATCAGCAGGCCCGCCGTCGCCCCGATGGCGATGCCCGCGCGGATCGGCCCGACCGCCAGCGTGCGCGCCATGGCCACCAGGGCGTTCAGCACCACCGCCGCGGCGGCCAGCTGCAGGCCGTGCAACACGCCGTCGCCCCAGCCGGTGGCAAGCCGCGGCGCGAGATAGGCGAGCGCGATCATCGCCACGCCGGCCGGCAGGGTGAAGCCGACCCAGGCGGCGACCAGGCCCGCATAGCCCGCGCGCCGCAAACCGATCGCCATCCCGAGCTGGCTGGAGGCTGGGCCGGGCAGGAACTGGGCGAGCGCCAGCAGGTCGGCGAAGGCGCCGTCCGAGAGCCAGGCGCGGCGCTCCACGAACTCGCGCCGGAAATAGCCGATGTGCGCCACGGGCCCGCCGAAGGCGGTGAGGCCCTGGACCAGGAAGGCCTGGAACACTTCCGCGGCCTGGCTGGGCCCTGCGCGGCTTGGCGGCGGTGTTTCGTCCATCAGGTCCTGTCTTGCGGCTCCCAGGTCAGACTGTCGATTCCTTTAGGCGAGGAGAGCCTTGGTTTTGGGCGCGGTTGGGGCGAAAGCCCTTGGCCGGTCCATCTGATCGGCGATAAGGCTTTCCCGAAGGCCCTCGGACATCTGGGCAGAACCTGAAGGGAACGCGATGAAGGCCGCCGTGCTGCGCGAAGTGGGCAAGCCGCTTCAGATCGAGCAAGTCCAGATCAACAAGCCCGGCCCGCATGAGGTGCTGATCCGCACCGCGGCCGCGGGCCTGTGCCACTCCGACCTGCACTTCATGCAGGGCTCCTATCCGCATCCGCTGCCGGCCGTCCTCGGCCACGAGAGCGCCGGGATCGTCGAGCAGGTGGGCTCGGAAGTCCGCACGGTGAAGCCCGGCGACCACGTGATCACCTGCCTGTCGGCCTTCTGTGGCCACTGCGAGTTCTGCCTGACGGGCCACATGAGCCTGTGCGTCTCGCCGGAGACCCGGCGCGGCAAGGACGACGAGCCCAGGCTCTCGGCGCCGAACGGCCCGATGATGCAATTCCTGAACCTGTCGTCCTTCGCTGAGCAGATGCTGATCCACGAGCACGCCTGCGTGGCGATCCGGCCGGACATGCCGCTGGACCGCGCCGCGCTGATCGGCTGCTCGGTGACCACCGGCGTCGGCGCGGCGATTCACACTTCGAATGTGCGGCCCGGCGAGACCGTGGCGGTGATCGGCTGCGGCGGCGTGGGCCTCTCGGCGATCAACGGCGCGGCGATCGCGGGCGCGGCCCGGATCATCGCCGTCGACATGGTGGCCTCGAAGGGCAACCTGGCCATGGAGTTCGGCGCGACCGACTTCATCGACGCCTCCCAGACCGACGCGGTCAAGGAGGTGATCGAGATGACCAAGGGCGGCGTGCATCACGCCTTCGAAGCCATTGGCCTGGCCAAGACCGCCGAGCAGGCCTTCGGCATGCTGCGTCGCGGCGGCACGGCCAACATTATCGGCATGATCCCGGTCGGTCAGATGGTCTCGATCATGGGCGCGGCCTTCCTCGGCGAAAAGAAGCTGCAGGGCTCGCTGATGGGCTCCAACCGCTTCCCGGTCGACATGCCGCGGTTCGTGGATTTCTACATGAACGGCAAGCTGAAGCTCGACCAGATGATCTCCCAGCGCATCAAGCTGGAAGACGTCAACGAGGGCTTCGAGGACATGAAGAAGGGCGAACTGGCCCGCTCGGTCATCGTCTTCGACGCCTAACTGACGGGCGGGTCCGTCGCGATGGTGGCGGTCTGGTTCGTCTGGATGCTCTTCAGATAGGCCAGGACCGCGGCCACATCGTGCGGCCCGAAGGTGAACTGCGGCATGGCGGGGTGGCCGGTCAGGATGCCCTCGGCGAGGGCCTCACCCAGGTCGTCGATGCTGTAGCGTGCGTTCAGATCGCGAAACGGCGGGGCGGCGGAATTGGGGCTCTTGCCGCTGCGGGTGATCGCGTGGCAGCCGGCGCAGTAGCGCTGCGTGAGAAGGCGCCCGCGGGCGATCCGGTCGGTCTGGGCCTGCGCCGCCGTTGCGATCAGCAGGACGCTGAAGACGATGAAGGCGCGGAGCTTCTGCATGGCGCCATGATGGCCGATCCGGAGCCGCCCGCCTTGCGCCAGATCAAACCTCGGCTCGCGGCGTCATCACCAGCCATGGCGTCGGCCGCGCACGCCATGCCCAGACCGCCAGCAGCTGATCCAGGTGCGGCAGCTCGGGGAGCCTTTGGGACATGTCGA
Source organism: Phenylobacterium sp. (assembly GCA_035656795.1). GTDB lineage: Bacteria > Pseudomonadota > Alphaproteobacteria > Caulobacterales > Caulobacteraceae > Phenylobacterium. The sequence continues at coordinate 4,584 of DASRRU010000180.1, read as the reverse complement.
AGGCCTTCGGCCCCGGCTCGACGCGGACGATGTCGTGGGTGCGCGCGAAGCCCTCGCGCATGATGGCCAGCGCCCCCGGCCGATAGAGGTCGTGGGTCTCGACGATGACGTTCATGCCGGCCAGCGCGGGGCCCAGCGCCGGTTGCAGGATGATGTCGTCGACGTCTGCACCCTCGGGCCAGCCTTGGGAGGCCTTGCGCGCCAACGTTGCGTCGTGGAGCGTCGGTTTCGAGGACATCGCCCCTCCCAACGGCCAAGCTTGGTTCAGCGTTGCAAGCGCACCGTTCCGCGATCTGTATCCGCCACGGCGAGCGCCTGGGGCGGTCCGTGGGCCAGCAGGCCGTCGATATGCGCCTTCTGGTCGTTGAACCGGGCGAGATCGGCGCCGGCCAGGACCGTACCTTGGGGCACCTTGGCGCCGATCGGGTTCACCCGCTGGCCGTTCTTCCAGATCTCGTAGTGCAGGTGGGGGCCGGTCGCGAGCCCCGTGGCGCCGACATAGGCCACCACCTGTCCCTGGCGGACGTGGACACCCGGATGGATGCCCGCGGCATAGCGCGAAATGTGGCCGTAGCCGGTGTCCCAGCCCTCCGAATGGCGAATACGCAGCCAGTTGCCATAGCCGCCCCAGGGGCCGGCCTGGGCCACCACGCCGTCGCCGGCGGCCAGTATCGGCGTGCCGGTCCCAGCTCCGAAATCGATGCCCTGGTGGGCGCGCGTGTAGCCCAGGACCGGGTGCTTGCGCATGCCGAACAGCGAGGTGATGTGAGCTCCGTCAATCGGAGTGCGCAGCAGGAACCCTTTGATGTTCTTTCCGAATTCGTCGAAATACTCGATGTCGGCGCCGCGGGCGAACCGGTAGAACTTGACCCCGTGCAGCTCGGCGTACTGCAACTCTCCGGCCTCAACGGTGCGGCCGGCCTCGGTGACCTTCCGGTCGAAGATCAGCCGAAAGGCGTCGCCCGGCTGGATGTCGCGCTGGAAGTCCAGGCGATGGGAAAACAGCTTGGCGACCTCGGCGGTGATCGCCGGCGTCGCCCCGATGCGCTGGGCGCTTTCGTAAAGCGAGCCCTCGATGGCGCCGTCCGCCACGGCGGTCTCGTCACGCAACTTCTCGTCCAGCTCGCGCAGGCGCAGCGCCCCGTCGAAGCTTCGCGAGATGGTGATGGCGCTGGCCGGGCCGGTGCGCAGCGAAAGCCCGATCAGCCGGGCCTCGCCGCGCTCGGCGCCGGCGACGCGCGGCTGGGCGATGGCTGCGTCGATCGCCATGCCGGCCTTCAGGTGGACGGTGTCCATGGCCTTCGACAGCATTGCCACGGCGAGCTGGGCCTCGGCGGGGCCGACCCCGGCGCGGCGCACAGCCGCTTCAAGCGTCTCGCCGCGCTGCAGCTTGACGGGCACGCTCTGCGAGGCGGCGAGGCCCGGCTGCGAGGCGGCGTGGGTAAAGGCGGTGTTCTGGAGGGCCGTGACGACTGCGGCGTCGATCGGCTTGGGGGGGCTTGGCGCGCGCTGCGTAAAGGCCACGCCAGCGCCGACGGCCAGGCCCAGGGCGGCGACCGCGCCGGCCCAGACGTAGGGCGCCCGGGTGGGACCTGCGGGCCGCAGATTGATTGGTCGCATCTTGCCCCCAAGGCTGCAGCAGAACTGGTAAGGCCTGCGGCTCAGAAAGCCAAATTTCCGGACGCCCTCAGAAGGCCGCAGCGTTGGCGGCGGAAAGATGGCGCCGAGGGGGGCGCCGGGTCGGGTCGATTTACCGCGCGGATTAGAGGAGCGTCATCACCAGGTCCGCCGGACGGCAGAGCGCTGCGCCCTTGGGGGTCACGACAATCGGTCGCTCGACCAGGACCGGGTCGATGATCATGGCCGCAATCAGGGCCGCATCGGACGCGTTGGGGTCGGTGAGGCCCAGTTCGTGAGCCCTCGTGCCACGCACCCGCAGCACCTCGTGCGCCGACCTCCCGAGCTGCTTCAGCAGGTCCTCGAGCTGTGGCCTGGTCCAGCCTGCCTTGAGATATTCGACGACCTTGGGCTCGACCCCGTGCTCGCGCAGGAGGCCCAGGGTGTTGCGGGACGTCCCGCAATTGGGGTTGTGGTAGATGGTGACGTCGCTCATGAGCGTCGGCTTAGCGCGCCAGCGAAACCGGGAAAAGCGTCACCACGCAAAGTGGCGCTCACCGGCCAGCACCGCGCTGTCGGAGACGTCGAAGGCCATCACCTCGCTCGGCCGCTTCGGCAGCGGTGCGGCGCCGGCGGGCCAGCCGTCGGTTGTCGCCGAATAGGCCACGTCGATCTTGCCGGGCCCCGCGGCGCGCAGGGTGACGTCGAAGGCCTGTCCGCCGGTCGACCAGGTCAGGCGCGCGTCCTGGCCGGGTTTGATCGCGACCGTCGTCGGCGCACCGGCGATGGCGACAATGGAGATCGCGGTGTCAGACTTGAAGCGCAGGTAGATGGATCGTGCGCCGGCCGGCGGGGCGACATGCAGGCGAAGATCGCCGCTGACCTCCCGGCTCAGGGCCATCTGCGGCGTGGGAAGGTCGAGGTAGGGTGCTGGCGCGGCCTCGACCTTGCCCAGAGCCCAATCGCTGAGCTTGGCGGGCACGCCGCCGTCGGCCTTGAGGACGGCGGCCGTCCAGGGCGTGTCGAGGGATGTGCGGCTGAAGCGCCAACCCTTGTGCGTGTCCTGCTCCAGCCGATAGCCGACGAACGTCGCCTCCGGATGGCGGGCATCGTAGGGATGGTTGAAGCGGACGGCCGCGGTCATGGCCAGGCCCGCCAGGATCAGCACCGGGCCGACCAGCCGCGCGGGCGGCGCACCCTCGTCAGGCTGGGCCAGCGGCCACAAGGCGAAGAGGCCGATGAGCACCGGCAGGCCGAGCAACTCGGGCAGGTCCAGGCTGAGGTAGGACGCGTGCGCGAAGCCGCCGGCGAACGCCAGGCCCAGCGCGCCCAGAATCGCCAGCAGCGCCAAGGTCGCCGGGCTGCGACCGACGGCGAGCCCCGTGGCCGCTGCGCCCAGCGCGCCCAGCGCCACGGGCCAGGCGATCACGAAGGCGGCCGCCGGGGCCGCGGCCTGGGCGGCGGCGGCTACCACGATGCCCAGCAGGAGAGCGCCGGCCCAGGCGCCGGACCGGCTCACTGGCCGTCCGTAGGCCGCGAGGCCGACTAAAGCGGCGGCCAGCCCGAGCCCCAGTCCGATCTGATCCACGCCGCCGAACGCGCAACTGCCGACGCCGGCCAGCAGCGGCAGGACGATGGCCTTGCGCCGCCCGCGCGCGACCTCGGCGATCGCCAGGAGAAGCATGCCGAGACCGATCAGGAAGAGGGCGGTCTCCCAGCGCGGCGCCTGGGCCAACAGGAAGCGCTGCTCCAGATAGCCGAACGGGACCCCGGTCGCGCGGCGGGCAAAGTGCATGACCGCCACCGCGCCCAGCACCGCGAACAGCGCGGCGCCTGCGCCGCGCGCCACGTCGAACCCGCCGAAGGCCTCGGTCCGGCGCGCGCGGACCACGGCCCAAGCCAGGAGGCCCGCGCTGGCGGCGACGATCAGCCAGCCCACGATCGGCGGATAGGCCAGTGTCACCGCGCCGGGCGCCTGTCCATAGACCACATCGGGCGCGGGGGCGGGCAGGGCGGGCGCGAAGGCCACGGCCGAGGCGGTGGACAGGACCTGCTGCCCCATGTCCTGCAGCGCGCCCAAGTCCAGGGTGGCGGGGGTCGAGGACGGCGAATGATAGTCGAACTGGCGGCCGATGAAGGCGTAGTTCAGTCCGGCCACCTTGGCGCCGCGCGCGACCGTGAAGTCCGTGTCGTTGGCCATGTGCTCGTAGATGAAGCCGGTCAGCGACGAGGCCTGTGGCCGGATCGCGGTTTTCTGGAGCAGGGCGATTGCGCCACCGTTGCGATGCCCCGCCTGGAACATCTGCACCCGGCCGGAGGAGCCGCGCGCCTCCATGTTGAACACAAAGCCGATCCGCCGAGCCATCGGGTCGCTGGCGAAGAAGGCGTTGGCGCCCAAAAGGCCCGCCTCCTCGCCGTCAGTGATCAGCAGGATCACATCGCGCGCCGGCGCCCCACGGGCCTTGATGGCGCGCACGATCTCCAGGGCCGAGGCGACGCCGGCCGCATCGTCGGCCGAGCCCGGCGAGGCCGGCACGCTGTCGTAATGGGCCATCAGCGCCACGGCGGGCGCGCCACGGTCCTTGCCGGGAAGCACGCCGATGACGTTGTCGACCGCGCCGGCGGCGGCGCGGCTGGCGTCGAACTTCCCGAGCTCGACACCGACGCCGTGATGGATCTGCGGATCGAGACCGAGGGCGGCCATGCGGCGGAGCAGGATGTCGCGCGAGACGTCATGGGCGGCTGTGCCCAAGGGGTGCGGGACCGAGGCGATCGCGATGACGTCGGCCATGGCGCGCTCGGCGGAAAACGCCGCTTGGGGGGCGTCGAGCGGCGCAGGCGCCGGCAGCCTGGCGTCGGCCCAGGCGATCAGCGCCGCGGCAATCAAGGCGGCGGCCAACGCAAGCAAACGTCCCACGGGCGCCCTCCCGACGCAATTTTGCGACGAGCCTAGCGGCAAGCCCGCGG
>DASRRU010000179.1:0-1875 GCA_035656795.1 Phenylobacterium sp. | reverse complement strand
CGCTGAAGCTGGGGGCCGACATCGTGGTCTATTCGGCGACCAAGCACATCGACGGCCAGGGGCGCGTCCTCGGCGGAGCCATCCTTGGGGACGCCGCCCTGATGGAGGACGCCTACAAGGCCATCGCCCGCCATACCGGCCCGGCCTTGTCGCCGTTTAACGCCTGGGTGCTGCTCAAGGGCCTGGAGACCCTGGACCTGCGCGTCCGCCGCCAGACCGAAACCGCGGCCCTGCTGGCTGACCGCATCGCCGACCATCCCAAGGTTCGCGGCCTCCGCTACCCCGGCCGCGTCGACCACCCGCAGTTCGAGGTGGCGTCGCGACAGATGAGCGGCGGCGGCAATCGGCCCTGCGGCGGCACGCTGATCGCCTTCGACCTCGCCTCGCGCGAGACGGCGTTCCGGTTCCTCAACACCCTCGAGCTGGTCGACATCTCCAACAACCTCGGCGACGCCAAGTCGATGGCCACCCACCCGCCGACAACCACCCACCGCTCGATGACCGAAGAGCAGCGGCTGGAGATCGGCCTCACCGCCGGCTGGGTGCGCCTCTCGGTGGGCCTGGAGGGGCCGGCCGACCTCACGCGTGACCTGCAGCGGGCGCTCGACGCGGCGTAAAACCCGGACCGGTTGCGTTCGGTGCGCGCAAGATGGCACAGTTAGTGCGCCGCAGCATAGCCACCGGGGCGCCCGCCAATGAAGAGCCTGCTCCTGTTCGGAGCCACCGGCGACCTCGCCCGCCGCATGCTCGCGCCCTCGCTGTACGGGCTGGATTGCGACGGCCTGCTACCGCGCGACCTGCGCATTGTCGGCTCCGCGCGCAGCCAGCTCGAGCAGGACGCGTATCGGAGCCTCGTCGAAGGCGCCCTCCACGAATTCATCGAGCCGGAGCGTCTCGGAGCGGATTGCGTGCGGAAGTTCCTGGCCCGCCTGTTCTACGTGCCCCTCGACGTCACCCGGCCGGAGCAGTTCCAGGCGCTGCGCGACGCCCTTCTGCGCGGCGAGGACGGCGAGAGTCCGGCCGACGGCCTGCGGATCTTCCTCTCCACCGCTCCGTCGCTGTTCGGCCCCACCATCGCCGGCCTGCAGAACGCTGGCCTGACGGGGGACGAGACGCGCCTGGCGCTCGAGAAACCGCTCGGCCACGACCTGGCCTCCAGCAGGGCGATCAACGACGCCGTCGCCACCGCCTTTCCTGAAAGCCGCACCTTCCGCATCGACCACTACCTGGGCAAGGAAACGGTCCAGAACCTGCTGGCCCTGAGGTTCGGCAACGCCCTTTTCGAGCCGCTGTGGAACGCCCAGGGCATCGACCACGTGCAGATCACCGTAGCGGAAACGGTCGGCGTGGAGGGGCGTTTGGGCTTCTATGACGAGACCGGCGCGCTTCGCGACATGGTCCAGAACCATATGCTCCAGCTCCTGGCTCTGACCGCCATGGAGCCGCCGGCGCATTTCGACGCCACCAGCGTGCGCGACGAGAAGGTCAAGGTCCTGCGGTCCTTGCGCCCGATCAACCACGAGACCGCGATGACCCACACGGTGATCGGCCAGTATGGCCGGGGCGCGGTGGGCGGCGCGCCCGTCGCCGGATACGCCGACGCGCTCGGCCACGGCTCGACCACCGAGACCTTCGTGGCCATCAAGGCCCACGTGGACAACTGGCGCTGGCGCGGCATCCCCTTCTATCTGCGCACGGGCAAGCGTCTCCCAACCCGCAGCACCGAGATCTTCATCCAGCTGAAGGCCGTGCCCCACTCCATCTTCGCCGGCCCCGGCGCCGCCCTGATGCCCAACAAACTGATCATCCGCCTGCAGCCCGAGGAGGCCATCACGCTCAGGGTCATGCTCAAGGAGCCCGGGCTCGACCGGGCGG
>DASRRU010000178.1:0-3475 GCA_035656795.1 Phenylobacterium sp. | reverse complement strand
TCCTGCTCTGCGGTGGCGACAAGTGCACCCAGGACAGGGACATAAAGGCCGCGAAGCGTCTGGCCGAAGAATGGAGCGAATGAGATGGGCGAGAAGCTGACCCCCTTTGACCCGGCTGAAGGCCTGACGACCGACGAAGCCATCACCGCCTTCATGGAAGAGGCCTTCAGGACCGAGGACGGCGGCCACATCGCCCACGCTCTCGGCGTGGTGGCCCGCGCCAAGGGCATGACACAGATCGCCAACGAGACGGGGCTGTCACGCGAGCAGCTCTATCGGTCGTTCAGCGAGACCGGCAACCCGACGCTGAAGACCACGCTCGCGGTGATGAAGGCGCTCGGGATCACCCTGACGGCGGCGCCGGCCAAGGCCCGACAGAAGGTCAAGAGCGCGGCGTGAGGCTACGATCGAAGGCCGCATCGCCTTGATTTCAGAAGGTCGGCTCTCGGAATTTGAGGCAAATTCCCAAAGCGTTCCCTTGACCTAGTCCTCGCGTTTCTTGGCTTCCAGCTCCCGGCGAATGCGCTCGGCTTCCAGCTGTGAGGCCAGCTTGGTCGGCTTGCCGAGCCCGAACAGGCCGCGGTTCTGCGCGGCCTTGGCCTTGGCGTCGGCCTTGGCGCGCGCCTTGCGCACCTTGTTGAGATTGATCGGCTCGACCATCGGCGAAACTTCCCATGGACTTCCGAGTTTCCCAAGCCTCAACCGCGTAGGAGATGCAAGATGATTCAAGCTTCCCAGATCCGCGAACACATGGACGTGGTGGGCTCCGACGGCGGCCACGTCGGCCGGGTCGACAAGGTGATGGGCGATGAGATCGAATTGACCAAGCTCGATCTCGCCGCCGGCCTGAAGCACCACATGATCCCGATGAGTTGGGTGGAAATGGTCGAGGACGACACCCTGCGCCTCAACATGACCAAGGAAGCCGCCAAGGCCGGCTGGCGCACCAGGCACTAGTCGAAACGCCCAGCCCCATGCCACCTTGCCGGCGGTATGGGGCGACGCCGTCGCTCGCGGCCTGATCGGGAGAGACGGTGAAGTTTTCAGCTCTGCTGGCGGGCGCCCTGGCGGCGACCGTTGCTATCGTCGCGCCGCTGCAGCTGGAGGCCGTCAAGCCAGTCGTCTGCGCGCAGTGCGTCAAGGCCAACCTGGAGAGGTTGGCCGGCGACGAGCTGCGCGGTCGGGGGTGCGGCACAGAGGACGAGCACGTCGCCGCCCGCTTTATCGCCGACACCCTGAAGCGCTATGGCGTCGCCGCCGGCGCTGAGCTGGGCGGGTATCTGCAGCCGGTGCAGCTGTCGACGCCCACTCCCGCCTCGCCGCCGACCCTGCGGTTCTCCGTCGGCGCCCAGCAGGTGGACCTGCTCCAGGGCCGTGACATGGCCGCCATGGAACCGCCGCCGACCCTGCAGGCCCCGTTCATCCGGCTGACCGACGCTCAGGCCGCGCCGCCCGAGGCGGTGACCGGCAAGATGGTGATCTACGATAGCCCGATCTACGATGCGCCCGGCGTCCAGGGCCTTTTGCACGCGGGCGCAGCGGCCGTCATTACCCCGGCCAGCGACGCGATCCTCACCCATTGGGACGACCTTTCGACCCGGCCGCCCGGCCGCACACAGATCGCCGGCGTCGAGCGCCGCGCCGGTCGCACCGCCGGCGTCACCATCTTCGTCAAGGCCGAGGCCATGGCCGCGCTGCGCAAGCTCGAGCCCGGCGAAGCGCGGCTGGACGCGCCACAGGGGCCGCCCCGGGAACGGACCACCTATGCGGTGGTTGGCGCGCTGCACGGAACCGCGCCGGACGCCGACCGGCACGCCATCCTGCTCAGCGCGCACTACGACCACCTGGGCGTCCGCAACGGCGTGATCTTCCATGGCGCAAACGATGATGCGTCGGGCACAGCGGCGGTGCTGGAGTTCGCACGCATCCTGGGTTCGGGCGGCAAACATCGGCGCACCGCCTACTTCGCCCTGTTCGGCTGTGAAGAGGAGGGCGGTCTCGCCGCCCGAGCGTTCCTGGCGCATCCGCCCATGGCGATCGGCGATCTGGCCGCCAACCTCGAGTTCGAGATGATCGGCGTCGACGACCCAAAACACCCCGGCTTCATGATGCTCACCGGCTGGGAGCGGTCGAATCTGGGGCCGACGCTGGCGGCGCATGGCGCGCGGATCGGGCCCGATCCCTACCCGGAACAGAACTTCTTCACCCGCTCGGACAACTACCAACTGGCCCTGCAGGGCGTCGTCGCCCAGACGATCAGCGCCTGGCCGATACCGCCGACCTATCACGACGCCAGCGACGACCTGGCCCACGTCGATCTGCACCTGATGGACCGGGTGATCGGCTCGATGGTGGCGCCCGTCTCCTGGCTGCTCAACAGCGACTTCGTTCCGGCCTGGAACCCGGGCCTGAAGCCCTGAGCCCGTTATTTCACCGCGGCGCAGAACCGCTGGATGCGGCCGCAGGCGTCTTCCAGCGCCGCGTTGGAGGTCGCGTAGCTGATCCGGAAGTGGGGCGAGAGCCCGAAGGCCGCGCCGAACACCACCGAGACGCCCTCGGTTTCCAGCAGCTCGACGGCGAAGTCCTCGTCGCTGGCGATCGTCTTGCCTGACGGCGCGGTCTTGCCGATCAATTCGGCCATCGACGGATAGACATAGAAGGCCCCCTCGGGCGTCGGGCAACGGATGCCGCGGGCCTGGTTGAGCATCGAGACCACCAGGTCGCGGCGTTCCTCGAACAGCTTGGCGTTACGGGCGATGAAGTCCTGTGGCCCGTTCAGCGCCTCGACCGCCGCCCACTGCGAGATGGACGAGGGGTTGGAGGTCGTCTGGCTCATCACCTTGGCCATCAGCTTGATCAGCGGCTCGGGTCCGGCGGCGTAGCCGATCCGCCAGCCGGTCATGGCGTAGGCCTTGGAGACCCCGTTCATGGTCAGGGTGCGGTCGTAGAGCGCCGGCTCGACCTCGGCGATCGTGGCGAACTGGAAGCCGCCGTAGACGAGGTGCTCGTACATGTCGTCGGTCAGGATCCAGACGTGCGGGTGGCGCAGCAGCACCTCGGCGAGCACCTTCAGCTCGGCGCGCGTGTAGGCGGCCCCCGACGGATTGGACGGCGAGTTCAGCAGCACCCAGCGGGTCTTGGGCGTGATCGCCGCCTCCAGCGCCTCCGCCGAGAGCTTGAAGCCGTTCTCGGCGCTGGTCGGCGCGGCCTTGGGCTGGCCGCCGGCCAGCATCACGATGTCCCAGTAGCTGACCCAATAGGGCGTCGGGATCACCACCTCGTCGCCAGGGTTGAGCGTGGCGATCATGGCGTTCCAGATCACCGGCTTGCCGCCGGGCGAGACGTTCACCTGGCTCGCCTTGTAGGTCAGACCGTTCTCGCGGGCGAACTTGCCGACGATGGCCTCCTTCAGCTCCGGGATGCCGTCGACGGTGGTGTATTTGGTCTTGCCGTCGCGGATCGCCTTGATGGCGGC
>DASRRU010000177.1:0-4225 GCA_035656795.1 Phenylobacterium sp. | reverse complement strand
CCCTGGTGGCCGACCTGATCGCCGCGTTCCGCGTGCGCATCGAAAAGCTCGACTGGATGGCGCCCGCCACCAAGATGGAGGCTGAGCGCAAACTTTCCACGCTGAAGGTGGGCGTTGGCTATCCCGACCACTGGATCGACTATTCGACCCTGAAGGTCACGCCGGGCGACGCCCTCGGCAACGCCCAGCGGGCCGAGCTGTTCGAGTACCGGCGCAACCTCGCCAAGTTCGGCGGGCCGGTGGACCGCGGCGAGTGGGCGATGACCCCGCAGTTGGTCAACGCCGTGAACCTGCCGGTCCGCAATGCGCTGAATTTTCCCGCTGCGATCCTGCAGGCCCCCTATTTCGACGCGCGCAATCCGATCGCCATGAACCTTGGCGGCACGGGCGCCACCATCGGCCACGAGATCAGCCATAGTTTCGACGACCAGGGCGCCATGTTCAACGCCGACGGCGAGCTCAAGAACTGGTGGACGCCTTCCGACCTTGCCCACTTCCAGGCCTCCGGCAAGGCCCTGGCCGAGCAGTACTCCAAGTACCAGCCGTTTCCGGACCTGGGGCTGAACGGCGAGCAGATCCTCTCGGAGAACATCGCCGATATCGCGGGCCTCAATGCGGCCTACGACGCCTATCGCCTGGCCAATGGCGGCAAAGAGGGCCCGGCGCAGCAGGGCTTCACTGGCGACCAGCAGTTCTTCCTGGCCTTCGCCCAGAGCTGGCGGGAGACGCGGCGCGAGGCGGCCATGCGCCAGGCGATCGTCACCGACGGCCACGCGCCGGAAGAGTATCGCGCCGACACCGTGCGCAACATGGACGCCTGGTATGCGGCGTTCGGGGTCAAGCCGGGCGAGAAGCTCTACCTGGCGCCCGCCGAGCGCGTGCGGATCTGGTGAGGGGCGGGCTCTAAGCCGGGACGCCCGCCTTCGCCAGATTGGCTTTTGGGATCGTCGCCTTGAACGGGGCAGTCTTGCCCTTGTCACGGGCCAACTCCGCCCAGGCGAGCGCAAAGGCGCTCGGCGAGCGCGGTGCGTTGGCGGTGGCGGCGAACCGCACCTTGCGCGCGGCAAGCGCCGCGGAGAGCGGCGCCCAGAGTTCGAGGTCCTCGTCCGGCGGCTCCGCGCCAGGGGTCAGGCGCTTGGCGGCCGCGAGTACGGCGGGGCTGGCGCTACGGACCTCGACGATCGCGCCCGCCGGCGCGGCGGTCACGGCGGCGGCGAGGGCCGCGAGCGCGATGCGCTCGGCTGTGACACTGCGGTCCCCGCCGGCGGCGCCCAGCCGGGAGCTGCCTTCGGCCAGCACATAGGCCCAGCCGCCGGCGCGGAACGACGCCTGGTGAGAAATTTCGACCCAGATCTGGATGTTGATGGACATGGGCGTGCCCTAGCACCTCCAGGCCGGTGACGAATAGGCGCAGCGCCCCGGCAGCTCAGCGCAAGGATGTTGCGTTGATCGCAGGTGGGGTACTGATGGGCTCTTCGCACGGAGTCGGTCGACCGATGATTGCCGCCGCCAAGACCTCTGCGCCCGCCATGCACGCGCCTGCCCCAGTAACTTCCGCCCTGGACCTGATCGGCCGCACTCCGGTGCTGGAGCTGACTGGGATGTTCGACTGCGGCCCGTGCCGCCTCTTCACCAAGCTGGAGAGCGCCAATCCAGGCGGTTCGATCAAAGACCGGATCGCGCGCACCATGATCGAGGCGGCGGAGGCTGACGGACGGCTGAAGCCCGGTGGCGTGATCATCGAGGCCACCGCCGGCAACACCGGCCTGGGCCTCGCCCAGGTGGGCATCCTGAAGGGCTATCGCCTGGTGCTGGTGGTGCCCGACAAGATGGCCCGCGAGAAGATCCAGCATCTGCGAGGCCTGGGCGTCGACGTGCGCATCACCCGCAGCGACGTCGGCAAGGGTCACCCTGACTACTATCAGGACATCGCCCAGCGGCTGGCCGCCGCCATGCCGGGCGCGGTCTACATGAACCAGTTCTCAAACCCGGCGAACCCCCAGGCGCACGAGACCACCACCGGGCCGGAGCTCTTCGAACAGCTCGACGGCGATGTGGACGCCATCGTCGTCGGCGTCGGTTCCGGCGGCACGCTCACCGGTCTCGGCCACTACTTCAGGCGGGTCAGCCCGAAGACCGAGATGGTCCTGGCCGACCCAGCGGGCTCGGTGCTGGAGCCCCTGGTCAACCGGGGTGAGACGGTCGAGGCCGGGTCCTGGATCGTCGAGGGCATCGGCGAGGACTTCGTGCCCGATAACTGCGACCTGACGCTGATCAAGAAGGGCAATGCCTATTCGGTCACTGACCGGGAGAGCGTGAAGGCTGCGCGGGACCTGCTGTCCAAGGCCGGTGTGCTCGGCGGATCCTCCAGCGGCACCCTGCTGGCCGCGGCGCTGCGCTACTGCCAGGCGCAGACCACGCCCAAGCGGGTGGCGACCTTCGTCTGCGACAGCGGCAACAAGTACCTGTCGAAGGTCTTCAACGACCATTGGCTGGCCGACCAGGGCCTTACCGACCGGCCGATCACCGGCGCGCTGCGCGACCTCGTGGCCCGCAACGCCCAGCAGGGCGGCGCGGAAACCGTTGGTCCCGACGACACTCTGGATACAGCGTACAAGCGGATGCGCACCGCCGACGTCAGCCAGTTGCCGGTGCTGGACGATGGGCGGCTGATCGGCCTGCTCGACGAGAGCGATCTGCTGGCCGCGGTCGAGGGCGGGCAGCAACGGTTCAGCGACAGTGTCGCCACCGCCATGGTCGCCAAGCTCAACACCCTGCAAGCCAACGAGCCGTTGGAAGCCCTGATCCCCATCTTCGAGCGCGACGAGGTGGCCATCGTGCTCGACGGGCGCGAGTTCCTCGGCCTGATCACCCGCGTCGACCTGATCAACCACCTGCGCCGGGCCTGACGCGGGTCGCCCCAAGAGCCAAGAGAAACTCCGGAGACTCCATGACGGACGGTTCCAATCGGCTGGCGTTCGAGACGCGCGCCATCCACGCTGGCCAGCACCCGGACCCGACCACGGGCGCAGTGATGGTGCCGATCTACGCCAGCTCGACCTACGCCCAGGAAAGCCCGGGCGTGCATAAGGGCTTCGAATACTCCCGCAGCCAGAACCCGACCCGATTCGCCTTTGAACGGTGCGTGGCGGACCTGGAAAGCGGGGTGAAAGGCTACGCTTTCGCCTCGGGTCTGGCGGCTATCGCCACCATCCTCGACATGCTGGACGCCGGCGACCACGTGATCGCCTCGTCCGACCTCTATGGCGGCAGCTTCCGACTGTTCGACAAGGTGCGGCGCAAGTCCGCGGGCCTGACCTTCAGCTTCGTGGACCTGGCCGACATGGTCGCCGTGGAGGCCGCTGTCGGGCCGAAGACCCGGCTGATCTGGGTCGAGACCCCGACCAATCCCATGCTGCGCCTGGCCGACCTCGACGCCTTGGCGGCGCTGGCCAAGACGCGGGGGCTGATCATCGCGGCCGACAACACCTTCGCCAGTCCCTACTGCCAGCGGCCCCTGGAGCATGGCTTCGACCTCGTCATGCACTCCACCACCAAGTACCTGAACGGCCATTCGGATGTGGTTGGCGGAATCGTGGTGGCGGGTTCCGAGGGCGAGGTCGCCGATCGGATGACCTTTCTGCAGAACGCCGTCGGCGCGATCGCCAGCCCGTTCGACAGCTTCCTGGCCCTGAGGGGTGTGAAGACGCTTGCGCTGCGCATGGAGCGCCACTGTTCGAACGCCGCGGCCATCGCCGAACGGCTGGAGGCCCACCCGGCGGTCGCCCAGGTCATCTATCCGGGCCTGGCCAGCCACCCGCAACACGAGCTGGCAAAACGCCAGATGCACGGCTTCGGAGGCATGATCAGCCTGGTGCTGGAGGGCGACCTCTCGGCCGCCAAGCGGATGCTGGAGCGCACCGAACTCTTCACCCTGGCCGAGAGCCTGGGCGGTGTCGAAAGCCTGATCGAGCACCCGGCGATCATGACCCATGCTTCGATCCCGCCCGGCGCGCGGGAAGAACTCGGCATTTCCGATTCACTGGTGCGCCTGTCTGTGGGGGTCGAGAACGTCGACGACCTGATCGCCGATCTGGAGCAGGCGCTCAGCTGATCGCTTCTTCGATCGCCTCGCCGAGCTCAGCCCAGTCGTCGATGCGCCGGTGACGCTCCGAGCGCGGGGCGAGCGGCCGCAGGCGCAAGTCCGCCACATGCTGAAAGGTCG
>DASRRU010000176.1:0-12125 GCA_035656795.1 Phenylobacterium sp. | reverse complement strand
CTGCCGGCGGCTGGGCTCGACCATCGACGACGCGGCCGGCGAGGCCTTCGACAAGATCGCCAAGACGCTGGGCCTGCCTTACCCCGGTGGCCCGGCGCTGGAGGCGCTGGCGGACGGCGGCGATCCCCGGCGGTTCACGCTGCCGCGCATGCTGCTGGGCCGCAAGGACTGCGACTTCTCCTTCTCGGGCCTGAAGACCGCCGCCGCGCGGCTCGCCGAGGGGCTGAAGGGCGACGCCGAGCGGGCCGACCTGGCGGCGACCGTCCAGGCCGCCATCGCCACCCAGCTGGCCGAGCGCAGCGACCGGGCCATGGCCGCCTATGCCGTGGCGCACACCGGGCAGGGTTTGCGCTTCGTGGTGGCGGGCGGGGTCGCGGCCAACCAGGCGGTGCGGGCGCGCCTGCAGGCCGTCGCCCAAGCGCGGGGGTTTTCCTTCACAGCCCCGCCGCTCGCCTACTGCACCGACAACGCCGCGATGATCGCGCTGGCCGGCGCCGAGCGGCTGGCGCTGGGGATGTCCGACCCGCTCGATGCAGCCGCCCGGCCCCGCTGGCCGTTGGATGAGGCCGCGGCCAGCGCCAATCCGACGCACGCGCCCGGCCGCAAGGGCGCGAAAGCATGACGAAAGCAGGCGTGATCGGCGGCGGCGCCTGGGGCACGGCCCTGGCGCAGGTCTGTTCCCGGGCGGGACTGGAAACCACGCTCTGGGCGCGCGAGGCCGAGGTCGTCGCCTCGATCAACCGTAGCCACGAGAACACCAGCTTCCTGGCCAGCGTCGACCTGGACCCGGCGATCCGCGCCACCGGAGACTTCGCCGACCTGGGCGGCTGCGACCTGGTGCTCGCCGTGACCCCCGCGCAGCATCTGCGGTCATCGCTTTTAGCCTTCGCGCCGCACGCCCGCGACGGCCTTCGCATCCTGCTCTGCGCCAAGGGGATCGAGCAGGGCTCCCTGAAGCTGATGACCGAAGTGCTGTCCGAGACTATCCCGCAGGCCCGGGCCGCCGTGCTGTCCGGGCCGAGCTTCGCACGCGACGTGGCCAAGGGCCTGCCGACCGCCGTCACCCTGGCTAGCCCGGACGAGGACTGCGCCCGCGAGCTGGCCGAGCTGATCGCCACGCCCACGTTCCGGCCCTACTTCGCCACGGACATGATCGGCGCCGAGGCCGGCGGCGCGGTGAAGAACGTGCTGGCCATCGCCTGCGGTATCGTCGAGGGCCGGGGCCTCGGCCGCAGCGCCCATGCCGCCCTGATCACCCGCGGCTTCTCCGAACTGACGCGCATCGCCGTCGCCCTGGGCGGCGAGGCCGAGACGGTGGCCGGGCTGTGTGGCCTGGGCGACCTGGTGCTGACCTGCTCCAGCCCGCAGTCGCGCAACATGAGCGTCGGTCTGGCGATCGGTCGCGGCGAGACACTGCGCGAGGCGTTGCAGGGCAAACTTTCCATAGCCGAGGGTGTCGAGTCGGCCCCCGCCGTCCGGCAGCTCGCGGTGAAGCTCGGCGTCGACACGCCGATCTGCGAGGCCACCGCCGCCATCCTGGCCGGCGAAGTCGGCGTCGATGACGCAATCCGCGCCCTGCTCTCCCGACCCCTACGCGAGGAATAGTATGGCGCTCTTCATGCTGGCCTGTTTCGACAAGCCCAATTCGCTTGATCTGCGGATGGCCACCCGGGAGGCGCACCTGGCCTATGCGCGGGACAATGCAAGCATCATCAAGGTGGCCGGGCCGCTGCTGGACGCGGCGCAGGCGATGGCCGGCTCGCTGTTCATCCTGGAGGCCGACGACCGCGCCCAGGTCGAGGCGTTCAACGCCGCCGATCCCTATCAGCAGGCCGGCCTGTTCGGGCAGGTCGAGATCCGCGGATTTAGGGCGTCCATTGGTCAACTCTGAAGACAACCCAGCCCGGCCGGCGGCCGGCGTGCGCCTGTGCGCGCTCAGCGAGCTCGCCGATCCAGGCTCCAAGGGTTTTCGCTTCCGGGCGGACAGCCGGCTGTTCGCGGGCTTCCTGGTGCGCGAGGGCCAGGCGGTGCGCGGCTTCGTGGACCAATGCCCGCACGCCGGCTGGCCGCTGGGCTTCGACGACCGCTACCTGACCAAGGCCGGCGACCACATCCTCTGCGCCGGCCACGGAGCCCTGTTCGACCTGCAGGGCGTCGGCGTCACCACCCCCTGCGTCGGCGACCGCCTGAACGCCTGGCCGGTGGAGGTGCGCGGCGGCGAGGTGTTCACGGCTTAGCTCGGCGCGACTTCCGCACTGAACGCCGCCACGTCCTCGACCAGGCCGGCGACCGCGGCGGCCACCAGCTCGCCGCCCTTTTCCGGCGTGGCCTGGCCCGGGTCGGAGCCCATGCGGCCGTCGGGATAGCGGGCGCGGAAGTCGAGGGCCTCGCGGATCGGACCGGTGGGCGCGATCTGCGGGGCGTAGTTGGCTGACTTGATGGCGTCGGGATAGGCCCACTGGGTGACGGCGATCTCCGACGGGGTCGCGTGGCTGCCGTGGCCGGTGGGGAACTGGCGGTTGGCCAGACTCATGACGCCTTTGAGCTCCCACCAGTTCTTCTGCTTGCACGCGAAGCCGCGATTGCGCTGGGCGTAGGTCGCCTCCGCGTAGAGTTCTGAGAAGGCCGCATCGATGGTGGCGACGTTGCCGCCGTGGCCGTTCAGGAAATAGAGCTTCTCGAACCCAGCCAGCCCCAGGCTGCGGCACCAGTCGCCGATCGCGGCCATGAAGGTCGAGGGGCGCAGCGCGATGGTGCCGGGGAAGCCCAGGTGGTGCTGGGCCATGCCGATGTTGAAGGTGGGCGCCACGAGCAGGTCGGGGTGCTGCCGCTGCGCCTCATGGGCGATGATCTCCGGGCAGAGCCAATCGGTGCCCAGGAGGCCCGTCGGACCGTGTTGCTCGTTGGAGCCGATGGGGATGACCACCGTCTTCGAGCGCCTCAGGTGGTCCTCGATCTCTTGCCAGGTCGAGAGGTGCAGCAGCATGGGAACCTCGTGGTCGCGGGTTGATCCCGCATAGGCGTTCGCCGGCCGGGACGCTAGAGCAAGTCAGGCTCTACGGCGCGCCCGTCAGCGCGTCGGCCGCAACAGATCGGATCGGCATGCCGACCAGCCGCCAGACGCCGTCGCGCTTGGCGAAGTCGAGCAGGCATCTCTTGGTCGCGGTCTGTTCCAGGCAGACGTGGGCGACGTCTCGGACCTTCATGCGCGAGACAACCTGAGCGGGTGTCGGCGCGACCGGCCAGCCGGGCGCGGTCTGGGCGGCGGCCAGGCGCACGGCCTGTGGGCTGATCATCCGGTCCAGGGCGAATTCCGAGGCGCCGCCGTCCACATCCATGTCCCGCGACTTGCCCATCTCGGCCAGTTGGTCGCGCAGGTCGGCTTGCAGGGCGGCTCGATCGATCCCCTTCTCAAAGGCCGCCTGATCGTCCCGCTGGACGGCGGCGAGGAAGCCCGCGATCGCCGTGGACGCATCGTTGCGCTCACCCGGGCCACAGGCGCTGAGCAGGAACGCGAGCGCCCCAAGCGCCGTCAAGAATCCCAGAGTTCGCATGCGGGGGACCATGGCCGCCCCCGCCGTTTCGGGCAAGCGTGCCCGGCGGCAGTTGTTGCGCCCGCATGGCCTCTCCGCATACTCCAGTGAAACGCTGTCTTCCGGAGTGCTCAGGTGTCCGACAACGAGGTCTTTCCGGTCCCCGAGGCCTGGGCGAAGAACGCCTTGATGAACGCTGCGGCCTATGACGCCGCCACAGCCCGCGTGCAGCGCGACCCGGATGGCTACTGGACCGACGTCGCCGCACGCCTCGACTGGATCAAGCCGTTCACCCAGGTGAAGGACGTCTCCTTCGACGCCAAGGACTTCCGCGTGCGCTGGTACGCCGACGGCGTCCTGAACGTCTCGGTGAACTGCGTCGACCGCCACCTGCCGCATCGCGCCGATCAGACAGCGATCATCTGGGAAAGCGACGACGGCCAGGCCAGCGAGAACATCACCTACGGCCAGCTGCACTCCGAAGTCTGCCGCATGGCCAATGTGCTTAAGGCCAAGGGCGTCAAGAAGGGCGACCGGGTCACCATCTACCTGCCGATGATCCCGCAGGCGGCCTACGCCATGCTGGCCTGCGCCCGGATCGGGGCGATCCATTCGGTGATCTTCGGAGGCTTCTCCCCCGACAGCATCGCCGGGCGCATCCAGGACTGCGATTCCAGGATCGTCATCACCGCCGACGAGGGCCTGCGCGGCGGCAAGCCGGTGCCGCTGAAGAAGAACGTCGACGAGGCGCTAAGCGCCTGCCCGGGCGTCAGCGACGTGATCGTCGTGCGCCGCACCAAGGCCGACGTGCCGATGACCGCCGGACGCGACGTCTTCTATTCGGAGATCAAGGCCACGGTCTCCGACCAGTGCGATCCGGAACCGATGAACGCCGAGGACCCGCTGTTCATCCTCTACACCTCCGGTTCGACGGGGAAGCCCAAGGGCGTGCTGCACACCACCGGCGGCTATCTGACCTGGGCGGCGCATACGCATGAACTGGTCTTCGACTACCGCCCAGGCGAGGTGTTCTGGTGCACCGCCGACGTAGGCTGGGTGACCGGCCACAGCTATGTGGTCTACGGCCCCCTGGCCAATGCAGCGACCACTGTGATGTTCGAGGGCGTGCCCAACTACCCGACCGCCTCGCGGTTCTGGGAGGTCTGCGACAAGCACAAGGTGGAAATCTTCTACACCGCGCCGACCGCCATCCGCGCGCTGATGCGCGAGGGCGACGACTTCGTGAAGCGCACCTCGCGCAGCTCCATCCGCCTGCTGGGCACGGTGGGCGAGCCGATCAACCCGGAGGCCTGGCTCTGGTACCACCGCGTCGTGGGCGAGGGCCGCGCGCCCATCGTCGACACCTGGTGGCAGACCGAGACCGGGGCCTGCCTGATGAGTCCGCTGCCGGGGGCCACGCCCCTGAAACCGGGCTCCTGCGCCAAGCCGCTGCCCGGCGTGAAGCCACAGTTGGTGGACGCGGACGGCAAGGTGCTGGAGGGCGCGATCAGCGGCAACCTGTGCCTGACCGACGCATGGCCCGGCATGATGCGCACGGTCTACGGCGACCACGAGCGGTTCATCACCACCTACTTCACGACCTATCCCGGCAAGTACTTCACAGGCGACGGGGCGCGGCGCGACGCGGACGGCTATTACTGGATCACCGGCCGGGTGGACGACGTGATCAACGTCTCCGGACACCGCTTGGGCACCGCCGAGATCGAAAGCGCCCTGGTGGGCCACACCTCGGTCGCCGAGGCCGCCGTCGTCGGCTATCCGCATGAGGTCAAGGGCCAAGGCATCTATTGCTATGTGACGCTGAAGGCCGACACCGCCTCCAGCGGCGCTCTGGAGGTGGAGCTGCGCAACTGGGTCCGACGCGAGATCGGGCCCTTCGCCTCGCCGGACGTGATTCAGTTCGCCCCCGGCCTGCCCAAGACCCGCTCTGGCAAGATCATGCGCCGGATCCTGCGCAAGGTCGCCGAGGGCGACGTGGGCAACCTGGGCGACACCTCGACACTGGCCGACCCCGGCGTGGTGGACGACCTGGTCCGCAATCGAGCCGATGACAGCGCCCCGGATGTCATCATCGTCGGCGGCCACAAGGTGCCTGCAGGCGAGATCGAACAGATCCTGGAGTCCTTTGACGGCGTGCTGGAAAGCGCCTGCGTGGCCGGGACGGACGGCGTCCACGCCTACGTGGTCCTGTCGCCTGACACGGCGGCGACCGACATCCTGGAGGCCGAGCTGAAGGGGCTGGTGCGTCGCGAGGTGGGGCCGGCGGCGGTTCCAGGACAGCTCCGCTTCGTCTCCGAGCTGCCAAGGACCAAGGCCGGCCACCTCTCGCGGCGCGTGCTGCGCAAGCTCGCCGCCGGCGATGTCGCCAACCTCGGCGATCCGGGCGCGTTGGCCAATCCGGGGGTGCTGGACGAGCTCCTGAAGGCTCCGGCGGGCGCCTAGGCGCGGCGCCCCGGCAGGCCGTAGGCGAGATGCGAAAGATCTTCATCATCGCCGCGGTGGGAGCCATTCTTGGCGCAGCTCCGGCGTACGCCGCGGAGCTGCCGGATCGGGCGCAAGCGGCGCTGGAGCGAGGGCGGCCCTATGTCGAGGTCAAACCCGGCGCCGACGGGTCGTCCGGAGTGATCCTGGCCGCCATCGACGTGGCCGCGCCACAGGCGGTGGTCTGGAGCGTGATGACCGACTGCGACCTGGCGACGAAGATGGTCGCCAATCTGAAGAGCTGCCGCATCGTCGAGCGCGATCCGCAGGGCCGGTGGGACATCCGCGAGGAGGTCACCAAGATGACCTTAGCGCCCCCGGTGCGCACGGTTTACCGCGAGGACTTCGACCCCCCGAATGGCATGGTCTTCCACCGCACCGACGGCGACCTGAAGGTGCTGGAGGGGGAATGGCGGCTGGCCCAGCACGGTGACGTGGTGCGCGTGACCTATGAGGCGCACGTCGCCGCGCCCTTCGCCGTGCCCGGCTGGGTAGCCCGCATAGCCATGCGCCACGATGTGCCCATGGCGCTGCTGGCGCTGCGCCGCGAGGCCACGGCCAGAGCCCCTGCGAAACCTGCGGCATGACGCCGGACCTGCCCGCGGCCCTGCGCGCGGCGCTGGACCGCGCTCTGGAGGGCGTGCCGCGCAAGGGCCTCGCCGAACGCGCCGCGCGGACGTCGTTGGCCTATCGCGCGGGTCGCCCGTCGTCCGGCGTGATCCGCGAGGCCGACGACGCGCTGGCTTATGCGCTGACCCGCCTGCCCGCCACCTACGCCGCCTGCGCCAAGGTGTTCGCCGAGACCGCGGCGAGGGCGCCGGGCTTTGCCCCGAGCCGGCTGCTGGACGCGGGCGCGGGGACCGGGGCGGCGAGCTGGGCGGTCATAGAGACCTGGCCCGGGCTAGCGTCGCTTACATGGCTCGACGCCAGCCCGCCCTTCCTTGAGCTGGCCGTTCAACTCGCGGCGGGTGGCCCCCCGGTCCTTCGCTCCGCCGAGGCGCGCCGCGCCGACCTCACCGTGGCCGGTTCCTGGCCCAAGGCCGACCTGGTCGTGGCCAGCTACGCCCTGGCCGAGATCCCTCCGGACGAGCAACTCTCGGCCATTGGCGAACTATGGTCCGCCTGTGAAGGCATTTTGGCGCTGATCGAGCCTGGGACGCCGGCTGGCTACGCCCGCATCCTGGCGGCGCGTGAAATGCTGATCGCCGATGGCGCGGCCATCCTGGCGCCCTGCCCGCACGACGCCGCCTGCCCGCTCACCGGCCAGGACTGGTGTCATTTCAGCATCCGCCTGCCGCGCAGCCGCGACCATCGCCTGGCCAAGGGCGCGGAGGTGCCGTTCGAGGACGAGCGGTTCAGCTACCTGATCGCCGCGCGCCCCGGGATCGCGGCCGGGCCGCCGGGACCGCGGGTGCTGGCCCCGCCGCGGACAGGCAAGCCGGGCATCGCGCTGAAACTCTGCGGGCTCGATGGGCAGGTCGAACAGCGCTTGGTCGGCAAGCGGGACAAGGCGGCCTATGCGCTTGCCCGCCGACTGGACTGGGGGGACGTCGTCTGACTTCCGGTGTCATCCCGGAAAGCGCGCAGTGCCTGTCCGGGACCCATGGACGCGAGCGGCGCCGGTGGTCTCGTAGCGCTGCCGCCTCACTCAATGCGGCCCCGATCGAGTTCATGGCGCCCGGTCTGCGCGTTTCGCGAAACCGGTATGGCCCTTGGGAAAAACCGGCGTGGGTGGCGCATGACCAAGCCGTAAGCTTCCCCAGGCCTGCGCCGGTGCTAAGGATGGCGGCTGCTCACGTCCGGAAGCTCCGAATGTCCCACAAGATCCTTGGCCTCCTGGCCCTCAGCCTGACCCTGGCCTTCGCCGCGCCGGCCGCATCTGCCCCGGCCAGCGTGGTCCCGCCGATCGTCTATCACCAGCGCACGCTGCCCAACGGCCTGCAGGTCTACACCTCGCTGGACCGTGCGACGCCGAACGTGACGGTGCAGGTCTGGTACGGCGTGGGATCGAAGGACGACCCGGCCGGGCGCTCCGGCTTCGCCCACCTCTTCGAACACATGATGTTCAAGGCCACAAAGGACCTGCCGGCCGAGAGCTTCGATCGGCTGACCGAGGACGTTGGCGGCCTGAACAACGCCTCCACCGCGGACGACTACACCAACTACTACGAGGTCGTGCCCGCCAGTCACCTGCAGCAGCTGATCTGGGCCGAGAGCGAACGGATGGGCTCGCTGGTCATCGACGAGGCCAACTTCAAGTCCGAGCGCGACGTGGTGAAGGAGGAGCTGCGCCAGCGGGTGCTGGCCTCGCCCTATGGCCGCCTGTTCAGCCTCTACCTGCCGCAGGCGACCTACACGACCCACCCCTACCATCGCCCCGGCATCGGCTCGATCGAGGAGCTGGACGCCGCCACCATCGACGACGTGCGCGCTTTCCACGAGGCCTATTACCGCCCTGACAACGCCGCCCTGATCGTGGTCGGCAACTTCGACGAGGCGCAGCTCAACGCCTGGATCGACAAGTACCTCGCACCCCTCAAGGACCCCGCCACGCCGATCAAGCGGGTCACCGCGGTCGAACCCCGCCGCACCAAGCCCGGCGTCTATGAGGGCTATGGCCCCAATGTGCCGCTGCCGGCGGTGGCGATCACCTGGCTGGGCGCAAAGGCCTCCGATCCGGACGCCCCGGCGTTGAAGATGCTCGACGCCATCCTGTCGGCCGGCAAGTCCTCGCGGCTCTACGACAGCCTGGTCTATGAGAAGCAGATCGCCGTCGAGATCTACTCCAACGCCGACCTGCCGGCCCAGCCCGGCAACTTCGCGGTCGGCGCGATCATGTCCTCGGGCCACTCCCTGGCGGAGGGCGAGGCCGCCCTGCTGGCCCAGGTGCAGCGCCTGCGCGACGCCCCGCCGAGCGCTGCGGAGCTGGCGACCGCCAAGGCCCAGCTGATCACCGGCAAGCTGCGCGAACGCGAAACCATCGACGGCCGCGGCTTCGCCCTGGGGTATGCCCTGCGCATCGACGGAAACGCCGCCAGGGCCAATACCGAACTCGCCGACCTGCAAGGCGTCACCGCCGCCGACGTCCAGCGGGTGGCCAGGAAGTACCTGGATCCACAAGTGAGGATGACCATCCGCTACCGCCCGGAAAGCGCGCGGCCGAAGGGCGAGGTCCCGCCCGCGCCGCCGGCGCCGCCGAAGATGGTCGCGACCTACACGGGTCCGGTCTTCACCCTCGCGCCAGAAGGCCAGCGCCAGGCGCCGCCGCCGATCGGCGCGCCCGTCGCCCCGGTCCTGCCGAGGCCGGTGGAAAAGACCCTGGCCAACGGCCTGCGCGTCGTGGTCGCGCATTCCTCCGACCTGCCGCTGGTGACCGCCGACCTGACCATCAGGACCGGCGGCTGGGCCGATCCGCCCGGCCTGTCCGGCGTCGCCGGCATGACCGCCGACATGCTGACTGAGGGCACCAGAACCCGCTCGGCCCGCGCCATCGCCAGCCAGACCGAGGCGCTCGGCGCCACCCTGGAATCCGGCGCCAGCCTGGAGGCCAGCTCGGTCACCCTGAACATGATGCCCGACAGGCTCGACACGGGCATGGCGGTCATGGCCGACGTGGCCACGCACCCGGCCTTCGCGGCCGATGAGCTGGAGCGCCAGCGGGCGCAGAGCCTGGACGGCCTGCGGGTCGCCTATCAGGAACCGGGCCAGGTCTCGGCCTTGGCGGCGGCGCCCATCGTGTTCGGCGGGACGCCCTTCGGCCATGTGGCCAACGGCACGCCGGGCTCCATCGCCAGGCTGAAGCCTGCGGACCTCGCCGCCCTGCATGCGGCCTGGTACCGGCCCGACAACGCCGTCCTGGTGCTGACCGGCGACATTACCGCCGAGCAGGGATTCGCGCTGGCCGAGAAGGCCTTCGGCGGCTGGGCCAAGCCTTCCGCGCCCCTGACGCCCCCGCCGGTCATCACGCCACAGGCCAAGCCCCGGGTCGTGCTCATCGACCTGCCCGGCGCCGGCCAGGCGGCGGTGAATCTGGCCAAGAGCAGCATCGCGCGCAGCGACCCGGACTACTATTCCGGCATCGTCGCCAACACCTTGCTGGGCGGCGGCTATTCCTCGCGGCTGAACCTGGAGATCCGGGTGAAGCGGGGCCTGTCATATGGCGCGTCCTCGAACCTCTCGGCCAACCGGACCACCGGCTCGTTCCGCGCGGCGGCCCAGACCAAGAACGAGACCGCGCCGCAGGTGCTGGACCTGATGGTCGAGCAGATGACCTCGCTGGGAACCGCGCCGGCCAGCGCCGACGAGCTGACCGCGCGCAAGGCCAACCTGGTGGGAAGCTATGGCCGCAGGCTCGCCACCACCGGCGGCCTGGCCGACACCCTCGGCAACCTCGCCCTCTACGGCGTGCCGTTGGACGAAATCACCCGCTACACCACTCGCGTCGAGGCGGTGACCCCGGCCCAGGCGCAGGCCTTCGCCGCCCGCGTGATGGACCCCGCCAAGGCCAGCGTGATCATCGCCGGCGACGCCAAGGCGTTCGCCGCGGCGCTGAAGGCCAAGCGGCCGGACCTGGAGGTCATCGCGGTCGACAAGCTGGACCTGGATTCGCCCTCCCTGACGAACTGAGCCGGCCCTAAGGCTGGTCCAGCCCTGCGGCCATGGCGGCGAGCTTGGCCACGGTGTTGAGATTGCGCGCCGTGCCGGTCTTGGCCGTCGGAATGCGCAGCTTCGATTGCGCCATCCCCTCGTCATAGAGGACGTAGATCTCGCGAAGGCCCAGCGCCATCTGCTCACCCGCCTGGCCCACGGCGTGGTCGAGGGCGTCTGGCGGCGGAGGATGGTCCAGGAAGATCGCCATGGTGCGGTTGCGTGGGGCTTTGGGGAACGGGTCACTGTCGCGCACGGCGGCCATCTCGGCTGCGGTGCGGACACAGACGCCCACCGGCTTGCCCGCATAGTCGTGCAGCGCTTTTTCCAGGGCGGCCTTGACCTGGTTTTCCGTGCGATTGCTTTCGAAGACCACGTTGCCGCTGGCGATATAGGTCCGCACCTTTTCGAAGCCGGCGGCTTCGCAGAGCGCCTTGAGGTCGGCCATGGGCAGCTTACCCGTGCCGCCGACATTGACGGCCCGGAGCAGCGCGATGAAGGCGGTCATGAGGCCTCCGAAGATCGCATGGTCCAGCGGGAAAGGTCGCGCTCGCGGCCCATCAGGGCCAGACCGGAGGCGATGGATTCCAGCTCGGCCCCGGTCTCGATCTTCGACGCGTCGAAGCGGCGATGGAAAATGGCGCGCACCGCCGGCACCAGCGATGAGCCGCCGGTCAAGAAGACGCGGTCGACGTCGCCGGCCGTCAGCCTGGCGTTCACCAGCGCCTCGTCCACGGCCTTTTCGATCAGCGCCAGCTCCGGCGCGATCCAGCCCTCGAAGGTCGCGCGGCGCACACCGCCCTTCAGAGAGATCGACCCGGCCTCGAACTCGAACAGGGCCGCCTCGTCCGCCGACAGGGCCTCCTTGAGCCGCGAGACCGAGCGGTAGAGCTGGTAGCCGTAGTTCTCGTCCAGGGTCTCCACCAGGCGCTCGATCTTCTCCGGCTCGACGGCCTCGCGGACCAGGGCGCGGATCTCGCGCATGTCGCGGCTGGCGCGCATCAGGGCCAACTGGTCCCAGCGGGCGAAGGCGGAATAGTAGCGGTTGGGAATCGGCAGGGTCTTGCCGAAGCTCAGGTAGCTCGATCCCTTGCCGAGCGCCGGGGAGACCAGCTGGTCGATGATCCGGTAGTCGAAGGCGTCGCCCGCCACGCCGAAGCCGGAGCGGCCCAGGGGATGACTGCGGATCTCCCCGGCTTCACGCTCGAAGCGGATGATCGAGAAGTCGGAGGTGCCGCCACCGAAGTCGCCCACAAGCACCGTGGCGTCATGGTCCAGCTCGCGGGCGAAGAAGAAGGCCGCGCCCACCGGCTCATAGGCGTAGAGGATTTCGGCGAACCCCAGCCGGGCGAAGGCCGCCTCATAGCGCGACAGCGCCAGGGCCTCGTCCGGGCTGCCGCCGGCGAAGGTTACCGGGCGGCCGACGATCACCCGTTTCGGCAG